>NZ_JBQKFW010000015.1:0-46832 GCF_052119145.1 Collinsella sp. LCP19S3_H3
CGCCCGGTCCCGTTCCGAACCCGGAAGCTAAGCCCCATCGCGCCGAGAGTACTGCGGGGCCAGCCCGTGGGAGGCCAGGGCGCCGCTGACCGGTGGACGGCACCGAGCCGTACGCTTGGACTGAGAAGGGGGAGGCCTAGCGGCCTCCCCCTTTTTCGTTTGGGCGTTGTAAACTTAAAGCCCCTACGGCTTAATTGTCTTTTCTATTTGAAGAAAATAAAACGAATGACCAGTGCGATTGCCGCGATGGCAATGATCAAGAGTGCGATTTGGAGCCGGTGCTGTTTGCGTCGTCTGCAAGACGATATAAATATCGATTTTCCTTGCTTCGGCGTCTCTAAATAGCGGGCAGAATGCGTTAGGGTCTGCTTAGGGCGAGGCTCTCTTCGTTGTTGCTTAGCGGGTGTTCGGGCCTGCTCCTGGTTGCATGCGCTGTTTTTGGATAAGGGGGCATCTTTGAGATACGCCGATTCGCTCGGGGCGACGCCCATGTGTTTGCGACGTGATTGAGATTCTTCAAGGGTTTGATAACGATTGCGAGTTACATATTCAGGCTCTGTATCGTCAATAGGCTCTTGGGAAATATGGGGACGATGGTAGCGTATGGTCTGCGGATAGGTTGATTTATCGTTCTGCATCTGATCATACGAATTGTCGGAGGCTTGATCGTCCATGATGCCCTTAGGTTGTCATTAATATTGTGTATACGCTCATTGTAAGCCCCAGCTTTGTTTAGCTAGGGCACATTGGTATTTAAGGCACGGTTCAAAGAACCTTGACCTCATTAAACCTTAGTCACACAGACTTAGATATGCTTATAGATAGAGACTCAAAAAACTTTATATCAAAATGTATATATAAGAAATGGATGGGCATATATTAAAGCGTCAAAAGAAGTCCCTGCCACCTAGAAGATGGCTCGGCAGTCCCTTAAAGGAGTGGTAGTCATGGCAAGCATGGTTCCTTATCGTTCGGTTTTTGGTGTTCGTCCCTCTGCTAGCTCGTTGTTCGATCTGTTTGATGATATGACCGATCTGGCAAACAACTCGATCGCCTCCAAGGCGTTTCCCGTTGATGTTGAGGACAAGGGCGACGGTTACGAGGTCAAGGCTTATTTGACCGGCGTCGCGAAGGACGACATCGACGTTGAGCTCAATGAGGGTCGTCTTTCCATTAGCGTGAATGTTGAGGAGAGCGAAGAGAACAAGGACAAGAACTACCTGCAGAAGGAGTTTTGCTCTTACAGCGCGACGCGCGGTGTGTACCTGAAGGATGCTTCGAGCGAGGGCCTTTCTGCAAAGTATGCTGACGGCATCCTTACCGTTACGGTTCCTAAGATTGTCGAGAAGAAGAACGTTACGAAGATTTTCATCGACTAACGTTATCGGCTATTAACATCGGTGCCTGAGTTAAGGGGGCTGGGAAGCGATTCCCGGCCCCCTTTTCTATTTGAGACAGCCTACTGAATGGTCATGGGCCGATATTGCCCGGCGGGACGTATTGTGAGTTTATGTGGCCCCTCAACGCGGGTGGCGGTGCTACCAAGCTCGTTGTCGAGTGTTGCCCCAAGTGAGCTTGCGTAGCTTTTGACGGTAAGGCTTGGGCGATTGTTGTCTTGGCTAATGTGCATCGCGATAAGCTGCTCGGTGCAATCGGTTACCAGCGCGCGTGCGGCATTGGCGGCCTGATCGTTGGAGAGATGCCCTTTTGCAGACAGGATGCGCTCCTGAAGAAAGCGAGGATAGTCTCCTTGACGCAGCATGGCTACATCGTGGTTGCTTTCGAGCGCGAGAATGCGACAGTCCCTGAGTGTATCGATGGCACGCTTCGACAACTCGCCGGTGTCGGTGGCAAAGCCAACCGAATCACCCTGGGCATCAAAACGGTAGCCGACAGGATTGACGACGTCGTGCGATGTCGAATACGTTTGAATGTGGACCCCGGCAATAGAGAGGGCGTCACCTGGGTCGAATTCCTCAACAGACAGATGTGCGAGGCTTTCCTTTGATGCGAGCGTGCCCCTGCTGGAAAAGACCGGTCCGTTCCAATGTTTACACCACACCTCAAGCCCCTTAATGTGGTCGCTGTGCTCATGGGTGACAACAAGGGCGGACACGTCGTCTGCCGAAAGGCCGAGCTCAGCCATGCGTTTGAGCGTTTCGCGGCGGGACAGTCCGTCATCGACCATAATGAGCCCCTGCGGGCCCTCGATGAGTGCGCAGTTGCCTTTAGAGCCGCTGCCGAGGATATGAAGGTGCAGGCGAGACATAAGATTCCAAAGGATACAATGAGTGCTGACGAATAGAGGAGGAAGCGAATGCCAACGGTATCACAGCATTACGGACACCATGCCGTACCCGGGGCAGTCGATGAGACCCGGACGAGGCAGCAGGCTGCTCCTGTGGTGCTCATGGTATCAGGCGGTGCGGACTCGACGGCACTGCTTCTTATGGCGTGCACATCAAAGCTGGATATCCAAGATGGACGCGGCGTTGCCCCCATTGCTCGCGAGCGCCTACATGTGCTTCATGTAAACCATCACCTGCGAGGCAAGGCGTCCGACGGCGACGAGGCCTTTGTGCGCGAGCTCTGCGCACAATATGGCTTGCCGCTGTGCGTGGAGCACGCCTATTTTGATGGGGAGTCGGGCAATATCGAGGCGGCTGCGCGCGAGGTGCGTTATGCCGCGGCGCGAAGGTATGTTCGCGAGCTTTGTGCCAAGATGGGGGCGCCGAGAACGGCGGCGCGCATCTGTACTGCCCATACCTCTTCAGACCGCGCGGAAACATTTTTGATGAACGCCATTAAGGGGTCGGGCCCTGCTGGGCTCTCGAGCATTCCCCGCCGAAGGAATATTGTGGTACGCCCCTTGCTCGACCTAACTCATGGCGAGCTTGTGGGCTATCTGCAGGTGCATGGTCAGCCGTGGCGCGAGGACGAGACCAACGAAGATATCTCGTATCTGCGAAACTACGTTCGCCACCGGGTAATGCCAGTGCTGGCGCAGCGTAATGCGAGCGTGTGCAAGACGATTGGTGCCGCCTGTGAGATCTTGGGTGATGAGGATGCGTTTCTATCCCAGTTGTCGGCACAGGCGTTTCGAAGCTGCCTGCGCAAAGAGGCAGCGGGCGCGCTGGTGCTCGATGCCAGACGCCTTGCTGCGGCCGAGGTGGTAATCGCGCGGCGCATCGTGCGACTGGCGATTAAACGCATCGATCCGGACGCTCGCCCAGAGATGCGCCATGTGGAGCGAGTCCTCTCCTGTGTTACCGAGGGTGCGGGTTCGGTTACGCTTCCGGCGGGGATTGACGCACGTGTTGAGTTTGGCATGCTGGCGTTTAAGGCGCCGGCGGCTCGTGAGGGCTTGGTTGCGGACTGGATTACCATACCCGGCCGTATGTCGTTGGGCGGGGGACGTATGCTGGTCACAGAAGCGATAGCCGTTGAGCCGGGATGCGATATCGTGCGCCGCGCCCGTGAGTTTGCGGCTGCTGGGGAAGTGGCAGCTTTGGTGGACGCGGCTGCCCTGGGTTTTGCCAACAGCGATAGCGAGCGGATCTTGGCGGGCACGCGCGGCGAGGTTCCTGCCGAGGGGCGATTGGCGCGCCTGTGGGTGGACGGTCCCGCACCGGGAGACGTGATGTGCCCGTTAGGCATGAGTGGCCGAAGCAAGAAGGTATCCGACTTGTTGTGCGAGGCTCGTATTCCCGTTTCCGAGCGCACCGGCGTGCCCATGGTAAGGACGGCACCGGGGGGTGTCGTGGTGTGGGTCGCCGGAGTTCGCGCGGACGAACGCTTTAAGTGCACGGCGGCGACGCGTGTGGCCTATCTGCTTCGCGTGGTTGACGCGGATTAGCCCCTCGCACCAGTTTTTCTGTGCGGCGTTGACGGTATTCCCGCGCTGATGGTGCACGGGCTGGAAAATATACCCCGTGCGCTGCTAGAATGTGTAGTTCGCGTCCATACGGCGGTGTGTGGGCGATTAAGCACAAGAAAGGGTTGTCATGGCTTCTCAACATCCGGATATCGAGAAGGTTCTGTTTACGCAGGAGGATATCGACGGTATCGTCTCTCGCCTGGGCGAGGAGATTACGCGCGACTACGCGGGTAAGGATCTGGTGCTGATTGCGGTCTTGCGCGGCGCTGTGGTCTTTATGGGCGACCTGATGCGCAAGATCGAGCTGCCGACCAATATCGATTTCATGGCCGTTTCGAGCTATGGCGACGGTGTGAAGTCCTCGGGCATCGTGCGTATCATTAAAGACCTTGATATCGATATCCGCGGTCGTGACGTGCTGATCGTTGAGGACATTCTGGACTCGGGCCTGACGCTCAAGTATCTGATGAAGAACCTTGAGAGCCGCAAGCCCGCTTCTCTGGAGGTCGCCGCCTTCCTGTGGAAGGACGTTGAGGACCGCATCTCGGCCATTACACCCAAGTATGTTGGAACCCATTGCCCCGATGCCTTTGTGGTGGGCTACGGCCTCGACTATGCCGAGCGCTATCGTAACCTTCCGTATCTGGGCATTTTGAAACCGGAGGTTTATTCGTAAGATGCCCGACGACCGTAACGACTACAATTCCCAGACACCCCGGGACCCTAAGATTCCGGGGATGCCCGGAGGCAAGAAACCCACACGTACGGGCTGGCTGTATTTTCTTTTGGCTTGCGCACTTCTGGGCTACGCCTTCTTTAATATGGGCTCCGGCTTTGCCAGCTCCAGCAATACCGTTAAGCTCGCGACGAGCGAGATGGTGAGCGCCATCAAGCAGGATCGCGTCGAAGATCTGACCTATACGGTTCAGGACGGAAGCGTGACGGGTCATTACTGGAAGGCGAAAAAGGACAAGGGCGACACGAGTGAGCTCAAGAGCTTTTCCTCGACCTATGTCGGCTCCGATTCGCTTGCCGAGCTCATGGCGGAGCATCCCGACACTAAGTACATCGTCAACACCAACGACCCCGATTTTTGGGGCGACTTGGCGATGAGCGTACTGCCGACGATTGCCCTGATCGCCATCATGTTCTACTTTATGCGCCAGATGATGGGCGCTAATAATAGGAACATGCAGTTTGGCAAGACCAACGCCAAGACCAACGAGGCTACGCGTCCCAAGGTCAAGTTCGAAGACGTTGCCGGCGTGGACGAGGCTGTTGAGGAGCTCGAAGAGATTCGCGATTTCTTGAGCGATCCGGACCGTTATCGCAAGCTGGGTGCCAAGATCCCGCGCGGCGTTTTGCTGGTGGGCCCTCCGGGTACCGGTAAGACGCTACTGGCCAAGGCCGTTGCCGGAGAGGCCGGTGTCCCGTTCTTTAGCATCTCGGGCTCTGACTTTGTCGAGATGTTCGTGGGCGTCGGCGCCAGCCGCGTGCGCGACCTCTTTAAGGAGGCCAAGTCTCAGGCTCCGTCGATCATCTTCATTGACGAGATCGATGCCGTGGGACGTCAGCGCGGAGCCGGTCTGGGCGGCGGTCACGACGAGCGCGAGCAGACGCTCAACCAGCTGCTGGTCGAAATGGACGGTTTTGAGGAAAGCGAATCGGTCATCCTGATCGCCGCGACCAACCGCCCCGATATTCTGGATCCGGCATTGCTGCGCCCCGGTCGTTTTGACCGCCAGGTTACGGTCGACCGCCCGGATGTGAAGGGGCGCGAGCAGATCTTGCGCGTGCATGCCGAGAACAAGCCAATGGATGAGGACGTTAAGTTTGAGAAGCTCGCCCAGATGACCGTTGGCTTTACCGGTGCCGATCTGGCAAACCTGCTCAACGAGTCCGCGCTGCTTGCCGCTCGCCGTCATCGCTCCGTGATCTCGATGGACGAGGTCGAAGAATCGATGGAGCGCGTGATTGCAGGACCGCAGCGCAAGGGGCGCGTGATGACCGAAGCCGAGCGCACCACGATTGCCTACCACGAGAGCGGTCATGCTCTGGTGGGTCATATCCTGGAGCACTCCGATCCGGTTCACAAGATTTCGATTGTCAGCCGCGGTCAGGCTCTGGGCTATACGCTGCAGCTTCCGCAGGAGGATCACTTCCTCAAGACCAAGAACGAGATGCTCGACGAGCTTGCCGTGTTCTTGGGCGGTCGCGTTGCCGAGGAGCTCATGTGCGATGACATTACATCGGGCGCGAGCAACGATCTGGAGCGCGCGACCAAGATGGCGCGCGAGATGGTTACGCGTTTGGGCATGAGCGAGGAGCTGGGCACGCAAGTGTTTGGCGAGGCGCAGCATCAGGTGTTCCTTGGTCGCGATTATGCCGATCACCAGGATTACTCCGAGGAGACGGCGCGCCGCATCGATATCGAGGTTCAGCGCATCATGCGTGAGGCCCATCGCCGTGCTGTTGAGATTTTGGATGCCCGTCGCGATCAGCTCGATCTGATGGCGAAGGTGCTGCTTGAGCGCGAGACCGTCGAAGGCGACGCCGTGAACGCCCTACTCGACAACGACTGGGATGCCTACCTTGAGCGCGAGGGCGACATTCTGGCAGCCAAGGAGGAGCGCAACGCCAAGGCGGGCGGCGTGCCGACCAAAAAGCGCGCGCCTCGTATGAGCGAGGAGGAGCTGGCAGCTGATGCCGCAGCTTTTGCGCAGGCGGCCATGCAGGAAGATGCCGAAGTCGCATCCGATAGCGCTGACGATGTCGAGGCTGCTGACACAAAAAAGGCCGATGGCGACACCGAGGCCGACGAGTAGTCTTTGTCGCGAGAGCCTCCGCGGGGAAACCTGCGGAGGCTTTTTCTTTTGAGCGATATGTTGATTGGGGACAGACTTAAATGAGCGTTTTCACGCATTTAAGTCTGTCCCCAATTAACATTGCTGCGGTACTTTGCTTGACTAAAGCGTACAATACCGCCTATGCGAAAGGGGAACAGATGATCAACGAAACCATGTTTGCTCGCGGCGCGGAAAGCTCTATCATCCGCGAGATCTTTAGCTATGGACTTGAACGCAAGGCACAGATCGGTGCGGAGAACGTATTCGATTTTTCGCTGGGCAACCCGAGTGTTCCGGCGCCCGCTGCCGTGGCGGAGTCCATCAAAAAGGCCTTGGAGCTGCCGAGCGACCAACTGCACGGATACACGCCCGCACCAGGCCTGCCGCAATGTCGTGTCGCTGTGGCCGAGTCGCTCAACCGTCGTTTTGGCACGAGCTATGAGGGTAAAGATGTCTTTATGACCGTGGGTGCGGCGGCTTCGCTCACCTGCACGCTCAACGCTGTTACCAACCCCGGTGAAGAGGTCATTGTTATCGCCCCGTACTTTCCGGAGTATCGCGTGTGGATTGAGAAGGCCGGCTGTACGTGTGTTGAGGCACCCGCCGATGAAGACACGTTTCAGTTGAGTGTGGGCAACGTGCTCAAGGCGATTACTGATAAGACGGCGGCCGTCATTATCGACTCGCCCAACAACCCGACCGGTGCCGTATATACGCGCGACACGCTGACACGACTGGCCAATGTTCTGCGCGAGGTCAATGCCAAGCGTGATCCCGAGAATCCGATTATGCTCATCTCGGATGAGCCGTACCGCGAGATCGTGTACGGTGCTGAGGTGCCCTGGGTACCCTCGATCTACGAGAACACCGTCGTGTGCTATTCGTATTCCAAGTCGCTCTCGCTGCCGGGTGAGCGTGTGGGCTGGATCTTGGTTCCCAACACCAATCCGCAGGCTGCTCGCCTTATGCCGGCCGTCGCCGGTGCCGCCCGTACACTGGGTTTTGTGTGCGCACCGGCGCTCTTCCAGCGCGTGATTATCGATTGCATCGATGAGCCGAGTGATGTCGAAGCCTATGCTCGCAACCGAACGGCGCTCACCGACGCATTGGCGGAGTGCGGCTACACCTACGTTGAGCCGGACGGCGCTTTCTATCTGTGGGTGAAGGCGCTCGAGCCCGACGCAAACGCTTTTTGCGAGCGTGCAAAGAAGTATGAGTTGCTCGCGGTGCCTTCGGATAGCTTTGGCATGCCGGGTTGGTTCCGCTTGGGTTATTGCGTGAGTTACGAAACGATTATCAATTCGCTACCCGCTTGGAAACAGCTGGCGGACGAGTATCGTTAAAAGCAGAGCGCTCTGCCTACAATGTTTTACGTGAAACGGGGTTTGGTGTTAAACCGGACCCCGTTGTCATGGACGTTGTGTCTTTGGGATGGAGCGGTTTTACGACTATCGAAGGCTATGCGTACAATGAATATACGCGACGGCCATACCGGATAAGGAGACCTGATGCCCTACCTGCTTTCCTGTGACATTCATACCCATACGATGTTCTCTGCGCATGCATATTCGACCATTGAGGAGAATGTGTACTGGGCGGCAGAGCGTGGCCTGCAGGTGCTTGGATCTGCCGACCATCTGAGCTCTATGGTTACGGCTTGTCCCAATGACCTGCGCAGTTACCAGTTCTTTATCAACCAGGATATATGGCCGCGCATTTGGAGCGGCGTGTTGGTGCTGCGTGGCGCCGAGGCCGATATCGTTTCGCTGGACGGAAGTCTGTTTGGCGAGGACACTCCTGTCACGCTCGATATTGCCGGCGATTCGTACAGCCGTCAGTATTCGCTGTTCGATCGGGTTACGCGTAATTTGGATTATTTGGTTGCAAGCGTGCATAATCCGCAGTTCGCTGAAGGCGCGACGCTGGCCCAGACGACCGAGATGTATATCAATGCTCTGGAGCACCCCAAGGTGTTTATGCTGGGGCATACGGGTCGATCGGGCGTGCCGTTCGATATCGACGAGGTGTTGCTTGCTGCTAAGGCCAAGCACAAGATCATCGAGATCAACAATCACAGTCTTGAGCATGGCGCGGATGCCGAGCATTGGGACGTGTGCCGCAAGATTGCCGAGCGGTGCGCCGAGCTGGGCGTGGGGATTGGCGTCTCGACCGATGCGCACATTGGTATGGCAATTGGTAAGCTCGACCAAGCGCGCAAGATGCTCGACGAGATTCACTTTCCGCTGGATTTGATCGTGACGCGCGACCGCGAGACGCTACTGCGCGAGATGGCGGCAGCCGGCGTGTGTGACCTGCGCAAGAGGATGTAGCGGAGTTCATAAACCAAGTAAGGGGGCGGCCCAGACGGGTCGCCCCCTTCTTGTGCCGGTGGATTAGCGGCGCTCGAGGACCGCTACAGTTTCGGTGTGGTCGGTATGGGGGAACATGTCGACGGGCGTGATCTTGAGCAGGCGATAGCCACCGCCGAGGAGCTGGTGCAGGTCACGCTCTTGGGTAACGGGATTGCAGCTGATATAGGTGATGCGGCGAGGTCTAAGCGCGCAGGCGGCTTCGAGGAACTCGGGGGTAGAGCCGGCACGCGGCGGATCGATGGAAAGGACGGTGACGCGCTCGTTGTTGTCGGCGGCATCTAGGATGTAGTCGGTGGCATCGTCGGCCATAAACCAGGCGCTGCGGGTAAGACCGTTGAGCTCGGCGTTGCGGCGTGCGTCGGCAATGCCCGCCGGGTTGCGCTCCACGCCAAGTAACATGATGCCGACGCCCTTGTTCTGAGCTTCTTTAGCTGCGCAAAGACCGATGGTGCCGCTGCCGCAGTAGGCATCCATGAGAACATCGCCCTGGTGCAGATCCATGCCGTCGATAGCGAGCTGGTAGAGCAGCTCGGTCTGCTGCGGGTTGGTCTGGTAGAACGCGGTGGGGGAGATATCGAACTCGCAGCCGAGTAGCTGGTCGCGCATGCATTCAGCGCCATACACGATGTGGGTTTCCTCACCCAGGATGGCGTTGCCAGGGCGTCCGTTGATGTTTTGGGCGACGGTAACGATGCGCGGATCGAGTGCGGCGATGGCCTCAAAGAATTCCTGCGCATGCGGCAGGTCGCGCTGGGCGGTAACGAGGGTGATCATGATCTGGTCGGTGCGCCAGCCGCAGCGAACGACGGCATAGCGAAGCAGGCCCAGATGCTTGTCCTCGTTAAAGGCGGGAATGTGCAGGCGCTCGGCCTCACGCGCAATGCCGTTAAGAATCTGACGGGCTCCCGGTGCCTCGACGGGGCATTCGGGAACAGCGACGATTCTGTGCGTGCCACGCTCAAAAAAGCCGCAGCGGACAGCGCCCCCTTTGCCGGGGGCAAAGGGAGTGGCGGCCTTATGGCGAAAACCACGCGGCGCAGGATATTTGCCCGGGTCGCCCAGAGTAACGTCCATACCGCGAATGGGATCGACGGTTATGCCCTCACGCTCGCAAAGAGCAGCAAAAAGTTCATCCATAGCAGCTTGCTTGGTCGCCAGCTGCTTCTTATAAGGCCTGTTGAGCGCCGTGCATCCACCGCAAGCTTTCATGATGGAACAAGGCGACTTGGGATCAACGGCCTTATGAGCGGACCGGGACGACTCATTATGCGAGCGCTTGGAACGAGCTTGAGGCGCCTTATCCTCGCCCCGACGAAAGCTGGGGCGCTTGGACTTAGCCTTGCCTTTGGCCGGCCTGCCCTTCGCATCCTGAGACGACTTGGATTTCTTGGAAGATTTTTTCTCCTCCGACCCCTCAGCCGCCTCGATCAAAGCACGACGAGCCTTACGCTCCGCACGAGATTCTGCCATCAATAACTCCACTAATTCATGAATTAAAGCTGCAAGTATTGTACCGTGCCAAGCCAGCAGACGATATGCAAGCGGTTTAATCGTGTCAGTGATAAGCCCAACGACGGTTGCCCGCCGCGTGAGGGGTGTGGGGGTTAAGTTTATCGCGAGTTCCGCACGAACAGGAGGCCACTTAATGTGGCCTCCGTCGTGAGCAGGACTGTAGAGCAGGAAACTTAACCCCCACACCCCTCACGCGGCGGGCAAACTCGCCTTGTGCTCTATCACGCTAAAGTGTATGATTCTGAACGTTACATGACTCACTTTACTTAGCTAAAGTGCCATCAAGGGGGAATACCATGAATACCGATATGTCTCGTCGTCAGTTTGTTGGTCTAGCCGGCTCGCTCGCCACGGTGCTTGGCCTTGGTCTTGTCGGCTGCGGCGGTGGTGCCGACAAGGGTTCCACTGCCGGCTCTGCCGCGGCAAAGGACGCCAAGGGCGCTGTGGAGTCTAAGAAGCTCGTGGTGGGCTTTGACAAGTCCTATCCTCCGTATGGCTTTGTGGGCGACGATGGCGAGTACACCGGCTTTGATCTCGATTTGGCCAAGGCAGTTGCCGATAAGCAGGGCTGGGAGGTCAAGTACGAGGCCATCGACTGGGACGCCAAGGATACGCTCCTCAACTCGGGCGCCATCAACTGCATCTGGAACGGCTTTACCATGGAGGGCCGCGAGGACGACTACACGTTCTCCGAGCCGTACATGCTCAATGAGCAGGTGCTGGTGGTCAAGAAGGATGCGGGCATCAAGAGTTGGGACGACCTTGCCGGCAAGACCGTGATTACCCAGATCGATTCTGCTGCCCAGGATGTGCTAGAGGGTGACCAGAAGGATCTGGCGGCGACGTTTGCCACGCTCGATACCATCGGCGAGTACAACACGGCTTTCATGCAGCTCGAGAGCGGCGCGGTCGATGCGGTGGCCTGCGACCTTTCGATCGCCCAGTATCAGCTTGCCGCCAAGCCCGATGCCTATACGCAACTTGACAAGCCGCTGTCCAGCGAGCACTACGCCGTTGGCTTTAAGAAGGGTGATACCAAGTCGGCCGACGCCGTGACCGAGTCGCTCAAGGCGCTCTATGAGGACGGTACAGTCAAGGACCTGTGCGACAAGTACGCGAGCTACGGTCTATCCTTCGACAACTGGGTTTTGAAATAGCCACAGCACCCAACCTTGCGGCTCCAACCCTCCTCGCGTACCAAAGTACGCTTCGTCGGGCTTGTCGCTCGCAATCTTGGGCACTGTGCCTATTTCAATTAACACCTGCTGTTCTGTTGCTGTGAAAGAGAGCTTGGGTTGTCTATTCAGGTCATGATGCAGATGCTTGGCCAGGGTTTCTTGGTCAGTTTGCAGTTGTTTGTGCTCACGCTGTTGGGCTCGATTCCCTTGGGAATTCCCGTGGCGTTCATGCGCATGAGCAAAATCGCGCCGCTGCGCTGGATTGCGCGCATCTACATTTCGGTCATGCGCGGTACGCCGCTCATGCTGCAGATGTTTGCCATCTACTTTGCTCCGTATTACGTCTTTGGTATTTCGCTCACGCCCGATTCCAAGTGGACAGCGTGCGTCGTGGCATTCATCATCAACTATGCCGGCTACTTTGCCGAGATCTATCGCTCGGGTTTGCAGTCTATCCCGCGTGGTCAATATGAGGCCGCCGAGGTGCTGGGTTACTCACACCTGCAGACGTTTTTGTACATTGTGATGCCGCAGGTCGCCAAGCGCATTTTGCCGGCGATGGGCAACGAAATCATCACGCTGGTCAAGGACACGTCGCTGGCGTTTGCCATCGGCGTGGGGGAGATGTTCTCGACGGCCAAGGCACTGGTTGCCTCGCAAGTGAGCATGGTGCCGTTTGCGATTGCGGCACTGATCTACTGGGTCTTTAACTTTGTGGTCGAGATGCTGCTGGGCGCCGCCGAAAAGCGACTTGACTACTACCACGACTAGCCTGTTCCGTCGTGCTTTTCAAACACATGGAGGTTCCCGTGTCCGGAACGGTAATGAATATAACGAGCGCGCGCAAGGCGTTTGGTGGCAATGAGGTGCTCAAGGATATCTCGCTCGAGGTAAAGCGCGGCGAGGTCGTGGCGATTATCGGACCTTCGGGCGGCGGTAAGTCAACGCTGTTGCGCTGCGCAACGCTGCTCGAGACGCTTGACGGCGGCTCGCTTTCGTTTGGTGATCTAGCCGTTGCGACGGATGCGGGATCGGGCACGGTGTATGCGAAAGGCGATGTGCCCAAGCAGGCGCGCTCGCGTTTTGGCCTGGTGTTTCAGAACTACAATTTGTTCCCGCACTTTACCGTGATGAAAAACATTACCGACGCTCCGATCCGCGTGCTCAAGCGCCCGCACGAGCAGGTCGAAGCACGTGCGCGTGAGTTGATCGCGCAGATGGGGCTTACGGGCAACGAGAACAAGGTGCCATGCGAGCTTTCGGGCGGTCAGCAGCAACGTGTGAGTATTGCGCGCGCCTTGGCGCTCGATCCAGAGATCTTGTTCTTCGATGAGCCGACCTCGGCGCTCGATCCCGAGCTAACGGCCGAGGTGCTGCGCGTCATTAAAGACCTCGCCGCGCAGAATATGACGATGGTGATCGTGACCCATGCGATGCAGTTTGCGCGCGATGTTGCCGATCGCGTGGTCTTTATGGACGGCGGTCGCATTGTCGAGGAGGGTCCTGCCGAGCAGGTTATCGGCCATCCGCGCGAACGGCGCACACGCGAGTTCCTGAGCCGTATCGAGGGATAGGCTCAAGTAGACATTGAGGCGAAACCGCTGCAGGTCTTATGGCCTGCGGCGGTTTTAATTTGCGCCGATGGGGCTTAATAACCGCCTCAGGCGTTTGCCCCCTCCTCTCGCCGCCCGTATTCATACGTGCGCCGAAAGGTGTGCATGGACAGTCGCCCACGAGGGTAGGGTGGTGGCATAGGACATTTGGAGGGTGAGCCGGATCGGCTGCCGACCATGCTGCTCCCGGGACGGCATCGACCGCGAACTCTCCCCGTTGGCGTCGCGCATTGCGCGCGGCCCTGCAAGGAGGTCATCATGGGTGCTCCCAAGACCGGTAATGTAAGGAACGTGGTGCTCGTAGGCCAAGGTGGGGTGGGCAAGACTTCACTCGCCGAGGCCATGCTCCACCTTTCCGGCAAGACCGCCCGCCTGGGCGGCCACGACGGCACCAAGCCCACGCTCGACTATGACCCCGAAGAGGTCAAGCGTGCGTTTTCCATCTCGACGACCATTGCGCCGATCGACTGGAAGGGTGCGCGCATCAATGTGCTCGATGCCCCGTGCTACCCCGATTTTATCGGCGACGCCTTTGCCGCGATGAGCGTCTGCGAGACGGCTCTGTTTGTGGTCGACGCCGAGGCCGGCCCGCAGCCTACGACGGTTAAGCTCTGGTATGCCGCCGAGGACCTGCGTCTGGCGCGTGCGGTGTTCGTAAACCGCCTGTCGCGCTCCGAGGCCAGCTTTGCGACCACGATGGACCTGCTGCAGGAGCGCTTTGGCACGCGCCTGGGCGCCGTGACCCTTCCCTGGGGCGAGGGAGAGGACTTTGACGGTATCATTGACCTGGTGCGCATGAAGGCGCGCCATTGCAACGGCGCCGAAGCCGTTGAGTCGGAGATTCCCGAGGAGTATCGTGCCCAGGCCGAGGAGGCCCATGACCATCTGTGCGAGCTGGTGTCCGAGGCTGACGACGAACTGATGATGAAGTACTTGGAAGGCGAGGAGACGCTGACGCAGGAGGAGCTTGAAGGCCTGCTGTCGAAGGCGATCGCCGAGCGCATCTTTGTGCCGGTCTTTGCGGGCGATTGCATTAAGGAGCAGGGCGTCAACTCGCTGATGGACGACATCGCCACGTACTTCCCGGCGCCGACGGACTACGGCGAGATGCCGCTCATCGACGGTGATTCGCTCAAGATCTCGAGCGACGATGACCGCCCGGTGGCGTTTGTGTTTAAGACCCTGGCCGATCCTCAGCAGGGTCGCATCAGCTTCATCAAGGTGCTGACGGGCACGCTTGAGCCGGGCCTTGAGCTGATCAACGCGCGCACCCGCAAGAGCGATCGTCTGGCTCACCTGTATGTGATGTGCGGCCGCGACATGACCGAGGTCGGTCACGCCTATGCCGGCGATATCATCGTGGCGCCCAAGCTGGCGGCCGAGACGGGCGATACGCTCTCGATTACCGGCAAGGTCGAGGCTGCGGCGTTTAAGTTCCCCAACTCGCAGTACCGCATCGCCATCGAGGCCGAGAATCGCGGCGACGAAGAGAAGCTCTACACGTTTATCGAGAAGGCATGCAAGGCCGATCCGACCATGAGCATCGACCGCGACGAGGAGACCGGCCAGACCATCATTTCGGCGGTGGGCGAGGCGCAGGTTTCGGTCCTGCTCAATCGTCTTGAGGACCGTACCAAGGTCGCGGCCAAGAGCGTGCCGATTCGCATCCCGTATCGCGAGACCATTCGCCGCACGGCAACTGCCCAGGGCCGCCACAAGAAGCAGACCGGCGGCGCCGGCCAGTATGGTGACTGCTGGCTGCGCGTAGAGCCGCTCATTGGGCCCGACGGTACGAGCGACGGCTATGAGTTTGTGGACGAGGTCGTAGGCGGCCGCATTCCGCGCTCGCTGATCCCTGCCGTGGACAAGGGCGTTCAGGAGACCATGAAGGACGGCATCATTGCCGGCTACCCGCTTACGGGCATTCGCGTGGCTGTGTACGACGGCTCGTATCACAGCGTCGATTCCAACGAGATGGCGTTCCGCGCGGCGGCTCGCATCGGCCTGCGCAAGGCATGCGCCGATGCCGACCCGGTGGTGCTGGAGCCCATCGAGGAAATCACGGTGACTATCCCCGAGAGCTACGCCGGCGCCGTGATGGGCGACATCTCGGCCTCGCGCGGTCGCGTGACGGGTATGGAGACCGATGAGCGCGGAGACACCGTGGTCATCGCTCAGGCGCCTCTCGCCGAGCTGACGGATTACTCGACGCGTCTGCGCTCCATCACGCGCGGCACGGGCGACTTTACCATGAAGCCTGCGGGCTATGAGCAGGTGCCTTATGACGTTCAGGCCAAGCTGGTCGAGCGCTATGAGGAGGGCCGTGCCAAGTAGCGTTGGGCGTTGCCTGTAACATACATGCCGATGCAAGGGCCGCTCTGGGCAATCCAGGGCGGCCCTTTTTGATCCCTGGGGGATGGAGGAAAACGGTTCATTTTAAGTTTTGGGGCAGCTTGGCCGGCCCTAGTCTCCCGAGGCCTGATTGCGGCCGGTAGCGTAGTCGATCTGCACATGCGGCTGCAGGTTGTAGCAGTACACGTGGAAGCACAGGGTCTTGCCGTGGTCCTCGACCGATTGCGCCTCAAGACGCACGCCACGGCAGACGAGTTCCTCTTCGTTGTACATGGGCGTGACACGGTAGAGCACATGGTTGCCCGTCTCGCGGATGTAGCCGAGAATCTGCTCCTCAAATGGCAGCATGCCCGTTTCGTTGAGATAACGCGTGCCGGTGAGGAGATTCTTGCGGTTGGCGTTTTCGCCGCAGAGCGACCAGGCGATGAGGTGACAGCGATTGTAGAGGCTCTGGCCCGGAATAAAGTCGTAGCGCTGCTGGCGCCATCCGGCGGGATGGATACGCGAGATATCGCCGCGCTCGCCTTGACCGAGCGATTCGGGGCCCACGCAAGCGAGCGCTTTGCGGGTGCGGCCCAGGCTGTCGAGCTTGGAGAACTTCTTAAAGCAGCCCTCTTCGGCGGCGCGCTCGTATTCATCGAGCGTGAATGATGGTGTGCCCAACGGGTGCGTGCTGTCGGCTCGCAGGGCAACATAGGGGTTACCCGCGTAGTCAGGAATGCTGCTGAGGTATACGCCGCGGGCGCGGTCGAGATTGGGGTTTTCGACCTCGTCGATGGGGGTGGCGGCGCTGTCCGCGGAAGCGTCATCACCGGTGTCGGGTGCGGAGGAATGTGGCTTGTCGCCAGAGTTCGGGCTGTTTTGGGAGTCTGTGGAGTTTGCCGTTCCCGATTCGAGTCGGGCAACCAGGTCTGCCTCGTCGTCGGTGCGGCTGGGACTCTCGTCTTGCTTCTCGGCCAGAGCCGCCGCCTGTTCATCACTTTGCGGCGAGAGCAGTCTGGGCGCCCCGTCGAGCGATCCCGTAAACAGCGCAAACCCCAGCACCACAGCGGTGCCGATAGAAAGTGCTTGCTTGTAGGCGGACTTGCGCGACATGGTGACTCCTGGACGGACGGTTGGGAGTCTACCAGTCTAGCAGGAGCCGCCGAGGGCCGTTCTATCGAACAAATACTTAAGATTTGGGACAAACGCTACGGATTCATTTGCCTCATATTTGACGTATGGCTAGATCGAGGTAGAACCGAGCCAATTGAGTTTGCATTCCGTTTTGGTTGAGAGCGGCTGGCAGCCAAGGGCATCCGCATGGGTTGCGGTGCCTTTTTTAGCGGGTAAACGGTCGAAAAATTCAGGTGAACGGTCAATACGGGGCATATCAAACGAAATATCATGCGGACAACCGAATATACGGACGTTTATGATAATCTAATTGTCGGTCAAGAACGGCGGCCGGTACCCCCTGTGCGGTCGCCACTTGATACATCCAGTGGAGACAACAGGAGGCAAACACTATGTACGTAACCCTGCGCGAAGTCCTGGCAGAGGCCAACCAGCTCAACATGGCCGTCGGTGCTTTTAACACCCATAACCTCGAGATGTGCCCGTCGATTATCCGCGTCGCGGCTCGCCTGCACACCCCCGTGATCATCCAGACCTCCGAGGGCACCGCCAGCTATGTCGGTCACCGCAACCTGGTTGCTGTGTGCAAGTCCATGGCCGAGGAGTATGGCGTGAACGTCGTTCTTCACCTCGACCACGCCAAGAACTTCGACGAGATCCGCAAGGCTCTCGAGGCCGGCTATAGCTCGGTAATGTTTGACGGCTCCGCGCTTCCCTTCAAGGAGAACATCCTTGGTACCAAACGCATCGTCGAGATGGCTCAGGCCCACGGCGCTTCTGTCGAGGCCGAGCTCGGCACCGTTGGCGGTACCGAGGACGGCGTCGCCGTTGCCGATGCCGATGTGCGCTACACCGATCCCGAGCAGGCTGTCGAGTTCATCGAGAAGACCGGCATCGACGCCCTTGCCGTCGCTATCGGTACCAACCATGGCCAGTACAAGTCCAAGACCAACATCTCCTTCGATCAGCTCGAGAAGATCCGTGATGCCGTGAACGGCTTCCCCCTGGTCATCCATGGCGGTACCGGTGTTAAGGACGAGGATGTCCGTCACGTCATCGACCTGGGTATCCGCAAGTTCAATGTTGGCACCGATTTGCTCGTCAACTGGAACAAGACCTCCAAGCAGTGCTATGACGAGCTCAAGGAGAACGCCTCCAACCGCAACATGGTTATGCCTGCTCAGAAGGCCGTCGAAGAGGTTGTCGAGCACCGCATCAGCCTGTTCAAGAATATCGTCGCTTAGGGGCGAGGCGCACCGATGCAGATTACGGAGATGCTCAAGCGCGAAAACGTTCGCCTTGTCGATTCTGTCGATTCCTGGCAGGACGCGATCAAGCTTGCAATCGCCCCGCTCAACGAGGGCGGCTACGTCGAGGATCGCTATGCGGATGAGATCATCCGCGCTACCAACGAGATGGGTCCCTACTACGTGCTCACCGAAGACGTCGCGCTGATTCACGGCCGTCCCGAGGACGGCTGCATTAAAGGTCAGCTTGCCGTGACGGTCCTGAAGAAGCCCGTTAGGTTCTCGGAAGACAGCTTCGATGTTCGTCTTTTGGTCGCGCTTGCGGCAGAGGATTCCAATTCACATATTGAGGCTATGCAGGTACTTGCTGGCATCTTTATGGATGAGGACAAGATTGCGCAGATCGTCGCTTCTGATGATGCCGACGAGATTTATCAGGCATTTACGGGTGCGGCGGCGTAAAACAGCGTCGCTTGGTGCGGGCGAGTCTATGTATTCGCCCGCATCTAACCCGAGGCGGGGCGCGTGCCCCAAAAGGAAAGGAAATGAACATGGTCAAGATTTTGTGCTGCTGCGGCAATGGTCTTGGAAGCAGCTTTGCCTGCCAGATGGCTATTGAGCAGGTTATGAAGAAGCTCGGGGTCCAGTGCAAGATGGACCACGACAGCGTTTCCAGCGCCGCGGGTGCCTCCAAGGGCTTTGACATGATTGTCGCTGCCGAGAACTTCAAGACGCAGATTGAGAGCTACAACACCGGTCTTCCCTGCGTGTTCCTTAAGCGTCTTGTCGATAAGAAGGAAATCGAGGAGAAATTGACTCCGGTGCTCAAGGAGATGGGCGTCCTAGAGTAAGAGTCTTTTCGCCTAGATTGATAGAAATGTACATGAGAAAAAAGGGGTGTACAACATGGCTGTTCTTGAGTTTATTATCAATAACATCCTGACGCAGGCCGCCGTTGTTATCGGCCTCGTCGCCTGCCTGGGCCTTGTGCTTCAGAAGAAGCCGGTCAACGACGTGCTGCTCGGCACGTTTAAGACGATGCTCGGCTTCCTTGTTCTGGCTGCCGGCTCGAGCGTCATGCAGGGCTCTCTTGCCTACTTTGGCGATATGTTCAACTCCGCCTTCGGCTTCAACGGCATGACCGCCGTCGTCGCTTCCATCGAGGGCATCAACGGTCAGGCAATGACCGACCTCGGCCTTGGTTCCGAGATCGCCATCTGCCTCGCTGGCATCTTCGTGGTGAACATCATTCTCGCTCGTTTCACCAAGTTTAAGTATGTGTTCCTGACTGGCCAGGCCCTTCTGTGGGAGTCCACGCTCTGCGTCGTGTTCGCCTTCTTCTGCGGTCTTCGCGGTGTCCCCCTGATCGTCGTCAGCTCTATCGTCGGTGGCGCCTTCGCTACCCTCATGCCTGCCTTCGCTCAGCCCGTTGTCCGCAAGATTACCGAGTCCGATGACATCGCCCTGGGTCACTTCTGCACCTTTGGCTATATGTTCACAGCCCTTATCGCAAGCATCACCAAGAAGCTCGCTGGCGGCAAGGAGTCCAAGTCCACCGAGGACCTCGAGATTCCGCAGTCCCTGTCCTTCCTCCAGGATACCTACGCTGCTGTCGGCCTGGTCATGATCATTTTCTACCTGGTCGTCGCTGCTTTCGCTGGTCCTGCTGCCGCTGCTGACTACTGCGGCGCCACCAACTTCATGGTCTACGCTTTCCTCCAGGCCATGCAGTTCGTCGTTGGTCTGTACGTCCTGCTCGCCGGCGTCCGCCTGCTGCTCGCCGAGCTCGTCCCCGCCTTCCAGGGCATCTCGATGAAGCTCGTCCCCGATGCGCGCCCCGCTCTGGACTGCCCTGTCCTGTTCACCTATGCCCCTAACGCCGTTATCTTCGGCTTTGTGTTCACCACGCTTGGCTCGCTGATCGGCATGGCCATCACCGGCTTCATGGGCACCCTCGTCATCCCTGGCGTTATGTCCAACTTCTTCGCTGGCGGCACTGCTGGTATCTTCGGTAACGCCATCGACGGTCGTCGCGGCGCCATCATCGGCTGCATCTTCCACGGCATCTTCATCATGATCCTGCCTGCGCTCCTGTCCCCGATGCTCGCTCAGATTGGCTTCGTGAACATGACCTGCACCGACGTCGACACCGTCGTCACCGGCTTCTTCTTCATGGCCATCAAGTCCATCCTCAGCGTCTTTGGTATCGCATAAGGATTCTTGTAGCGCCTGACGAAGGTCTAAGTCTTTCTTTAAGGGGGTTGTTCCTGTGCCTGGTCCCCGGCAGGGGAACAACCCCCTTCATTTATTACTGCTAGTGGAGGTTTCCAATGGGTTTGTTTGGATTTGGCAAGAAAAAGGGGAAGGTGGCCTCCGCTGCAGCCGAGACCGCACCCGTTCTCGATCGAGATGCCGTTCTCGACGCCGTTAAGGCAAAGCGTTCCGAGCTCGAGGGCAAGGAGGGCGTCGCTGCCGCAAACGTTCTAAACGAAATTGGCAAGCTTTATGCCGATGCCAACATGGTCGACGAGGCCGTTGAGGCATACGAGCAAAGCCTGGAAGTCAATCGCACGATGGGTAAGGCGTCTGCGGCACTGGTCAAGCTGTACAACAAGAAGCGTGCGGCTGCCGCCGAAGCGAAAGACGATGAGGCTATCAAGTATTACATGGACAAGGTTACCGAGATGCTTGCCATCTCCAAAGACCAGCTTCGTGGCAAATAATCGGGTAGTAAGAAGGGTTTCCTAGCATGGAAAAGACGCTGATTTTGCTTGCCGGACCTCCGGCTACGGGAAAAACCGATTTGGCAGATCGCATCAAGGCTCG
This sequence comes from Collinsella sp. LCP19S3_H3, assembly GCF_052119145.1. Lineage (NCBI taxonomy): Bacteria > Bacillati > Actinomycetota > Coriobacteriia > Coriobacteriales > Coriobacteriaceae > Collinsella > Collinsella sp. LCP19S3_H3. Next base: position 20,940 of record NZ_JBQKFW010000015.1, read on the forward strand.
CCATACATCCGAGAACTTTTTGAGTGTCTCGCTTGATGACGTTAAGGAAGAGTATTGGGATACGTACGGCTTTAACAATGCCGAGGAAAAGGCACAGGTTGATGCGAACGCTCTTCAGGAGTGGTTCCGTCGCCTCGATGCTGCCATGGCGGATGGGCCGCAGATTATGTGCGATTATCCGTTCTCTGCTAAGCAGCACGACAGGCTCGCCGAGCTGGCCGACAAGCACGGCTACCGTGTGCTCACGATTCGTCTTGTCGCCGATCCCGTTATGATCAGCAAGCGCTACCGTGCTCGCGATCTTAAGCCGACGCGTCATCTTGCGCACATTGTGACGCATTATCACAAGGGCGATGTGCTCGAGGATCGTAGCAAGGGCGATGACCTGGTCGATTTGGATACCCTTGTCGACCGCATCAAAAAACGCGGCTATGATACGTTTGAGCTAGGTCATACCATTGAGCTTGACGTGACCAATGTCGATACCGTTGACTATCCGGGCTTTTTGGCCAAGGTCGATGAGTATCTGGACGATCCTTCGTCGGTTGCCGCCATTGCCGCCAAGGCGGGGGCGGAGCTTACCGATGAGGACCTCTGCTCGCGCATCGACTATACATTGCTTAAGCCGACAGCGACTTGGGATCAGATTGATGCCATTTGTGCCGAGGCATTCGAGTACGGTTGTGCCAGCGTATGCATCCCGCCTTCGTATATCGCCCGTGCCCACAAGGCTTATCCCGATCTTGCGCTTACCACGGTCATCGCTTTCCCGCTTGGCTATATGACGAGCGCTGCGAAAGCCGCCGAAGCGGCCGATGCCTACGCCAACGGTGCCTCCGAAATCGATATGGTGATCGATCAGGGCATGGTCAAGGCTCGCGATTACCAGGCGATCGAGGACGATATTCGAGCCGTGCGCGAGGCCGTGCCCAATGCGACGCTCAAGGTCATTGTCGAAACGTGCTATCTGGCGCAGGAAACCAAAAAGCCAATCTGTCATGCCGTCGAGGCTGCCGGTGCAGACTTTATTAAGACGTCTACGGGCTTTGGCACGGCTGGTGCCCAGGTCGAGGATGTCTATCTGTTTGCTCAAGAGTTGGGCGGCCGTGTAAAGGTCAAGGCATCGGGCGGCGTACGCACGAAAGAAGATCTTGCGCTTATGTCGGGCGCTGGTGCCGATCGTATCGGCGCGAGTGCCAGCCCGCGCAAGCTTTTCGGCGCGCGCTAGAGGCAGCTTGGGGCATTCTTTGCATAAGGAATGCCCCAAGCTAGCGGTGAGTTGGTGAAGTATGCTCGGCTGGAATGAAATATGCTTAGGCAGGGTTATCGATGTGTGTCTTTTGATATTTTGTAGTTAACATTTATTAAAAGACAGCACCTGATGCCAAGGATTTAGAGAACTGTTCCAGATAGGGTGGGATGATGACCGAAACGTCTGAGCTCGATTTTAGCGGTAAGGAACAGCTGTACTATCAGCTGTACGATATCTTGTTCCAGGGAATTACGAGCGGTGCCTACAAGATTGGCGACTATATTCCCTCCGAAAGCGATCTTATGAAGCGCTATGACGTTTCGCGTGCAACGGCGCGCAAAGCGATGGAGCTGCTTTCTAATAATGGCTTGATTGAGAAGAAGCGTGGCCGCGGATCCGAGGTTATTGCCAACGTGCCACTTAGCTCGCCTAAGCGTGTCTCGAGCTATATCAAGAAGAATGTGGACGAGTTTGCAGTGCCGCAAAAACGCTTGATTGAGTCTGGCGTTGTAACCATGCCTCAGCACGTTGCCCACGAGCTGGGCTTGGCTGAGGGCGCAAAGGCCTTCTGCCTTCGCCGTGTGCGCGTGTCGGGCGATCGTCCGTTCTATCTGGAGACGATTTATTACGAAGACGGCTATGTCCCGCATATTGCGGAGCGCGACTTTTCCAAGGAATCGCTTCGCGCTTATCTCAATAACTCGTGCGATATTCGCTGGAGCCGTGTGAGCCAAAAGATTGGAGCTTGCGTTGCTACCGACGAGCAGGCCGAGCTATTGGGCATCAGCGTTGGTGCTCCGCTGCTCAACATCACGAGGGTTTCTCATGACCAGCAGAATGTGCCCCGTGAGTATGTGGAGTCGTTCTACCGCGCCGACCTCTACCGCCTCGAGATCGAACTCGATTAAGGGGCTCTCCGTTCCACTCTGATGCAGCGGCGCTTTTGACAAACAATTCAGTCCGTACATTTCTATATCATCATGTATGTAAGGAGTACATTATGGCAATCAAGGTATTTGCCGACGGTGCCAATCTCGAGGGCATGCTCGACATGGCCGAGAACGGTAACGTTCAGGGCTTTACGACTAACCCATCGCTTATGAAGGCGGGTGGCGTGACCGATTATCGCGAGTTCGCCAAGACCGTGCTCGAGCACATCACCGATGTCTCGGTTTCGTTTGAGGTCTTTGCGGACGATGAGGCGGGCATGGAGGCCGAGGCTCGCGAGATTGCGACTTGGGCTGACAATGTGTATGTCAAGATTCCCGCACTCAATACCAAGGGTGAGTCGACCGCGGCGCTCGTTAAACGTCTTTCCGCTGACGGCATCAAGGTAAACGTTACGACGATCTTTACTCCCGAGCAGGTCGATGAGTTTGTGGACGCTGTCTCTGCTGAGACGCCGTCTATCATCTCTATCTTCGCCGGCCGTATTGCCGATACCGGCGTTGATCCGCTGCCGTTGATGGCAGAGTCTGTCAAAAAGGCCGCGGCAAAGCCGCTGTGTGAGGTGCTGTGGGCGTCTACCCGTGAGCTGCTGAATATCTATCAGGCCGAGTCCGTGGGGTGCCAGATCATTACCGTCCCCAACGGCATCCTGGCCAAGCGCAAGAACGTCGGTAAGGACCTCATGGAGTATTCGCTCGACACCGTTAAGGGTTTCGCGCGTGATATCGAAACGCTTGGATTCCACATCCTGCCGTAACCGGACAAGCCGAGTCGTCCATATCGGCTGATGGCAGAAGGAGTAAGGGTCGTCGTTGCCTGTACGGCGGCGACTCGTAATGCCCCAAGTTGGCAAAGGCTCCTGGCTTTTGTTGACTTGGGGCTTTTGTGTTTTAGGGTGAAATTTCCGTCTGGCACGCCATCTTAAAATGCAGATCGCAGGCGGTGCCGTCTGTACCGTGGGTATCGCCCACATGTATATGGCTCAGAAGGCGATTCAAAATGAATGCACCGCCTGTGGCATTGAGCACAAGGCTGAGGCCCAGGGCGGCCTGGGCATCGAGAAGGAGCTGGCGCGGGAAGACGTTGACTCCGCCGACATCGCGACCGTGCCTATGGCCGCGCTCAAGAAGTGGCTGCACTACCCGCTGACCGATCAAGGCCTCGCCTCCTTCGAGGATGGCTGGAAAAGGTTGTCGCGCGGGCTTAAACGAGTGAATTGCCCCGGCATCGCATCATCCAGTGCCGGGGTTGTTCTCAAGAGAGGAATTCGTATGACCAACCAGGAACTGGCGAAGGTCGCCAATGAGGTCAGGAAGGGTGTCGTGACTGCGGTTCACGCCGCCAAGTCGGGGCATCCGGGCGGTTCGCTTGGCGCCGCCGACATTATGACCTACCTCTACTTTGAGGAAATGGATGTCGACCCGGCGAATCCGAGCCGCGCCGACCGCGACCGCTTTGTGCTCTCCAAGGGCCATTGCGCTCCGGCACTCTATGCCGTGCTCGCCGAGCGCGGGTTCTTTCCCAAGGAGGAGCTCGAGACGCTCCGTCATATCGGCAGCCGCCTGCAGGGCCATCCCAATATGAATGACACGCCGGGCGTCGACATGTCTACCGGATCGCTCGGTCAGGGTATCTCCGCCGCGGTTGGAATGGCGCTCGCCGCAAAGCACTGGGGTGACAGCTACCGCGTCTACACGCTGTTGGGCGACGGCGAGTGCGAGGAGGGGCAGGTGTGGGAGGCGGCCATGTTCGCCGGCAACCACGACCTGGATAACCTCGTCGCTATCGTCGATCACAATGGCCTGCAAATTGACGGCAGTATCGACGAAGTTAACTCGGCTATGCCGCTTGCCGACAAGTTTCGTGCCTTTAAGTGGCATGTGATTGAGCTCGCCGACGGTAACGACATGGCGCAGATTGCCGCGGCCTTTGCCGAGGCTCGCAAAGTGAGTGCCTCGCCTGTGGCCATTATCGCCGAGACGGTGAAGGGCAAGGGCGTTTCCTTTATGGAAAACCAGGTGGGCTGGCACGGCAAGGCACCCAACGATGAACAGTTTGAGCAGGCCATGGCCGAGCTCGCAGCAGCAGGGGAGGAGCTCTAATGGCAGACGTCAAGAAAGTCGCCACGCGCGTTAGCTATGGCGAGGCACTTGTCGAGCTGGGCAATGAGCACGATGACTTTGTGGTTCTCGATGCCGACCTGGCCGCCGCAACGCAGACCGGTAAGTTTAAGGCCGCGCACCCTGAGCGCTTCTACGACGCCGGCATTGCCGAGAGCAACTTGATGGGGCTTGCCGCCGGCATTGCAACCACGGGTCACGTCGCCTTTGCGAGCACCTTTGCCATGTTCGCCGCCGGCCGCGCGTACGAACAAGTGCGTAATTCCATCGGCTATCCGCACCTCAACGTCAAAATCGGCGCTACGCACGCGGGCATCTCGGTCGGTGAAGACGGCGCCACGCATCAGTGCTGCGAGGACATCGCGCTCATGCGCACGATCCCGGGTATGACGGTGGTCGTTCCCGCCGATGACATCGAGGCTCGCGCTTGCGTGCGCGCCGCCTATGAGTTTGAGGGGCCGGTCTACATGCGTTTCGGCCGCCTGGCAACACCGGTCATCAACGACCGCGAGGACTATGAGTTCAAGATTGGTCGCGGCGTGGTCGTGCGCGAGGGGTCCGATGTGACCATCATCGCTTGTGGCCTCATGGTTGCCGAGGCGCTTGAAGCTGCCGAGGCGCTCGCTGTCGATGGTATCGATGCCGAGGTTATCAACATGCACACGATTAAGCCGCTTGATGAGCGCCTGGTAGTTGCCAGCGCCAAGAAGACTGGTCGCGTGGTCACTGCCGAGGAGCACTCGATTATCGGCGGTCTTGGCGAGGCCGTGGCCTCGGTACTCGCGGAACAGCATCCGGTGCCGATGCGACGCGTCGGCGTGCGCGATGTGTATGGCGAGTCCGGCCCTGCGGTCGATTTGCTGCACGAGTACGGTTTGGACGCCGACGGTATCGAAGCTGCGGTCAGGTCTGTGTTGTAAGGAAGGTTTCCATGGGATTTGTATCTGCCAACCAAGTGACGATCGGGTATACCGCCGCCTCGCGCGAGGACGCCCTGCATTATTTGTCCGAGCAGGCCATCGAGCTCGGTTTTGCCGATGACGCATCTGCCGTAGAGGCTGCCTTTATTGCTCGCGAGAACGAGGCCGAGACCGGCCTTGTCGCCGGTTTTGCCGTTCCGCATGCCAAAAGCGATGCGATCCACACGCCGGGCGTTGCCGTGCTTAAACTGGCCGAGCCCGTTGAATGGCCGAGCTTCGATGGGGTGCCCGTCGATGTTGCGCTCGCGCTGTACGTGCCCGCCGGCGAGGCTGGAACCACGCACCTGCGTCTGCTCTCCAAGGCTGCCGTGATGCTGATGGACGCCGGCTTCCGTGACAAGGTGCGCGCGAGCACCGATCCCGTTGAGATTGCGGAGCTCATCAATAGCGGACTCGAAGACTAGAACGGTCATCCCGTTCAATCAATCGATCCTTCTCCAAGGAAAAGGGCCGCGACGCCATAGAGGTGTCGCGGCCCTGTTTGCGTTTCCCCAGATAAAACCTGCCAAAATAAACCTGTCCCTTTTTGGCAGGCTGCGTCATAAAGCTTCTGTCTATGTAATAAAAGTACAATATGATATATACGTTATATACAAGCTTATAACGCGCAGCAGATTTGCGGTAACGCAAGCCGATGAAGGGGTCGATATGATCAAGGCTGTTATTTTTGACATGGATGGAACGCTGATCGATACCGAGCGTTTGGACATGAGGGCATGGAAGGTGGGTGCGGCCGAGCTGGGGATCGCGATTGATGATGCGTTAATCCATCAGTTTATCGGCCGTTCGAATGCCGATGTTAAGGACATCCTTGAGGCGCATTACGGCAAGGGCGAAACCGCCGACGCGATTTTTGCCCGCAACATTGAGCTACACAGCGAGATGGCCAAGACCGACCTGGAGCTTAAGGCCGGCGCCGCCGAGTGCCTCGACGAGCTGCTGGCTGCGGGCTATCACGTGGGCCTTGCGACGTCGTCACGCCGCGTCGCGGCCGAGCGCAATCTTAAGACGGTCGGCCTCTTTGACAAGTTTGAGACGGTGACCTGCGGCGAGGACGTCGTGCACGGCAAGCCCGACCCCGAGATGTATCTGCTTGCCTGCGAGCGCGCGGGCTTTGCCCCCGAGGAATGCGCTGTGGTCGAGGATTCGCGCAACGGCTGCGTCTCGGGTATTACGGCCGGCTGCCATGTCTTTGCCGTCCCCGACATTGTGCCGCTGCCGCAGAATGTGGTGGATGGCTGCGAGGCCGTGCTCGATACGCTGTTCGACCTGACGGCGGCGGTCAAGGCCGTGCGCTAAAGGTATGCGCCGAGATCGATGACGGTGGCTTCGGAGTGGCCGCTTGCCTGGGTGCCGGCGCGCTCGGCGATCTGGGCGCCGATGCCGTGGCCGTCGGCTGCGGCATTCCGCTCTCCGGCGTCAATGATCTCAATTTTGATATCGGGATACAGGGCGAGGGCCTTGTGGATGCCAAGTATGCGCAGGGCGAGCTGCATGAATGCCTCCCTGTCCGTAACGGTGATTTGGCGTGGCACTCTTCGCGTTTCCCCAGATAAAACCTGCCAAAATAAACCTGTCCCTTTTTGGTAGGTTACTGGTTCATGTTGCCGTGGATGTAGGGGGTGACTTCGGGGGAGATGTGGGCGCAGCCCAGCTCGCGCAGCGCGGACTCGATGGCGGCGGGCAGCGGGGTCTTGCCCTCGGCATTGACGGTAGCACCGCCGAGAGCGGCAATCTTGGCGACATCTGCGTGAGCGGCTTCAATACGCATGCAGCCACCGACCAAGCGCGCGCGTACCTGCGCCAGACCAAGATCGTGCAGGTAGTCCTCGCAGGCGCGGATTAAATCGACCTTCTCATGCGTAAGCTCCTCGCCTGTGGGGACGCGCGTGGCAAGACAGGCTCCCGCCGGCAGGTTCCAAACGGGATAGCCCCATGCGCGCAACAGCTCGCGCTCTTCGTCCTTGGTAAAGCCGACCTCCATAAGAGGGGAGCGTACGCCGAGCTCTTTGGCAGCGCGCATGCCGGGACGGTAGTCACCGCGATCGCTTGCATTGCTGCCATCGATGACGGTGGGAAAGCCGAGCGACTTAGCGTGGTTGACGATGGCGGTAAAGCCGGCGTGCTTGCAGTGGTAGCAACGGTTGGCGTCGTTGCAGGCTACTTGGGGGAGCTGCAACTGATCGACCGAAAGATTGAGCACGGGGAGCTTAAAATGCGGTCCCTCATTGGTTTGCCTGTCAACGGATCGCTCAAACGAGGTCTGTTCGGGCGTGCCGATGAGCGGCGTGGTGAGGTGAACGAGAAGCGTGCTGGCAGGCATGATGCGGGCGCAGACCGCGGCCAAAAAGCTGCTGTCGACGCCACCGGAAAAGCCGATGGCGACGCGTCCGTATGCCAAAAGCAGCTGTTCGAGCGCCGCGAGTTTGTCCTGAAGCTCCTTTGCAGGTGCGGTAGTGTCTGAAAGCATAAAACAATCCTTACCATTGAGTACTCGGTCGAAAACTATAATCCTATCGGACTGCTCGTCATATGACTTCTGCCTATGTAACGATAGTGCAATATGCTACATACGTTATATACAAGTTTGTAAAGTAAGCTAGAGTGGCCGTAATGCAATCCGGTGAGGGGACCGATATGATCAAGACTGTAATTTTTGATATGGACGGAACGCTGGTCGATACCGAGCGTTTGGGCATCAAGGCATGGAAGGCGGGCGCTGCCGAGCTGGGGGTCGCGATTGATGATGCGCTGATCCATCAGTTTATCGGCCGCACACTGCCCGATGTCATGGACATCCTTGATAAGCATTACGGCAGCCATGAAACCACCGAGGCGATCTATGTTCGCCACAAGGAGATTCGCGACGAGATGGTCAAGACCGATTTGGAGCTTAAGGCCGGCGCCGCCGAGTGCATAGGCGAGCTGCTGGCTGCGGGCTATCACGTGGGTCTAGCGACGTCGTCGCGCCTCGCTACGGCCGAGCGCAACCTTAAGATGGTCGGTCTTTTTGACAAGTTTGAGACGGTGACCTGCGGCGAGGACGTCGTGCACGGCAAGCCCGACCCCGAGATGTATCTGCTTGCTTGCGAGCGCGCGGGCTTCGCCCCCGAGGAATGCGCCGTGGTCGAGGATTCACGCAACGGCTGCGTCTCGGGTATTACGGCCGGCTGCCATGTCTTTGCCGTCCCCGACATTGTGCCGCTGCCGCAGAATGTGGTGGATGGCTGCGAGGCCGTGCTCGATACGCTGTTCGACCTTGCGGCGGCGGTCAAGGCCGTGCGCTAGACAGCTGCGGCGTTGAAACGGGCAATTGCCCACATTTACGCTTAAGCATAAGGGGTCCGGCAATGGCCGGGCCTCTTTTGCTTAAGCTGCGTTTTGGCATACTGGTCGACGTGCTATAGATACGCGCCCAGGTTGATGGCGGTGGCTTCGGCTTGGCTGCTCGCCTGGGTACTGGCGCGCTCTAAGAGGAACGGCCGCACGAGTTCCTGACGGTTGATGTCCTCGGCGGCTGTGACCTCGGTGACGGTGCGTGCGGCGGAGCCGATACGGACGCGTTTGGTTTTTGTCGGTGCCTTGTTCTCGATTTGCTCCACGAGCAGCTGCACGCCCTTGCGGCCAATTTCGTAACCCGGCGGTGCCACTGTGGTGAGAGGGACCGACCCGCTCCATGCAAGCGGGTTGCCGTCGCAGCCGGCCACGCGAACTTGCTTGGGGACGGAGATGCCTTTGTCGATCAACGCCGAAATAACACCCGAGGCCAATACGTCGGTTAGGCCGATGACAAAATCCGGACGCTCGTCAGCAGAGCGCTCGGCAATCTGGGCGCCGATGCCGTAACCGTCGGCAGCGGTATTCCATTCTCCGGCGTCAATGACCTCAATTTTGATGTCGGGATGAAGGGCGAGGGCCTTGTGAATGCCAAGCACGCGCAGGGTGAGCTGCATAAATGCTGCTCTGCCCACAACGGTGATATGGCGTGCGCCGCGGGCGATGGCGAGCTCGGCGATAATGCGCCCCTGCGCCTCGTTGTCGGCGGCCACGTAGTAACCGGGCTCGGAACAGTGGATGTCCAGATGGACAATCGGCACGGGCATCTTGGTCATGGCGGGGTGCCAGTCGGGGGATGCCATGGGCTGAACCATGACGCCGGACATCTGCGTGCCCATAAAATAGCGCAGGTAGTGGTCTTCGAGGATGTCGTCGTTATCGGCGTTGGCGATAAGCAGGTCGTAACCGTGCTTGCGGGCCTCGTTATGGGCACCGCTGGCAATTTGGAGCGAGAAGCCGTGGTCGAGACGGGGGAGGACCAGGCCAAAGGACTTGGTGGTGCCTCCTGCGAGCTGGCGGGCGCTTTGGTTGGGCAGGTAGCCAAGGCGATTGATGGTCTCGTTGATGAGTTTGAGGGTCTCGGGGCGCAGCTTTTCGGGATGGTTGAGCGCGTTGGATACCGTGCCCAGCGAGACCCCTGCCTCGCGCGCGACGTCGCTGATTTTTACCTTTGCCATAGCGGCCCCTTTGATGCGTTTCAAGTACAAGCCAGATTGTAGCATCGCCCGTCCCTAGGGTGTCAAAACCTGCCAATTAGGGACAGGTTTATTTTGGCAGGTTTTATCTGGGGAAACGCTATTGCCAACGCGACCACCACGAAGGGGACAGGCACCTTTGTGGTGGTTTGGACCGGCTGAACGTGTGTGCATCGGGTGGTATCTAAGTTGAGATACCACTTCTGGTATATCAGCTTGCGCTCGCGTGAGTACAATACTCGAACGTTATACGTCTCAGCGCCCCTTGTGCGTGGACGTTTTGCAGTCACGCGAGCGAAGGGATTTATCCTATGTGCGGAATTGTCGGCTACACCGGCTCTGATATCGCAAAGAACATCCTTGTCACGGGCCTTAAGCGCATGGAATATCGCGGCTATGACTCCTCGGGCGTCGCGCTCGAGGTGGGCGAGGGCACGGTGGCTCACCTCGACGTCATTCGCCGCGTGGGCAAGGTCGCGGGCCTGGAGAGCGAACTTACCAATGTCGACAGCGACGCCACCTGCGGCATCGGCCACACCCGCTGGGCTACCCACGGCAAGCCCTCCGTTGTCAACGCCCATCCCCACACCAGCTGCGACGGTCGCATCGCCATCGTCCACAACGGCATCATCGAGAACTTCGCCGAGTTGCGTGAGGAGCTGGAGGGCCGCGGCCATCACTTTAAGAGCGATACCGATACCGAGGTCTTTGCGCACTTGATCGAAGAAGCCTATGCCGAGACACACGACCTGATGGCTTCTGTGCGCGAGGCTTGCACCCACGTGGTGGGCGCCTATGGTTTGGCCGCCGTTTCTGTCGATGAGCCTGGCGTGATCGCCGTGGCCCGCAAGGACTCCCCGATTGTGGTCGGCGTCGGCGAAACCGGCTCCTACGTTGCCTCCGACGTGATCGCGCTTATCGATGCCACCCGCGATGTCGTGGTGCTCGAAGACGGTCAGTTTGCCAAGCTTACGCCCGCAGGCGTCGAGTATACCGACGAGGCTGGCAACGTGATTGAGCCCAAGCTTACCCATATCGACTGGGACCTGGATATGGCCGAAAAGGGCGGTTATCCCGACTTTATGCTCAAGGAGATCCATGAGCAGCCCCGCGTCGTGCGTGATACCCTGGTGGGCCGCATGACCCCCGCCGGTGAGCTCGATATCGACGAGCTGGGCCTTTCGCTCGAGGAGCTCAACGATATCGACCGCGTGTATGTGATTGCCTGCGGCACCAGCTACCATGCCGGACTTATCGCCAAGAACCTTATTGAGGGTTGGGCTCGTATTCCTACCGAGGTCGAGGCGGCAAGCGAGTTCCGCTATCGCAACCCCATCATCACGCCGACGACGCTTGTCGTGGCCGTGTCCCAGTCGGGCGAGACGGCCGACACCCTTGCCGCCATTCGCGATGCACGCATCAAGGGCGCCAAGGTCTTTGGCATCACCAACGTGCTGGGCAGCCCGGTGGCGCGCGAGAGCGACGGCGTTATCTACACCAAGGCTAACAAGGAGATTGCAGTTGCCTCGACCAAGAGCTTCATCGGTCAGGTCGTGAGCCTTACGCTTTTGGCCCTGCTGCTGGCGCAGGTTAAGTACCGTCTGACCACCAAGCAGGCGCGCATGCTGTTCCGCGAGCTTTCCGATACGGCCGAGCAGATCCAGTGGATTCTGGATACGCAGACCGAGGCCGTGCACGAGGCCGCGCTTGTCTGCAAGGACGCGCAGTCTGCATTGTTCGTGGGTCGCGGCATGGGCGCCGCCATTTCCTACGAGGGCGCGCTCAAGCTTAAGGAGGTCAGCTACCTGCATGCCGAGGCATATGCTGCCGGCGAGATGAAGCACGGCCCTATCGCGCTGATCGACCCGGGTTTCCCCGTTATCGCGGTTGCAACCAAGAGCGCAACATACGACAAGACGGTGTCGAACCTCATGGAGTGCAAGGCGCGCGGCGCCAAGGTCATCGTCGTTGCTACCGAGGGCGACGAGGAAATCAACAAGATCGCCGACTGCGTCATTCGCGTGCCGGCCGTCCGCGACGTATTCAGCCCCATCACGGCGAGCGTTCCGCTGCAGTTGCTCGCCCGCGAGGTTGCCATCCTGCGCGGTTGCGACGTTGACCAGCCCCGCAACCTGGCCAAGAGTGTCACAGTAGAGTAATCGAGTTCCGTCATCCTAACAACTAAGGCCCGGCTCCGTTGCGGCGGAGCCGGGCCTTGTTGCATTTGCCATGGTAAAACCTGCCAAAATAAACCTGTCCCTTTTTGGCAGGTTAGCGGAGCTTGCTGGTCTCGAAGTACTCGGGATATTGGTCCAGGACCTCGGTCTGGTTGCGGAACATCATATGCAGGTGCTTACTGACCAAAAAGCTTGCCTCGATAGGATCGCGGCCGGCGATGGCGCGGCGGATTTGCTTGTGCTCGTTAACAATCTCCTGATTGTCGAGCGCCTGCGTAGCGGCGCGCAGCCAGCGGAAGCGCTCCAGGTCGGCATTGGTCGCCTCGAGCCACGACCACACGGTGCTGCGGCACGCGATGCTAAAGATCATGCGGTGCATGAGGTTGTCGCTTAAAAAGAAGCCGATGCGGTCCTCTTCGGCCATGGCTTTTTCCTGCAGCGCGATGGCTCGGTCGAGCTGCTCGATGCCTACCGAGGTGGCACGGGCGCAGCACTCCACAATCACCTGCTTTTCCAGGTGTTCGCGAATGTAGCAGGCACTCTCGGCAAGGGTGAGGTTGATGGGCGAGACATAGGTACCGCTTTGGGGCACGGTGCGCACTAGGCCCTCTTGCGCCAGACGCACCAGTGCCTCGCGCACAGGGGTGCGCCCCATATCTAGGTCGTCACAAAGCTGCTTGACGCCCAACTTTTCGCCCGGCTTGTAGTCCAGGTAGACTATTTTGCGTCGAATGGTGTGGTAGGACTGGTCCTGTAGGCTCGTTTCCTGCTCGCCGACGTGCATCGATTCTTCCATAGTGCCTCGCAACTGTTCTATCACACTCATATGTCAGTTGTTAATTATGCCGCGAATCAGCTCTCCGCGCTGGGTAATTCGGTTGTTGCCCGAGAACTATTGCGGCATCTTAGTCTGTTTTTGCGTATGGCTGTGCTCGATGTTGCCGTATCATAAGCCGTCGCAAACGTGAAATAGAAAGAAGGAATCCCATATGCAACTGGTAAATATCGTACGCGAGCGCTGGAAGGGTGTCTTGTTCTGCCTGATCATCGCCATCCCTGCGTCGTTGCTCGGCAAACAGATTGAGGTGGTCGGTGGGCCGGTATTTGCCATCCTCTTTGGCATGGTTCTGGCGCTCGTCTTTCCCAAGAATCGTCGCGAACAGCTCGCCGCCGGCGTCACCTATACGTCTAAAAAAGTCTTGCAGTACGCGGTTATCCTGCTTGGCTTTGGCATGAACCTCTCGCAGATTCTGTCCAAAGGCGCCCAGTCGTTGCCGATTATCGTGGCTACGATCTTGACCTCGCTCATCATCGCCTTTGTGCTCTGCCGCGTTATGAACGTGCCGGGCAAGATCGCGACGCTTGTGGGTGTGGGTTCGTCGATTTGCGGCGGTTCCGCCATCGCCGCGACCGCGCCTGTCATCGATGCCGACGATCGCGAGATTGCCCAGGCTATTTCGGTCATCTTCCTGTTTAACGTTATCGCGGCGCTCGTGTTTCCAACGCTTGGAGGCATGCTTGGGCTGACCAACGAGGGCTTTGGCCTGTTTGCCGGTACCGCTATCAACGACACCTCGTCTGTAACGGCTGCGGCGAGCGCCTGGGACAGTATGCATCCTGGCGCCAATGTGCTCGAGAGCGCTACGGTAGTCAAGCTCACCAGGACGCTGGCCATTATTCCCATCACGTTGGTCCTCGCATGCTGGCAGATGCATCTGGCGCGCAAGGCCGGCGGCGACGCCAAAAGCACGTTCTCCCTTAAGCGCGCATTTCCCATGTTTGTGCTGTTCTTTGTGCTGGCGAGTGTGGTCACCACAGTGTTTCAGCTTCCCGCGTCCGTTACGGCGCCCATCAAGGAGCTGTCGAAGTTCTTTATCGTGATGGCCATGGCGGCTATTGGCTTTAATACCGATATCGTCGAGCTGGTCAAAAAAGGCGGCAAGCCCATCGCATTGGGCTTTTGCTGCTGGATTGGCATTGCGTGCATGGGTTTGGGAATGCAGCACGTGCTGGGAATCTGGTAGAGAAGTAGCCCATTTACGTGCTGGTTGCTGGTGGCCGCATCCTCGCGGTGGAGCGATAGGAGCTCTTGCGGGTATGGCTTGTCCGCAGGTTAATAGATCCCGAAGAGCTCTTATCGCCCCGCCAGGATGGCGATGCGGGGCAACACCTATACTCGCAGGACGGCGCTTTCTGCCCTATAGTGTTTGGTGAGCAATATCGTTCAATTTTGAAACACTCGGTCGTGCGACCGTCGGCGGTTGTACGTCGCAGCGGACAGGGGCAAATCATGGATAGCGATGCCAAGCTGAAGATCTTGACCGATGCCCTAGCTGCTGCCGGGGCCTCGGCATTGGCAATCGATGCGCGTGGGGACGTTGCGATCTCGACCATGAATGACGCGGCGCTTGAGCGGGATGTGGCGGCTTTTGTCGCTGAGCGCCTCGACCGCATAGGAGACGGCGCGCGTCTGGTTATGGGGCGTGCGGGTACGCGCCTGAGCCTGACCGTTCGCCCCACCGATAAAGAGGGCGGGGGCCTTTGGGTCATCGTGGTCCGCGAGGTGCGCGCCGCCGCGGCGCATGCGGGCATCGAGTGGCTCAACGCCGACGAAGTTGAGGCCCGCTACGAATCGAGCGCGTACGGCATCGTCGAAAACGCGGCAGCGGTCGCTGCCCCCGTACGGGAGAGCTATGCGCGCGGAGTGCCCCTTATGCTCGAGGGCGAGCTGGGCGCGGGACAGGATCAGGTTGCAAAACGCCTGTACCTGGATGGACCCTATGCCGACCAGCCCTTTGTGTCCGTTGCGCTCGATGAGCTTACGGATCGCGGTTGGCGCCATCTGCTCAAAAGTTCCGAATCGCCGCTATTCCAAACGGGGCTGACACTTTGCATGGGCGGCTGGCATGCTGTTGGCCCCCAACGCCTGCGCGAGCTCGTGTCCGCAATGATCGACATGGCGCTCGCAACTCGTTGCCATGTGGTGTTGACGGCAAACGACATGCCAGGCGGCGGCGAAAGCGATCAGGCTGCTTTTGTAACCGAGCGTCTGGCCTGTGCAGTGAGTGTGGCGCCGGCGATTGCCGAGCAGGGTGGCGCGTCGGAAAAGGTTGCGCGCTATCTGGAGTATCTGGCAGATATGTTTGAGACGGCAACACCTGCCTTGTCGTCCGCGGCGGCAAAGACGCTCGATGCCTATCGATGGCCCCGTAACTATCTACAGCTTCGTGAGGTTTCGGAACGACTTTATATATTAGTGAGGACGGGTACAGCCGAGCGTGCCGTGGCGGAGGAGGTGCTCGCCCAGGAGGACGTTATCAAGACCGCGACCTTTGGTGCCCCAACGCTCGAAAGCGATTTGTATATCCTACGCCCTCTGGTCGATACCGAGCGCGATATCGCTCGGTTGGTCCTGCAGCACCTTCACGGCAACCGGACGCGTGCGGCAGAGGTGCTCGGTATAAGTCGCACGACCTTATGGCGTCTGCTGAAGGACAACGACCACTGAGCAAGGTGCCGTGACCGCGCGCGGCGCGTGTGATACAGTCCAAAGCAGTATTGTTTCGACTGTGTTACGGCGTGCGGGGGAGTATGGCGGAGACTTCAAAAACGAACCAAGCGAAACGAACTGCGGCGCCGGTCAGCCGACGTACGACTTCGCGGACGTGGGGCAAAAGCGCCTCGGGGTTTGATGGCTCGTTCAAGCGCACTAAATATGGCTATCCTTCGGCAAGCGCCCGCTTGGCCATGCAGGCCGAGTCCTCGTTGTGGGGACGAAGGCGCGTGGTGGGCTCAAAGCTCAGGCACGATGGCACACTTGGCTACATTAGCCGCGGGGCGGCTCGCCGCAGCGGGCTCAATCCGGCTGGTTGGCATCGTTATGTTCCGATTGCGGTCGTCGTTGCAGTGATTGTCATCGCACTCGCTGCGCTTGGCTACGCCGGCGGCGGTGCGAGCCTGGACGCGATGTTCAAATCGCCCGAACTTGCACATGTTGGCACGGAGCTTGTTGAGGGTGCACAAGACCAGACGGGCGTCGCGCCCCAGCGCGGTATCGTTGCGGCGGCCTCCACCATCGCCGACGCGCAAAAGGATGAAGGCGAACAGGGCGATGGCGCCAAAGCGACTCGAACGAATGAAACGACGACAAATCCATCGGCAAGATAAGTTGCTAGTGGGGTAGCAAATTTGGGACGGGGCCTTTTAGCTGCCCAAGTGTCGAATGCCAGCAGCAGCTCATTCGATGTCAGTCGCCAACAGCGAGCGGGCCGCATTTGCGCCAAGGTGACGCGAAATGAGAGGGCGCTGACCTTCTGGTCGCGCCCTCGAAATCGAACGTCAGATTGGCGTGAATACGGCTCGCGCAGCGTCAAGTGGTCCTCCGTTCGGTAGAACGGCGGAACAAATTACCTAACGTACACCACGTTGTCGCGGCGCGGCTTTGCCTCGGATAGCGTGTCCTCGGCATAGCCCAGAATGCAGTTACCGACACCGCGCAGGCTGCCGTCGGCGGGCAGGCCCCAGCTGGCCAGCAGCTCCAGGCCCTCGGGCGAGTCAAAGACCTCATGCGCGCGGTGAATCCAGCACGAATCGACACCCAGTGCATAGGCGGCGTTGAGCAAGTTGCCCATGGCGAGCGAGCCGTCTTCCAGATGTGTGGGCACGCTGCGGTCAACCAGCACCACCACAACGGTCTTGGCGCCATAGAAGGGGTCGCTGTTGCTGCCCATGATCTGGGCGTTGAGCTGTGAGAGACGCTCGACGGTCGCGGGGTCGGTGACGGCGACAAACGTCACCGGCTGGCGGCCCATGCCGCTCGGTGCATATTGGCCGGCTTCGATAATACGTGCAAGCTTTTCGGCCTCGACGGGACGATCGCTGTATTTGCGGCAGCTGCGGCGGTGAATGAGTGCTTCGATAGTCTCCATGGTGTCTCCTTGCGGTGGCGTTGCAGATGCCCCGTTCATACCCGTCGGGCTCAAACGATAGACGGTCAAGTGCCCGGCAACAGGATAGATTCCAATTGGGTAAGTAGGTTTGCATAAAAGTACCTTCAAAATGTGACAAGCCAATGGGATGGTTAAACGTTTTATCCCGTCTGCCCTGCGGTTTTTACCACTTGCCTAAATGACGAACGCATAACCTCTGATAAAGGTTTTACTAAAGGAGTACCAACGTTTATCAACGCGCCGTGGTGGCGCCGGGCCAGGAGGTAACTATCATGTTCCAGGCTGGAGATGTCGTCGAGACCGATTTCGAAGGATTTCTGAAGCTGCTGCGTTCCAAGACGCGCGCTTTTGTGACGATTGACGATCACGAGTACTACATCACGCACACCGATGGCTATTGGCGTGTTCAGGATTGCGAGGCCCTCAACGATAAGGGTCACTTTACTGACTGCTCCGAGCTGGTCAACACGGTTTGCGAGGTCGTCGAGCTGCCTTGGATCTGCGGCAAAAGCCTGCACGATAGCTTCTCGGGCGCTACGGTCTACGAGGCTGTCACCGCTTAACAGGCAATAAAACCCGATTTTCACGTGACCGCTGGCGCCGCCCCCGCGCCGGCGGTCTTTTTCTGCCGATAGGCCATAAAAGTGCAAGCATGTGCGGAGAACCTGTTGACGATAGTCAAAACTCGGACTAATCTAGAGATACAAAATTGGTCAAAAATCGGACAATCGAATGGTGGGATAGATGAATAGTGCGGTTACGCCGGTCGACTTCGACCGGTTGCTCAATGGACTCGACCATATCTATTCGGAGTTCTCGCGCGCCTGCGGCCTTTCGGACTGCGCTTACTGGATGCTCGTCGATACCAGCACGGCGGGCGGCAGTATTGCCGTAAGCCGTCTGACAAGCGAATGGTTCTACAGCAAGCAGACCATCAACTCGGCAATTAAAACCTTGACGGCGCGGGGCTTCGCAACGTTGGAGTTTGCCGAAGGCAGCCGTAAGAACAAGGTTGTGCGTTTGACCGAAGCGGGCATGCGGTTTGCCGAGCAATATGCGCTGCCGGCGCAAGAAGCCGAGCAACAGGCTTTCGAAGTGCTCGAGCCCTGGGAACAGCGCGAAATCATGCGCCTAATCGAAAAATTTTCCCATGCGCTCGGCGATGAGTGCGATGTCTTTAAGCAGCATATCGCTGCCGAGAATCAAGGTGAGGGTGAGTCGTGCGACTGTTAATGAGGTTTTTGAAGCCCTATCGAGGGCTTGTCGCAGTGACGCTGCTGGCGCTGCTGGTGGATAACGTCGGTACGCTGTTGGTTCCCACGATGCTGGCGAACATGGTCAACACCGGTATTACCACGGGCGATGTCGACTACATCTTATGCAACGGCCTATACATGTTTATCGCGACGAGCATGGCTAGCGGCGGCACGGTGCTGGGCTGCTATCTTTCGGCGCGTCTGGCGGCTAACGTGGCCTGCGACATCCGCAATGCCGTCTACGACAAATCACTCGAGCTGTCTGCCAGCGATTTTGAGCGCTTTGGCACCGGATCGATGATCACGCGCTCACTCAACGACATCAACGTGATTCAACAGGCTGTCCTTCAGACGATTCAGCTGGTGCTGCCGGTGCCGTTCCTGGCGGTGGCGGGCATCATCTTCGCTTGGCTCATCGATCCGGCCATGGGCATGCTTCTGGGCGTCGTGGTTGCAATCGTGCTGGTTGCGGCGGTCTTTACGGTCGCCAATGCGGCGCCGATTTTTATGCGACTGCAGGGTTTTATCGACCGCATGAACGTGGTGCTGCGCGAGAACATCGTGGGCGTGCGCGTCATCCGTGCGTTTAACAAGGAGCGTCGTGAGGAACAGCGCCTGGACGAGGTGTTCAGCGATTACGCGGCCAACGCCATCAAGGTCAACCACCTGTTTGTGGGCCTTGACAGCTCCACCTTCTTTTTGATCAACATCGCCGAGGTGGCGGTGCTGTGGGTGGGCGGTAACCGGGTGGGCGCCCATGCCATGCAGATTGCGAGTATCTCGGCGGTGCTGGAGTATGCAATTCTGATCCTGTTCTTTGTGATGATGGCCCAGATGGTGGTGCTGACGCTTCCGCGTGCTGCCGCGTGCCTGAACCGTGCGCAGCAGGTGTTGGAGATTGAGCCGAGCATCGTGGACGGCGAGCGTACGCTGGGTGACGGGACGCCTGCCTCCGAGGACGATGCGGATGCTGTTGCCGTGTTCGACCACATGTCGTTTCGCTTTGACGATGCCGACGAGGACACCCTGCGCGACCTGAGCTTTGCCTGTCGTCGCGGTCAGACGACCGCGATTGTGGGCTCGACGGGCTCGGGCAAGTCGACGGTGGCAAAGCTTCTGCTGCGCTTCCACGATGCCACCAAGGGCGTCATTCGCCTGGACGGCGTCGATCTGCGCGAGCTTTCGCAAGGTGAGATTCGCGGGCGCATCGCCTATGTGCCGCAGAAGGCGTGGCTGTTCTCGGGCACCGTGACAAGCAATCTGCGCTTTGGCAACGAGGACGCGACCGAGGCGGACATGCTTCATGCGCTGCAGGTTGCCCAGAGCACCTTTGTGCTCGATCAGCCGCGGGGACTCGATACTCCGGTTGCCCAGGGCGGTACGAACTTTTCCGGCGGCCAGCGCCAGCGTCTGGCAATCGCCCGTGCGCTCATGAAGCATGCCGATCTGTATATCTTCGATGACAGTTTTTCGGCCCTGGACTTTAAGACCGATGCGGCCTTGCGCCATGCGCTGCAGGACGAGACGCGCGACGCCTCGGTGCTCATCATCGCGCAGCGCATCTCGACGATTTTGCATGCCGACCAGATTGTCGTGCTCAAGGATGGTGAGGTCGTGGGCCTGGGCGCGCACGAGGAACTTATGGAAACCTGCGAGGTGTACCGCGCCATCGCGGAATCGCAGATGAAGGGAGGTGAGTAGCATGACCGAGGAGCTCAAGAGGCGCAGCGACGCTATCGATGCCGTCGTTGTGGACGCGGCCGAGGAAGCGGTCGAGCAGTCTGCCGCGTCGACCGAACTGGATGCCGCCGCCAGGGCCGCGGCCGAGCGCGAGGCTCGTCGCCAGGCGCTGTACGAGGAAAACGAGCGTGCCGAGGACGAGCGCGCCCGTGCCGAGGCAGAGCGTATGCGCGACGTGGACGACGAAGAAGAGGACGAGACGCCCCGGGATACCTGGGCGACGGTGCGCCGCTTGTGGAGCGAGGCCGCCGGCGACCATTGGCGCTTCTATATTGTATTCGCGAGCATTGTGTTCTACGTCATATTTAACACCGCCGCGCCGGCATATAGCGCTCATGTTATCGACGAGCTGTGGGGCCATATACAGGTGGCGTTTGCCAGCGGAACGACCTTCAGCATCACCTGGGACCAGTGCGGTAAGACCATCTTTGTCTACTTTTTGATCTGGACGGCCGCCGGATCGTTCTATGCGCTGCAGAGTTTTTTGATGTCGAGTGTCGCCGAGCGACTCAACCTGCGTCTGCGCAACCGCATCGCGCAGAAGCTCAGCCGCCTGCCGCTCGCCTACTTTGACGCACATCGCCCCGGTGAAGTGGTCAGCCGTGCGACCAATGACTTGGACAAGATGTCCGAGAGTATGCAGCGCGGATTGCTGCAGCTGCTGGTATCGATCGGTACCGTGACGGGTGCCATCATCATGATGTTTGTCTATAGCGTCAAGCTCACGTTGGTCTTTTTGGGCTTTACGGCGGTATCGCTGCTGGTAACCAAGGTGGTTTCGCGCCGTACGCATGATGTGACGGGCGAGCGTCAGGAGTGGGTGTCCAAAATCACGAGCGCGGTCGAGGAAGGCTATTCAGGCCGTTTGGTGATTCGCGCATTCAACCGCGAGCATCAGAGCTCTGCCGAGGTGCACGAGGCCTCGAGGGAGCTAGCGCGCGTGAGTACCAAGGCCGACTTTATGATCAATGCCGTCGGCCCTGCGGTTCGCTTTATCGGCCGTTTGGCGCAGATTGTGATCGCGTTGGTGGGCTGCAGCATGCTGGTCGCCGGTCACATGACCGTCGGCGTGTTCCAGGCGTTCTTCCAGTTTATCTACGGGGCGTCCGAACCCATGACGCAGCTGTCGTTCACTTTCAACTCGCTGCAGAGCGCGCTGGCGAGTGCGGAGCGCGTGTTCGACCTGCTCGATGAGCCCGAGATGGAAGCCGATCCGCTGCCGGGGGAGGCCGCCAGGCTGCCGGGTCGCATTGAGGGCCGCGTCTCCTTTGAGCACGTGCGTTTTGGTTATTCGCCCGACAAGCCGCTTATGCGTGACGTGTCGTTTACCGCCGAGCCGGGCCAGAAGATCGCCGTGGTGGGAACCACGGGCGCGGGCAAGACCACGCTCATCAACCTGCTCATGCGTTTTTACGAGATCGATGGCGGCCGCATTACGCTCGACGGCGTGGACACGAGCTGTATGGACCGCGGCGAGCTGCGCCAGCAGTTTGGCATGGTGCTGCAGGACGCCTGGCTATTCGATGGCACGATTGCCGAAAACATCGCCTACGGCTGTCCCGAGGCGACGCGCGACGAGATCGTGGCGGCTGCGCGCGCCGCGCAGGTCGACTTCTTTGTGCGCACCATGCCGCAGGGTTATGACACGCGGGTGGCCAACGATGCCGAGAGCATTAGCCAAGGGCAGCGTCAACTGTTGACCATCGCACGCGTGCTGCTCAACAACCCGGCGATTCTCATCCTGGACGAGGCGACGTCGAGCGTGGACACGCGTACCGAGCTCGCCATCGGTCGCGCCATGGACGCGCTTATGCGCGGGCGCACGAGTTTTGTGATCGCGCATCGCCTGTCGACGATCGTGGACGCCGACCTGATCTTGGTCATGGATCACGGCAACATTATCGAGCAGGGCACGCATAAGGAGTTGCTGGCTGCCGAGGGCGCCTACGCCGACCTCTATCTGAGCCAGTTCGCATGATGTGACAAAGGGACAATCCCTTTGTCACACACATCGCATTCCCGGCACGGGACAAATGAGTCAGACAACGCGGTCCCTGACGGGCGGGTGACGTGGGACGCTTGTTGTCAGGTTTGTTTGTCCCAAAAATTAATAAAGCAGGGGGTTGGCAACGTGTGATCTGTCGCATTCGTTGAACAAAAAATATGTGAATCGTTGACAGTTTCTATGAATGTGCTTCCTTGGTGCGCATTTGACGCGTTCTGTTTGAGATTATAATTATGAATATTTCTGTCGCGAGTACATTTCGGTACAGCACGACCGCATAGAGGAAGGCGAGAGCATATGAGACGGATCAACTGCAACCGGGCATTGGCCGGGCTGCTGGCGGTGGTGATGGCCGTGGGCCAGATCCCCACGCCGGCACTGGCCGAGGCGGTCCAATCCGCCGATCAGGCGATATCAGAGCAGGGTGGGGGTTCTGAAGTAGCGACCGGTAGCGATACCGGGGAGGCTGTGCCTGCGGAGGATGAGTCCGCCGCCGAGGACGCCGCTGCGACCAACGCGGAGCAACAGCAGGGGGACCGTGTTGCCACCTACGCAGCCCGTGCAAGAAGGAGTATCCGCGAGGCGGGCTCCAAGTGGAGAGATGTCTCAAAATCCGACGTCTATAGAGCGGTCAGTACGGGCCCGTATCGTATTCATATTCGCCTCAACGGCACGGACAATTGGACCGAGATCACAGACTGGGGCTTGAACTTTTTTGACTCCGCGAATCTTGAACCCGGCGTCTATGAGGTCCAAGAGTACAAGAAGGTCGGTGGCTCGCACATTAAGCCTCAGCGCGACTGGGTCGATGACGACCCCTTGACCCTCACCCGCTATTGGACGGCTACCGTTGTCACCGAGGGCGCGGCTGACGCTACGGGCGCGCAGCTCGGCGGCATCGTCGTTGACGGTACGCCGTACGCAAACGCGGGCACCTACGACATCGACGAGGGTACAACCAAGACCTTTACGGTCCAGAATGTCGCCGACTACAAGGTCGATAAGGTCCAGATCGACGGCGATACCAAGACGCCAGACGCCTATGGAAACTATACCATCCCGAGCAAGCCCGATTCCGATTTCAATATTAAGGTAACCTATAAGGCCGACACCGAGGCGACCGTCAAGGTTGACGAAGCAAGTTCTGCCAACCTCGAGAGCCTGACCGTCGGCGGTACCTCTGCCGACGCCGGTTCCAGCGTCTCGGTCAACGTCGAGAACTCCGTCTCTGTTGTTGCCAAACCTGCCGATGGCTACGCCGTGGAATCCATCGAGTTCAATGGCAACACGTATCGCAACGGCGATGCGGGCCTCAGCTTCAATAAACAGGTCGCGACGCTCACCCTGCCTGCGCTCACCAAGGACGAGATCTACATCCTCAAGGTCAACACCGTGAAGGCCGGGCTCGTTGGCATCGACGGTGCCGAGGTGGGCATCCGGGGCAAAGACAGCAGAACGTATAACGAGATTGTCTTCAACGCCGCCCTCGATGCTGCCAAGAGCGTGCCTGCCGGGCTCACCGCCGGCGATGTGACTATCGAGTACAATGCCAGCCGCTCGGGTGTAGGTGTGTGGAAGCCGCTTGACTACACGCCTGCTGCCTGGTACGAGTCCACGCTCCATGCCTTTGGTAAGAAGGACTCCGAGCAAATCCAGATCAGCTATGCCGGTAACAACCAGTATCCCGCCAGCTCCATCAGGCTCACCGTCAAGCCGGTCGACGGCCGCACTGTCACGCACATTTCGATGAACGCGGCTACCTCGGTCCAGTACAGCGAGGATTTTGATGCCCTGAAGGACAAGGTCTACCGCCAGCTTGCCCCCACCGTCGTGGACGAGGTAACGGGCAAGCCGGTCAACGGTCTTTCTCGGAACGACTTTGAGATCGACGGCCTTGAGCAGAAGGTGGGCGAGTACACCGTCACCATGAAGTTCAAGGGCAACGGCACCTACAAGCCCTCCGAGGCCACCGCGACCGTAACCGTGACCAAGGCCCCTTCCTCGGTCAAGGTCAAGAACACGAGCATTACGTATGGGAACACCGTGGCAGTCGCGGGCCTGGTTTCCTCCACGCCGAGCAATAAAGAGACCGAGCCCGTTATCGTTGTCGCCGGTATCGATGGCGACGGCAAGGGCTACCTCTCGATCGATTTGAGCTACGTGGGTGGTGGCAAGGCGCAGAGCGCGATCAACTTGATCCTGCATCTCGATGAGGGTGTCACGCTTGACCGCCTCATCAACCGGCTCAACAACGATGCAACCATGACAGCCCTTAGGCTCGCCCTGAAGGCGGCGGGTGTTGAGAATCCCGACCAGGTGATCGATTCCCTTAAGAGCGCGCTCGACACCGCTCAGGATCTGGGCCTGGGAGGCTCCACTGTTGCCCTCGGCGGTACGCCCTCTAAGGCGGGCGTCTACTTGGTGACTGCGGTGACTACGAGCGGCAATTACGAGATCTCTGCGGGCGTGGGCTACCTCACCATCGCACCTAAGACCGAGGACGTTACCCTCACGTGGAACGCCTCGACGCCCAAGGGCGGCTTTGCCGTTGGCAGCGACGAGCTTGCAAACTTTGACTTTGGTGCGAAGGTCGTCGACAGCGATGCCGCGGTTGCGGGCGCAAAGGTTCGCTACCTGATCACGGGCATCGCCTACGACGGCAGCACGTTTAAGAGCACCGATCCCGACGTGAAGCCCACCAAGCCCGGCTGCTACACCGAGGTCGCTTACGTCCTGGGCGGCAACTACGCCGCAGCCCCCATCACGCGCGCCTTCAAGATCAGCAGGCTCGAGACCACGATCTCGATGGGCGATGAGATCCACGAGTACGACGGTGCCGCGCAGGCCATGAACGCCCAGGTCTATGTGGGCGACCAGCCGCTCGAGGGCGCCGAGGTGACCTTCTCGTACTTTGGCATGAGCGCATCGGGCGCGTTTGACGTTAAGCTGGACGGCATGCCCACCGAGGCCGGCACCTATAAGGTGGTCGCAACGTATTTGGGCGATGCCCAGCACGCGACGAGCTCCAAGGCGACCACGCTGAAGATCAACCCGCGCGAGGTGTCCGTTAAGGCCAACAACGCCTCCAAGATCTATGGCGAGGCCGATCCTGAATCCGCCTACTCCTATGAGCTTATCGACCGCGGCACCACCACGTGGAAGGGCGGAGACCTTGCGACCGAGGTAAGCCCGACCGTCTCCTACCAGCGCGAGCCCGGCGAGAACCCGGGCGAGTACACGCTTCATATCAGCGCTGCAACCTGCAACAGGAACTTTAAGCTCAATGTGGCCGAGAGCGGGGTCTTTAAAATCTACGGCGCCCTGACCGTAAAGGTTGATGGCCATGGTACCGCTGGCCTTGTCGAAGGCGCTCCCGCGGGCGGCGAGCCCGGCACCCCGATCGGCGTGAACGCCGTGGCGGATGAGGGCTACGTGTTCACAGGCTGGACCGTCGATGAGGGCGACGCTAAGGTCGAGGATGCCAACGCTACCGAGACCATCGTGCGCATGGGCAGCAGCAACACTACGCTGACCGCACACTTTGAGCTTGCGATGACGCCCATTCAACCGATGTCCTACGTGACCGTTGAGGCGGGCGAGGGCGGCTCGGCCACGAGCAACCCGCGCGGTGCGCTCCCCGGCACCAAGGTTGCGCTCACCGCTGTGGCGGACGAGGGCTATGTCTTTGACCACTGGGAGGTTATCGACGGTGACATCGAGCTCGCGGATGCGGCTTCTGCCACGACGACCTTTTTGCTGGGCGAGAAAGCCGTGACGGTGCGCGCGCTCTTTGAGCTTGCGATGACGCCCATTCAACCGATGACCTACGTGACCGTTGAGGCGGGCGAGGGCGGCTCGGCCACGAGCAACCCGCGCGGTGCGCTCCCCGGCACCAAGGTTGCGCTCACCGCTGTGGCGGACGAGGGCTATGTCT
>NZ_JBQKFW010000016.1:0-46189 GCF_052119145.1 Collinsella sp. LCP19S3_H3
CAACTGGGAAAATGGCGCCCCCGGGGCCCGGATAGGACCTCGGGGGCGTTCGGTTAACTGCGGGAGCGTGCCATCAGCTCAATGTGTTCGGCTGAGATCGGAAATCAACCCAAAGCAAGTTCACGCAGGAAAATCATGTCAACCCAAGGCGCTAAGCGCACGATTCCAATGCCGAACTAAACAGCTTCACCATCCGAACGCGTGTGCCGACACCATCCGTGCGACGGGCAACCTCCACATTATCGACGAGCATGCGCATAAGCTTGATACCGCGTCCGCGTTCCTCGGATGCCATCGGTTCGCTCGCCCCATCGATAGAATAGCCAGCGCCTCGATCAAGCACCTCAAGCACAACACGGTCCCCATAGGCCTGAATCGTCAGGATGCAGCCAACACCGCCCGCATGGTCATATGCGTTACCCAATGCCTCCCCCAACGCTAATGCGACGTCATAGCGCTCATCACGCCTCAGGGGAAGCGATTCGAGAAGCTCGGCCACACGGTGCCGATAATACGGGAGATTCTCGATGCCTCGCTGCACCTTGACGCTCTTGCTCCATCGCGGCAACTCCCCCACCGGAATGGCGGGAATCGACTCCCGCACCGGACCCGCAACATGAAGGATGTCGACAAGTCGGGCAATCTCCAAAAAGCGAACGACCTCATCGGAGGCGTTAACAAGCGAAAGCAGCCCTTCTCGTCTCATAAGCTCTCTGGCACGCGTAAGCAAAAACGCCAAACCCGTCGAGTCGATAAAAGCCACGGTCTGGCAATTGATGACAACACGGCGCACGCCCCGGTCGATTAAATTATCCAACCGTCGGCGCAGCTCGGGCACCGAGGCGATATCGATATCGCCCGGTGGCGTCAAAACCGCTATGTCATTCCACTCATTCATGCGACCATGGTTCCCCAAAAGAGCTCGCTCGATGCACACTTTTCTGCAACCGTTAGGATTCTGTATGCCCAACGTCGCGGCCTACGATCGACCCCGTAAAAACTCAAGGGACACCAATGCAATGTCATCGTCCAGCGCCGAGTCGGTAAAGCGGTCAAGCTCGCCCAAGACCTTACCGCAGATGCCCGATACGCCCTCACCCGAAACAGAGAGTAGAAGGTCGCGCAGGCGTTGCTCGCCAAAGAAAGCACCCGAGCGGTCGCGTGCTTCGATCGTTCCGTCGGTATACATAAACAGCATGTCACCAGGATCGAACGTAAACACGCCCGTCTCGTACACCATGCTCTCAAAGGCACCGATCACGCCCGATTGGCACCCAAGGAGCTCCACTTCTCCCCCGCAGGTCTCTCCTCCGCCATGCGGCGTCGACGACGGCCTAATGACCATAGTGGGAGGATGTCCCGCAGAGCAATAGGTAGCGCGGCCCGCTTTAAGATCAATCTTGGCGATAAACGCCGTCACAAACGTCTCGACCCTCGAAAAGCCCATGAGCATGCTATTGAGCGAGCGGGCCATGCGAGCGGGTCCCGCACCCTCCCAGGCATAAGCCGTCAACGCCGTCTTGACGAGTGCCGACATCGACGCCGCCTCAATTCCTTTGCCGGAGACATCGCCCAATATCATAACGGCGCAATCGTCGGGAAGACGGACTAGCGTATAGAAGTCACCACCGACCAACGCCGAATTCGTTGCCGACAGGTATACCGAATCGGTTGCGATGCCCGGAACGTCGCCTAGCGAATTTCTCATGCCAATCTGAAGCGTCTGAGCGATATGACGCTCTTCACGCTTTTGAGACTCGCCCTCATAGATCAGCTCAAAGTCGTGTGCCAAATGCACCATGTAGTCGTATTCAAGGTCGTCGATTGGCTCCTGGCTGCCATCACGGAGCAGCAAAACGCGCCTCGTCGGTCCCTTGGCGATATCAGCGGGCACGATTGCATCGTTGCTTCGCGTACCATCCGCCTCCGAGTGGCAGCGCCCCGCCTCGATACCGGAGTCGACATAAAGTCCCTGACACGGCAGGCCGTGGGCTCTCAACCATGCGCCCATAGTCGTGGATTCGTCCACGCGCGTAAGGCGCACGTGCTTGAGGTCGTCGGCGCTCGTCCCGCCCAGCACCGATGTCTCAAATCCATCGGAAATTGCCCCCAGGCGCGCCGCCGGCGTCGTGACAGAAAAGAAGAGTGACTCCGGATCGCCCGGCAATGCCACACGACTGCCACCTTCAAAATCGATGACATAGGTTTCGAGGCCCGCATCATACTCCACGGGGCAGAAATGGCAACTGAGCACAGCGCAGATTTCGGTCGACACCGCACGCGAGGCGGCAATAGGATCATCGAGATAGGCAAACAACTCATCGCGCAGCACGTTGAGAGAACGGCCAAGCTCTGCCGTGCGACGTGAACGCAGACTCGATGCCATGCCGACTAGTTGGATGGAGAGATAATCGCAAATGACCTCGAGCACGTTGACATCATAGGCAAGCGGCGCCTGCGGACGTTTCCAACCGACCTCCAACACACCGAGCACCTGAGTGCCATAAAACACGGGAAGACATATCTCGCTGCGGTATGGAGGCATATCTTGCATGCGTAGCAGGTGCTTAGAACGATTGTCCAGGTCCATGAACATACCCGAGGCAATCCTATCGCCCTCAAGGTCCTGCTGAATCGACAGGCGGCAGGCACGAGACTCACGGAGCACATACGTCGGGATACCCGCACCATACGGCATAAACTCGGGCAGGTAGCTGTCATACAGCTCCTTGGAAACACCGCGAAGCTTAAAACCGCCGCTCTCAGAAAAATAGATGGCAGCACCCGAGGCATCCAGGGTTCCTACAAGCTGGTTCAAAACGGTATCCAACAAACTAGGCAGCTCATCGGAGCCCACCGTGCTCATAATGACCGACAACGTGCCCGAGAGGCGCTTATTCGCCACTCTGAGCTCCGAAAGCGCACGCTTGAGCTGACGGTCATGCGAATACTGCTCTTCGATACTATGGAGCGCCACGAGAACACGCGGCGCACGGCGGCCAAAGATACGAGGCGGCGTAACCGAGCCGGCACAAACTAGGACGGGAATAAAGGAGCCGTCACTTAGCTTAAGCATCAACTCGCTCTCGGTACCATTGGTCTCAAAAGGAAGACGATGTTCTGTCGCGCGTTCAAATGCTGACGAGTACAAGAGATCTTTAACGTCCCCGTTGATCACATCGGAACGTTCCTCGCAGATCAAGTCGAGCAAGCGATTGTTTACATGCAAAATGGTTCCGTCGAGCTCGCAGATAATGACAGCATCGCTCGTAATATCGACCAATTGGGCAACGTCAACCCACTCATTGCGCTCAAGCGTTTCCATCGTGAACCTCACCGTCTATCGGTAACAAAAAAGCCTCCGAAGAGGCTTCTCAAATGCGATGGTGTCGGAGGCGGGACTTGAACCCGCATGACCAAAAAGCGGTCACTAGCACCTCAAGCTAGCGCGTCTGCCAATTCCGCCACTCCGACATGCTATATTGTTGATTCGCAGTTCGTTTTGTTGGACCCGCGCTTTCAACGAGGAAGATAATAACCTATGATTCGAGAACTGTGCAAGCACTTTTTTTAAAAAAGTTTACGAATTTGAAAATGCGCAGGTAGACTGACCTGTTCGGGCAGGAATGAGGTTGCCTTCCAACGCGTCCTCGGGCATGCGGCATTATTTTGATCTGCGCTTCGCGCTACAAAATAATGCCGCCCCCTGCGGAATGCGTTGGAAGGCAACCTCATTCCTGCCCTAGGGGCACATGCTTCATGCACAGTTCTCAAACATGTTCTGGGGGCTGATATTAATTTAGTGGCTCGGCTTTGCCGAGCCCTTATATGAGGAGGCCGGAGCTAAAGCTCCGGCCTCGCTATCTTTCCCATTAGATTAAGTGAGCGATCAGGGAACCGCATTCCACCTGCCGAGTTGCCGCAGGGCCTGCCCTGGTGTTGCTTTTCAGAACATTCCGCAGGACGGAGGAAGCCCCGCAGCGCGTAGCGCGCAGCGGGGCTTCCGACATGTCCGAGGACGTTCTGAAAAGCAACACCAGGGCAGGCCCGGACGAAAACAACCGACTACAGGTCGATATGCGATTCCTTGATCGGGAACGGCTCGGCGAAGTGGCAGGCGCAGCAGTGGCCCGGAGCAACTTCCCTAAACTCGGGAAGCTTCTCGGAGCAGATGCCCTGCGCGATCGGGCAGCGCGTGTGGAAACGGCAGCCAGTCGGCGGATCCAGCGGTGACGGCGGATCGCCGGCAAGGATGATGCGCTTACGAGACTTTTGGATATCCGGATCGGGAACCGGCACGGCAGACAGCAGCGACTGCGTATACGGGTGGTGAGGCTCGCTATAGAGCGTCTTCCAGTCAGAGACCTCGACCACCTTACCCAGATACATAACGGCAACGCGATCGGAGATGTGCTGAACGACGGACAGGTCGTGGGCGATAAACAGATACGCCGTACCAAACTTGTCCTGCAGTTCCTTAAGCAGGTTCAGAACCTGGGCCTGAATGGACACATCCAGAGCGGATACCGGTTCGTCACAGATAATCAACTTGGGCTTCAGCGCAAAAGCGCGGGCAATGCCGACACGCTGACGCTGGCCACCCGAGAACTCATGAGGATAGCGGTTGATGTGCTCGGGGTTCAGTCCGACAACGTCGAGAAGCTCGCGGACGCGCTCAATGCGCTCCTCCTTGGTTCCCACGCCGTGAATGGTCATGGGTTCGGAGACGATCTCGCCGATGGTCATGCGAGGATTCAGCGAGGCATAAGGATCCTGGAAGATAAACTGCATCTCGCGACGCATATCCTTGATCTCATGCTTGCTCATTTCGGCAACATCTTTACCCTGGAAGAACACCTTACCGGCGGTCGGCTTGGTCAGGCGCATGATGGTGCGACCCGTAGTGGACTTACCGCAACCAGACTCACCAACCAGACCAAAGGTCTCACCAGGATAAATCTCAAAAGAGATGTCGTTTACAGCAGAGACGACGCGCTTGGAAAAACGCTTGGCGAACATGCCGGACTCTGCGGGGAACTCCTTAGAGAGGTGCTCGACCTTCAGTAGCGGAGTGCGCTCGTTATTGTCTGCCATTTACGCCTCGCCTCCCTTCTTGGAATCCTTACGCGTGCGGGACGTCTCAGGGGCGTTCTTGAGGAACTCGGGGTCACCGGAATAATGGCACGCAGAATAGTGGCCGGACTCGGTGACAAAACGCTCGGGGCGCTGCTTGCGGCACTTATCGGTCGCATAGGGGCAACGAGGCGAGAACACGCAACCCTCGGGCAGGTTCATGAGCGAAGGCGGGTTGCCGTGAATCGGCGTAAGCGGCTTCTTCTCATCGATGGCCTGCTCCGGGATGGAGCGAATCAGGCCCCAGGTATAGGGGTGACGGCTCTCGTAGAAGATTTCCTCAGCAGTACCGAACTCGACGGGACGGCCGGCGTACATAACCATGATCTTGTCGGCCATATCGGCGACAACACCCAGGTCATGGGTAATCATGATGATGGCGTTGCCGTTCTTCTCCTGCATTTCCTGCATAAGCTCAATAATCTGAGCCTGGATGGTAACGTCCAGAGCAGTCGTGGGCTCGTCGGCAATCAGAATATCGGGATCGCAGGCAAGGGCCATGGCAATCATGACGCGCTGACGCATACCACCAGAAAACTGGTGCGGATACTCATTGACGCGTTTCTCGGGCTCGGGAATGCCAACGAGGTCCAAAAGCTCGGTGGCGCGCTTGAGCGCCTCCTGCTTGGAGTAGCCACGGTGCAGACGAAGGCCCTCACCCACCTGCTTGCCGATCTTATAGACCGGGTTCAAGGAGGTCATAGGATCCTGGAAGATCATCGCGATATCGTTGCCACGAATGTGCTGCATCTCTTCCTCGGTCATCTCGAGGATAGAACGACCGCGATAGCGAACGTCACCGCCCTCAATCTTTCCCGGAGGCATCGAGATAAGACCCATGATGGTCATGGCGGTCACGGACTTACCGGAGCCGGACTCACCGACGACACCCAGGGTCTCGCCACGATCGAGCGTGTAGGACACACCATCGACAGCGCGAACGACGCCATCCTCGGTGTGGAAATACATCTTAAGGTCATCAACCTCGAGCAGATGCTGGCCCTCGGGAACCGGCTGGTCCTTCAGGTCCACATAGTTCTTGTTCTTCTTCATCCTTATGCGTCCTTCATCTTGACGTCGAGGGCGTCGCGCAGACCGTCACCCAGCAGGGTGAAGGCGAGCACCGTCGAGAGAATTGCCAGACCGGGCATGATCATCATCCAGGGAGCAGTCAGAAGATACTGCTGACCGTCCTGAATCATGGAGCCCCACGAAGGCGTAGGCGGAATAACGCCCATGCCGAGGAAGGACAGAGCGGACTCGGTCAGAATGGCGCCACCAATGTTCATAGTCGCGTAGACCACGATGGAGGCAACGGAGTTCGGGAAGATGTGACGCACGACGATACGAGCATCAGATGCACCCATCGCGCGCGCAGCGTCAACATAGTCGTTTTCCTTGACCGTCAAGATCGCGGATCGGAAGACGCGCGCAATCGAAGGCCAGCCAAGAATACCGATGGCGATAAAGACGTTCTGAAGACCACGGCCGATGACGGCGATCATGGCGACAACGAACAGCACGTACGGGAACGCAAGGAAGATGTCCGCACAGCGCATGATGATCGTATCCCAGATGCCGCCGTAGAAACCGGCCAGAGCGCCCATGACCAGACCAATCACCGTGGAGATCGCAGTGGCCATAATGCCGACGGACAGCGAAACGCGTGCACCGTAGATAACGCGGACGAGAATGTCACGGCCAAGGGAGTCGGTGCCAAACGGGTGCTCTGCACACGGAGCCAGCAGCGACGTCTCGGCCATGGTGGTCGAATCGGAAGCCGTCGGCGAACCGAGCCAGGGCTTAGCCCACAGATCTGCGGTCAAGGCAACCACAACGACGATAATGATCCAGCAGACACCGATAACGGCGAGCTTGTTCTTACGAAGACGCTTAAAAGCGTCGCCCCACAGCGTGCGAGACTTGGCGGGAGCAGATGCGGCCATGGTGGCGGTAGCCTGCTCCTGAGACTGAGAATCAGTTTCCTGCATGAGACGTACCTCCCTTAGGCCTTATCCGACGGACCGCCAAGGCGGATGCGCGGGTCGAGGAATGCATAGCTAATGTCGACGAGCAGGTTGATCACCATGACGACGACGACGATGAGCGTAACGCCGCCCATAACGATGGGCCAGTCACGCATGCTAATGGCGCGATAGACCTCATAGCCGATACCGGGCCAGTTAAAAACCGTCTCGGTCAGGATGGCGCCCGAAAGCATGGCACCAAAGTCGACACCAATATAGGTAACGACGGGGATGAGTGCATTCTTAAGCGCATGCTTGATGATGATCGCGCGATTGGAGAGACCCTTGGCCTTTGCCGTACGGATGTAATCCTGGCTCATGACGTCAAGCAGCTGCGAGCGCATAATGCGGGCGGCATAAGCGGTCGAAACCGAAGCCAGCGTAATGGTCGGAAGCACATAGTGCATCCAATCCTGATACTGAGAACTGGAACCACCGGCACCCGAGATCGGCATGGAGAATGCACCGCCCGTGGCGTCCTTGAGAATGACGCCAAAGAACAGCTGCAGCAACATACCGAGCCAGAAGGCCGGGACGGCAACGAGGATCGACGTGGTGAGCGTTACCAAAATATCCCAGAAGGAATAACGCTTTACCGCCGAAATGATACCCGCACCGATACCCATGATTGCCTCGAGTACGATGGCGCACGCGGCAAGTTTGACCGTATACGGATACTTCTGGGCAAAGATTTCCGTAACCGGCAGCTTGCGCTGATAGGAATTACCCAGATCGCCATGAAGCAGGCCGTTCATGTAATACAAGTAACGGTCCACGAGCGACGTTTGAACGGGGTCGCCGTTCTCGTCAAGGATCGCGTTGCCGTCCTCGTCCGATTGGACCAGGTGATAGCGGACGCGAAGCTGAAGCTCCACCTCGGGGGACAGAGCCTTGTCTCCACCGATCAGCTTGATCGGATCTCCCGGCACGATATTCTGGAGGGCGAACAGAATCAGCGTAACGCCCAAAAATACCGGGATGAACTGAAGCACACGTTTAACGATGTACTTACCCATACCACTCCCCTATCTAGGGATTAACCTAAATGGGATGCCGATCGCCAGACCGGCATCCCAAAATTACCATCAGCCAGTTTACCCCAGGTTAGGGAGAACTGTATGTTTCCCATGAGGTCTACGTAAATACTTGACCCTCACGGAAGCTGCAAAACTCTTAGGCGAGCTCAGCGGTACCCAGATCGGCGTGCTTCTGCGGATCGACATAGAGGTACTTGATGCGATCGGAGCCGGCGATGGTGTGCGTGTAGAACATCAGCGGGATGACCGGGCAGTCAGCAGCGACCATTGCGTCGGCCTCCTGCATCTTAGCGACGCGCTCTTCGTCGTCAATCGTGGTGCGGGCCTCGTTGACCTTGGCGTCGAACTCGGGGTTGTTGTAACCAGAACGGTTGTCGCCACCGAGGGAGTCGGAGTGGAACAGCGGATACAGGAAGTTGTCCATGATCGGGTAGTCGGCAATCCAGCCCAGACGACCGAACTGATAGTTGAGGTTCTGGTACTGCTCGAGCAGGGCAGACCACTCGGGGGTATCGGAGACGGCGGTAATGCCAACCTTGGCAAGGTCACCGATGATGGACTCCATGATCTCCTTGTGGCCACCGTCCTGGTTGTAGGACAGAGTCACGTTAATGCCACGATTGCCGTTGGCGTCAGCGGGAGCAACCTTGTCGAGGTACTCGTTAGCCTTGTCGACGTCGTAGGCGCAGAACTCCCATGCGCCCTCCTTGTAGCCATCGATGCCCGGAGGAACAATGCCGTCAGCGGGGGTGCGGGTACCCTTGAAGATGGTCTTGCAGATGGCCTCACGGTTGATGGCCAGGGAGATACCCTTACGCAGATCGGCGTTGTTGAACGGCTCGGCCGTGGTGTTGCAGGTCAGGTAGTAGGTGGAAGGCTCGGCGCCGAGCAGCATGCGCTCGCCGTCGCCCATGGTGTAGCCGTCCTTGGACTCGCCGCGATCCTTCTTGGCGGCGTCGATCTGAGCAACGGGAACGTCGCAGATGTCAAGGTTACCGGCCTGGAACTCCTTGTAAGCGGTCTCCACGTCCTTGATGACCTGGAAGTGGATGCCATCGATTTTGGCCTTGTCGCCATAGTAATCGTCGAACTTCTTGAGGTTGATCTCCTGACCATCCTCCCACTTGCCGTCCATCATGAACGGGCCGTTACCGATCGGGGCAAGGTAGAAGCTCTTGACATCGGACTCGGCGCACTCGGGAACCGGGGACAGAGCCGGATGAGAGGCGACGAAGGGGAAGTCGGCGTAAGCGGAAGTCAGCTTGACGACGAGGGTCTCATCGTCAGGGCAGGTAACACCGCTGAGCTCAGTAGTGTTACCGGCAAGCAGATCGTCATAGCCCTCGACCATGGAAAGGTGATAGGAGACCTCGGAAGGACCATACTCTTGAGCGACAGCGGACTTGGTGCTGACCAGACGCTCCCAACCGAGCTTAAAGGACTTGGAGGTAACGTCATCACCGTTGTGGAACTTGGCCTTCTTGATCTTGAAGGTAAACTCGGTGGCGTCGTCGTTGGCCTCGAAGGACTCGCAAGCCAGCGGAACGATCTCGCCCTTCTCGGCGTCATAAGAGGTCAGAGCGTCAAAGAGCTGGTACTCGACCTGAGTGCCCTGGTCCTCCTGGACATTGTAGGGGTCGATGCAGACCGGGTTATTGATGTAGAAGTTCAGCGTCGAACCGGACTCAGAACCGGAAGCGTCGCCGCCCTTCTTGCCGCATGCGGCAAGAAAAGCCATGGAGCTCGCAGCAAGGGTACCGCCGACAAAGGCTCGACGACCCATAACGGGCTGGTGGAACATAGAATCAGCCATGCCATCCTCCTTATGAGATAGGACAAAGAAACGTTCAGTCGGACATATGTCGAGACAATCCGATCCGAACTATCGAAACGCCGCCCGTTGCTATGGCTGGTTATGCACAACAGGCCAACGTTTTCAATACAGTAGCGCATTTTATGCACGGTTTGGGGCTAATTCCGGTTAACGGTCGAGAATTTCTTTAGTTGGGCGCAGTATGTGGTGATATTCTGGCTCTGTTACAAGTCTGTAAACAAAAAGGGCCCCGTACATGCGGGACCCTTTTTAATTTTTTTATGCGACTCGTGCTTAGTAGCCCACGATGCCCTGCGGGAAGAAAAACATGCAGAGCACGACGCACACGGCAAACACGACAGCCATGATGACGGTCAGGCGGTCAAGGTTCTGCTCCATAACGCCCGTGGCAGAGCTGGAGTTATACAGCGAGCTGGCAATCATATCCGAAACGCCGGTGCCCTTACCGGAATGCATCAGGACGAGAATCGTCAGCGCCACGGCAGAGACAGCCCAAACTACAAACAGCAGAATCTGAAACGGACCCATAGAGAAGCTCCTTAATAGAACAATTCAAACTCCAGTACTGTACCACAACCCCCGACACTCCCCACCTGCCATTTGGGGACGAGGTAGAAATGGCAGAAATACCAAAAAAGGGGGGTTGCCCGAATATGGTCAACCCCCTTGCAAAGAAACGCTTGGCGTTTTCTCTTAGGCCTCGGTCGCGAGCACGCGGCCCGTCATCTCGGCGGAAGGCTCCAGACCAGCCATGGTGAGCATAGTCGGGGCGATATCGGAAAGTCGACCGTCCTCGATACCGGTGAGCTGTGCCTTCTCATCAACGATGATGAACGGCACGCGGTTGGTGGTGTGAGCCGTAAACGGATGCTTGGAACCGTCGGAAGCAACGTCAAACATGTGATCGGCGTTGCCGTGGTCGGCGGTAATCAGCGCAAAGCCGCCCTTAGCGAGAATCGCCGGGACAACCTTGGACAGGGCATCGTCAACAGCCTCGACGGCCTTAACGGCCGCGTCGAAGACACCGGTGTGACCAACCATGTCGCAGTTCGCGAAGTTCACGATGTAGAAATCAGCGCGGTCCTCGTTGATGGCAGCGACGAGCTTCTCGGTAACCTCGGGAGCGCTCATCTCGGGCTGCAAATCGTAGGTAGCAACCTTGGGGGAAGCGACGAGCACGCGCTCCTCGCCCTCCTTGGGCTCCTCGATGCCGCCGTTAAGGAAGAACGTCACGTGGGCGTACTTCTCGGTCTCGGCGGTGTGCAGCTGCTTCAGGCCATTGGCTGCGAT
The DNA here is from genome assembly GCF_052119145.1 of Collinsella sp. LCP19S3_H3. Classification (NCBI taxonomy): domain Bacteria; kingdom Bacillati; phylum Actinomycetota; class Coriobacteriia; order Coriobacteriales; family Coriobacteriaceae; genus Collinsella; species Collinsella sp. LCP19S3_H3. The sequence continues at coordinate 11,322 of NZ_JBQKFW010000016.1, forward strand.
TACGTCGGCCAGAACGTTCTCGGGGAACGTCTTGGGGAAGGCGACCTCGACGTCAAACGTCGGATCGTATTCGGTCATCGTCACAAAGTGCGAGAGCTTGATCTGCTCGCGCTCAAAGCCGTCGAACTCCTTGTCCGTGAACACGCGGATCATCTGACGAGCGCGGTCGGGACGGAAGTTGAAGAAGATGGCCGCGTCGCCCTCGTGGATGCCCTCGTTGTGGGCAGCGAACGGCTCAACGAACTCATCGCCGCGGGGATCCTTCTCGTAGTAGGCCTTGATACCGGCAACGGGGTCGGTATCGGCATCGGACGCATTGACCATGACGTCGTAGGCGCGCTCGATGCGCTCCCAACGGTTGTCGCGGTCCATGGCCCAATAACGGCCCGAGACGGTAGCAACGCGAGCGTCGCAACCAGTCTCCTCGGAGATCTTGGCCAGGAAGGCGCAGAACTCGCTCATGTAGCCGGCACCGGACTGCGGATCGACGTCGCGGCCATCCATAAAGGCGTGAACGCGAACGGTCTTAATGCCATACTGGGCAGCCATCTTGACCAGGGCCTCGACATGGTTCATGTGAGAATGAACACCGCCGGGGCTCATGAGGCCCATGAGGTGCAGGGTCTTGCCCTCGGCCTTGACGTCATCCATAGCCTTGACGAAAACCTCGTTCTTGGCGATGGAGCCGTCCTTGATGGCGTTATTGATGCGCGAAAGCTCCTGAAACACGATGCGGCCGGCACCGATATTGAGGTGACCCACCTCGGAGTTGCCCATCTGGCCGTCGGGAAGGCCCACGTCCTCGCCCGAAGCACCGAGCGTGGTGTGAGGATACTTCTCGTACAGGCTATCGAGGAAGGGCGTCTTGGCGGCAGCGACGGCGTTCTCGCCGTCGGCCGGAGCCAAGCCGCAGCCATCCATGATGATTAGGAGTGCAGGAAGATGACGCTGTGCCATATGCCCTACTCGCCTGCCTTGACGACCATAGAGGCGAAGTCGGCAGCCTTGAGCGAAGCGCCGCCCACGAGGGCGCCGTCAACGTCGGGCTTGGCAACAAGCTCAGCGATGTTGGCGGGCTTGGCGGAGCCACCATAAAGAACGCGGATGCCGTTGGCGAGCTCCTCGCCGAACATCTCCTTGAGGGTCTCACGGATAGCGCCGCAGACCTCCTGAGCGTCCTCGGCGGTAGCGGTCTTGCCGGTGCCGATGGCCCAGATGGGCTCGTAGGCGACGACGACCTGCTTGGGGCAGGTGATCTCAAGACCCTCGAGACCAGCCTTGACCTGGTTCACGACATGCTCGACATAGGTGCCGGCCTCGCGAACCTCAAGGGACTCACCGCAGCAGAAGACGGGAACAAGACCGGCGGCAACGAGAGCCTTAGCCTTCTTGTTCTGGTCCTCATCGGTCTCGTGGAAGTAGTCACGACGCTCGGAGTGGCCGATGATGCAGTAGGTGCAGCCAGCGGACTTGAGCATGTCGCAAGAGGACTCACCGGTGAAGGCACCCTTGGCCTCCCAGTACACGTTCTGTGCACCGAGGGCGATGGGGGCAGCCTGAATGCGGTCATGAACCGTAGTAATGTCGATGGTCGGAGGGCAGACGAGCACCTCGACGCCAGCCGGAACCTCGGGCAGAGCCTGGGCCAGCTCGTCGGCAAGCTTGGCAGCCTCGGCGACGTCGTTGTTCATCTTCCAGTTACCAGCGATAAGAAGGGTGCGATTAGGCATCGAGAAGCGCCTCCACTCCGGGCAGGGCCTTACCCTCGACGAGCTCCATGGAAGCGCCACCGCCGGTGGAGATCCAGCTCATCTTGTCGGCCAGGTTAAACTTGTTGACGGCTGCGACGGAATCGCCACCACCGATGATCGAGGTGCAATCAGCCTCGGCGACGGCCTCGGCGATAGCCTGGGTGCCGTGAGCGAAGTTGTCGAACTCAAAGACGCCCATGGGGCCATTCCAGAATACGGTCTTGGCGCCCTTGACGGCCTCGGCGTAGAGCTCCTCGGTCTTGGGGCCGATGTCCATGCCCTCACGGTCGTCGGGGATAGCGTCGGAAGCGACAACCTCGGGGACAGCGTCCTCGCCAAAGTGGTCGGCAACACGGTTGTCGATGGGGAGCAGGATCTTGACGCCCTTCTCCTCGGCCTTCTTGAGCATCTCGCCAGCGCGCTCGACCCAGTCCTCTTCCTTGAGGGACTGACCGACGGTCATGCCCTGAGCCAGGAAGAAGGTATAGGCCATGCCGCCACCGATAATCAGGGTGTCGGCGGAGTCGATGAGATGATCGAGAACGCCGATCTTGGAGGAAACCTTGGAACCGCCGACGATGGCGACGAAGGGGCGCTCGGGCTCGGCGAAGATACCGGTCAGCGTGTCGACCTCCTTCTCCAGAAGGAAGCCAGCGACTGCGGGCAGGTAAGCGGCGGGACCCACGACGGAACCCTGGGCGCGGTGAGCGGTGCCGAAGGCGTCGAGGACGAAGACGTCGCCATAGGAAGCGAGGGTCTTGGCGATCTCGGGATCGTTCTTCTTCTCACGCTTGTCAAAACGGACGTTCTCGAGAACGAGGACCTTGCCCGGCTCGACGGCGGCGACGGCCTCGGCGGCCTTCTCGCCATAAGTGTCGGCGACAAAAGCAACATCGAGACCAGAGAGCTCGGCGAGCTTCTTGGCGACGGGCTCGAGGGAAAGCTCGGGCTGGAAGCCGGTGCCCTCGGGACGGCCGAGGTGGCTCATGAGGATAACGCGAGCATTGTGCTCAACGAGATAGTTGATGGTGGGCAGGGCAGCCTTGATACGGGTGGTGTCGCCAACGACGCCATCCTTGATAGGCACGTTGAAGTCAACGCGGACGAGAACGCGCTTGCCGTCGACATCGATGTCGCGGACGGTCTTCTTGGTAAAGGCCATGTTTGCTTCTACCTTTCGTACGTGTCTGCCTCCCATTACGGCAGACGATTTCTTATAAAAAGGGCGCGACCTTAGGGTGTAAGCCCTATAAGGCCGCGCCCTTTTTTAGACGCTCAACGAGCTATTCGCTAAAAGCCAAATTAAGCAACGAACTTCTCGAAGTACTTGATGGTGCGGACCATCTGAGAGGTGTAGGAGTTCTCGTTGTCGTACCAAGAGGTAACCTGAACGAGGGTCTGGCCGTTGCCGAGGTCAGAGCACATGGTCTGAGTGGCGTCGAAGATGGAACCATGGGTCTCGCCGATGATATCGGTGGAGACGATGTCGTCCTCGTTGTAAGCGAAGGTCTCGGAGATGGTGGCAGCGTAGGCCTTCATAGCGGCGTTGACCTCGTCGGCGGTAACCTTCTTGTCAACGACAGCGTAGAGGTTGGTGAGGGAGCCGGTCGGCGTCGGGACGCGCTGGGCGGCACCGATGAGCTTACCGTTGAGCTCGGGGAGAACCAGGCCGATAGCCTTGGCAGCACCGGTGGTGTTGGGGACGATGTTGACGGCGCAGGCGCGGCTACGACGCTTGTTGCCCTTGCGCTGCGGGCCGTCGAGCGGCATCTGGTCGCCAGTCCAGGCGTGAATGGTGGTCATGATGCCGGACACGATGGGAGCGAAGTCGTTCAGACCCTTGGCCATCGGGGCGAGGCAGTTGGTGGTGCAGGAAGCAGCGGAGATGATGTTGTCCTCAGCGGTCAGCGTCTCATGGTTGACGTTGTACACGATGGTGGGCAGATCGCTGCCGGCCGGAGCGGAGATGACGACCTTCTTGGCACCAGCGTTGATGTGGGCCTGAGCCTTAGCCTTGCTGGTGTAGAAGCCAGTGCACTCGAGAACGACGTCGACGTCGAGGTCGCCCCAAGGCAGGTTGTTGGCGTCGGCCTCCTTGTAGATCTTGATCTCCTTGCCGTCAACGGTGATGGAATCCTCGCCAGCGACGACCTCGTGATCGCGAGCATAGTTGCCCTGCGTGGAGTCGTACTTCAGCAGGTAAGCGAGCATATCGGGAGAGGTGAGGTCGTTGATAGCGACGATCTCGGAGCCCTCATGACCGAACATCTGACGGAAGGCCAGACGACCGATGCGACCGAAGCCGTTAATAGCAACCTTTACTGCCATTGTGTCTCCTTTCGTAAGGCCCCCGCAAGCTACAGCGCCCGCCGTTGAGGCCCACAAACTAACCACTCGCCTAATATACCTTTTTTTTGACTTGAATTTCACGAGAATGCTCGAAATTGAAAATCAAATTTGCTTTAAAACGTTTTAAAGCATAAAACAGCAGTTCAAGTACTATATAAACTGCCGCTTTAAACTACCTGTTCGCTTCAATGAGCTTTTCAAGACGCAAAACACGGTGATATAGGGCCGACTTTGACAAAGGAGGGTCGGCCATCTCCCCCAAATCTCGCAGTGAGAGATCGGGATAGCGCTCACGTAAGTCACAAAAGGCCGCCAAGGCATCCGGGAGCACATCGCGCATGCCGCGTCGCTCAAGCTCCTCGATAAGCGCGAGCTGATGTTGGGCAGCGCCGGCGCTTCTCGTCTGGTTGGCCAGCTCAGCATTCACGCGACGATTTACGTCGTTTTTCACCAACTTGACCGCACGGGCTTCCTCGATTTCGGCAACGCTGCGCTTGGCACCAATCAATTTGAGCAAATGCTCAATCTCCTCGGCGCTCTTGATGTACACGGCATATGATCCTCGCCGGGCGTTGACGCGTGCATGAACCCCGACCTGCCCCAACAGGTCGCAAAGCCCCTTGGCGTATTGTTCGCCCTGCACCGCAATCTCCAGGTGAAAATCGCCACGCGGGTCTGCCACAAAGCCGCCGGCAATTAAAGCGCCGCGAATGTAGGCGAGCCTGCAGCAGGGCCGGGCGACGATATGGCGCGGCACACCGGCGACGAGCCCTCCCCTGCGGTCGAGAATGCCCAGCAGAACCAAAGCCTTATCGAGGTCGGGCTGGTCGGGCAAGGTGATGAGATAGTTTCGCACCTTATGCAAGACCGACTTGCGAACGGTAAACTCCGTTTTGAGCTTGAGGATGCGGTGCGTCAGCGTAATCATCGTGCGTGCAACGGCACCCGTCTCGGTCGCAACCGTCAAACGGTACCGACCAGAGCCCGCTAGCGAAAGCGTGCCACTCACACGTGTAAGAGCGGCAAGTGTCGACAGATCGCAATATTCACATTCGGGTTCGCAGCGCGCAAGCTCGTCACGCACCTCGGCGGTAAACGACATTCAAACCTATGCTTTCGTATTGGCACGCGACAAGTCGCGGTGAGAAATGCTCACGTGATACTGAGCACCTTCCAGGTATCGGGCCGTAGCCTCTGCAATGGCAACGCTGCGGTGCTGGCCGCCCGTACAGCCGATGGCAATGGAAAGCTGCGGCTTGCCCTCCGCGATATAACCCGGCATGACCGTATCGAGCAACTGCGTCCAAACCTTCCAGAACTCCTGCGTCTTGGGATGGTCCAGGACAAAGTCGGAGACCTTCTTATCGAGGCCGGTCAACGTGCGCATCTCGGGGTCGTAGAATGGATTAGGCAGGAAGCGAACATCGATCATGATGTCTGCCTCGACGGGCATACCATGCTTAAAGCCAAATGAGAAGACGTGGACGTCCATGAGCTGCTGGTCGGACAGCTCTGAAAAAGCCGCACGCAGCTTATTGCGTAAAGCAGAGGTACGAAGGCGGCTCGTATCGATGATCATATCGGCTCGGTCGCGCACGCCCTGGAGTTGTAAACGCTCACGCTGGATGGCGTCGGCCGTGGTCTCCCCCGGCTTCGCAATGGGATGGCGGCGGCGGTTTTCGCTGTAGCGGCGAATCAGCACCTCATCAGATGCATCGAGAAACACAATGTCACAGCTCATCTCGCGCTCTTCCAAGGCGGCAACGGCGTCAAGCAGCTCATCAAACAGGCCTTGGCTGCGAAGGTCACAGGTAACAGCAAGATGTCTACCCACACCCGTATTGATGCCAACAAGCTCTGCGAGCTGCGCAATCAGGCGCGGAGGCAGGTTGTCGATACAAAAATAGCCCATGTCCTCAAACACATGCATGGCTTGCGTTCGGCCCGATCCGGACATTCCGGTGATGATGACGATATCGGGAATGCGCTCCGTGCGCTCCGCCGCATCCATGGCATCTCCCTTTTGCATGTGCTGCCTCCTAAAATAAGCGCAGGACCCGGCCAGCGGATCCCGCGCGATCAATTGCCTTAGTTGAGTATACCGCCCCAAGCGGATACGAGGCCCGTCTTACGCCTCAAGCGCAGCCTTGAACCAACTCGTAATACTTGTGGGGTGCGTAATGGCAGTGCCAACGACAACGGCCCAGGCGCCGGCGTCAATCGCGGCGCGAGCCTCCTCGGGCGTATGCACACGGCCCTCGCAAATAATGGGAAGACCGGGGAACTCCTCGGTTGCCTGGCGCAAAAGCGGCAGGTCGGGGCCGTCTGCCATGGTGCAATCGATGGCGGCGACGCCATGCGAAAGCGTAGTGGAAACCAAATCGAAGCCCATGTCGACCGCGCGGCGGATATCCTCGATCGTGGCGCAGTCCGCCATCAGAAGCACGCCCTCCTCGTGCAGCGGACGAAAAGTGTCCTCGAGCGACTTGCCATCGGGGCGCGGACGATCGGTGGCGTCAATCGCCACGATGTCAGCACCGGCAGCAACGCAGGCGCGGGCGTGACGCAGCGTCGGCGTGATGTAAACGCCCTCGTGTCCATCCTTCCACAGGCCGATAACAGGAACCTCACAACGACCCTTAATGGCAGCAATGTCGGCAAGGCCCTGGCAACGAATGGCGGCGGCGCCTCCGAGTTCGCAAGCGCGAGACATTTGAGCCATGGCCTCGGGCGTACGAAGCGGCTCGCCCATATACGCCTGAACGCTCACGATGAGCTTACCCTTCAGGGATTGAATTAAAGGATCGACGGTCATAAGGCTATAACCTTTCTCAGAACAGCCTCCCGAGGCGTGTCGTCTCGGGAGGCTCCTACAGCAGATACGTTTACTTTAACGAGGCAAGAAGATGCTCGGCGGCACCGATAAGCGGTGCGTCGCCCTCCAGAGAACCGATGAGGATCGGCGTGTCCTGAAGCGGATCGAGCGCCTGGCTGGCATAGCCCTCGTGTACCGAATCCTTCCACGTCTGCGAACGCCAATCGGGTCCCTGGTGAATTACGCCACCCGAAAGCACGATGACCTCTGGATCCAGAATGTTGGCGAGCGAGCCCAAGCTAGCGCCCAATGCAAAGCCGGCATCGTGGATGACCTCGGTCGCCTTTGCGTCACCCGCGCGGCACAGGTCGTTCACGTCGCGGCCAACCGAGGGACGGCTGGGGTCAACGCGACCGAAGCGCTCGTCGTACATGCGCCCAATCGACGTACCCGAAGCCACCGACTCCAGATGGCCGGAACGCCCGCAGGCGCAGGGAATGCCGGCGGCAGCCGAGCACTCGATGTGGCCCATATGGCCGGCAGCACCATGGAAGCCCTGCATCACGCGGCCGTTCTCGACATATGCGCCTCCGATACCCGTACCGATGCCCAGACACAAGACGGAGAACTTGCCCTTGCCGACGCCCCAATGGGCCTCACCCAGAGCATGAGCCTGCACGTCGCCTACAACGGCAACGGGAAGACCGAGGTCCTCGCGCAGACGCGGCCCCAACTGAACGCCGGACCAGCCGGGCATGATCTCGTTGGCATACGCGATGGCGCCCGTCTTGGGATCGACGACGCCAGCGGCACCGATACCGACGCCAAGGACCTCGACATCGGGATTCGCCTCGAGAGCGGCCTTGATGGACGCCTCGATACGCTGGAAGACGGCCTCACCGCCCTCTTGGGCCTCGGTGGGAACCTCAGCCTCAAATACGGGATGGGGCACGCCGCCATCAGCCGGATATTCCATAATGGCGGTCGCAATCTTGGTGCCACCGATATCAACGGAGCAGATGTACTTGTTCTCCATGTCGCTCTCCTTAGGAGATAAAAACAACTACAGGAAATAAAGGCGGTGTTATCGCCGCAGCTTGCTAAAGGCTTCCCGAGTGCCCGGGGTTGGGGTGAAAGCGGTCGGGCATTGACCTAATGGGTCACGCTCGATCGCTTGAGCCCCAAGATCGGGTGCCCGGGAAAGCTTTACAGGAGACCGTTGTCCTGGAGGACCTTCCTAATCGCCTCGACGTTCTCGCCGGTCATGGCCTTCACCGGGCGCGGCATGGTCGGGCTGTCGAAAATGCCCATGAGGTTCATAGCGGTCTTGAAGGCGCCAACGCCACCGGCATAGCCCTGGACGCCCGAGGTGACGTCCCAGATGTGCGAAATCTCATTGAGGCGATCCTGCTCGGCTTTGACGGTAGCCCAGTCACCAGCCTGAGCGGCCTTCCACTGACGCACGTAACCCTCGGGCTCAACGTTGGCGAGACCCGGGACAGAGCCGTCGGCGCCACCAAGGTAGGCACCGTCGACGACGACCTCATGGCCGGTGAGAATGCTCATCGGATGGCCGTTCTTCTCGTTCTCCTGAACGAGGTAGCGGAACGAGACGTCGTCACCCGAGGAATCCTTGACGCCAGCAAGGACGCCCTCGGCGCCGAGCTTTGCAAGGAGCTTCCAGGGGAGCTTGGTGTGAACGCACACGGGAATGTCATAGGCAAAGATGGGCAGGTCGAGCTCCTCGTGCAGGATGCGGAAATGCTCCTCGACCTCGGTCATGCCCTGCAGGGCATAGAACGGGCAGGTGGCGACGAGCGCATCGGCGCCCAGCTCCTGAGCAACCTTACCGTGCTCAATCATGCGCTCGGTCTCGGTATCGATGATGCCGACCAGAACAGGAACGCGGTGGTCGACGATTCGAACGGCCTCGGCGATGATCTGTCGACGACGCTCGTCGGTGGAGAAAACGACCTCACCCGAAGAGCCCAGGAAGAACAGGCCATCGACGCCGGCGTCGATCATGCGGTTGATGCTGCGCTCAAAGGAGGCAACGTCGAGCTGGTGATCTTCGGTATCGGGAACAACGACGGGAGGAATAACGCCGGTGAATTTCTGAGTTGCCACAAGAATCTCCTTAGTTGTCTGGCGGGTGGCCCTATGCCGCCCACTCTTGTTGGCAGTGTCCAGGCCGTCTAGGCCAAAGAACACAGGTAGAACGCTTGGTTAAAGAAGTCGACGACTTCGTTTTCGAACGCATTGATGCGTTCGTGAGCATATTTGGCATAGATAATATGCCTCCGGTCACACTCAAGACCGTTGAATACGGCAAACTGACCCTTGGGATCGCTCACGGCATCCATGAGCGATGTACCCATGAGTACCGATCCGCGCACCCGAGACGACAGCGCTTCGAGGCCGCCGGGAAGCGGATTGGCAACCGCCGTGCAGGCAAGGCCCCGCTCGTCTAGAGCAGAAACCGCCAGCGCGACTCCACCGCCAAGGCCCTCGCCCCATGCAAAGATGCGGTCGGGGTCCATGCCATCAAGATTGCGCGCGACCTTTGCCATTGCACAGCCCCAGCGGACGCGTTCAACAAAAACGGGCGAGGTAACCCCCTGCTGCAGCTCGCTGAGCCCAATCACATCGTCGTCCAGCGCAAGCACGGCATATCCCATGGCGGCAAACCTCGTCATGTGATGCCATCCACGTACGGGTCGGTCGATGTCGTGAAACATCAGGCATAGCGGCACAAGCTCGGATGCCCGGGCGCAACCTGAGGGCTCAATCAAACGGCCGTGTACGACTTCCCCGGCAAGTTCAAAGGAAACCTCGGAGTAGCACGCCCACGGATTGGCGAAATCAATCGCCGTGACAGTCAGTCCGCAAACCTCAAGGTCCGAAGCGGCTGCCTCCAACTCGGAAACATCCGCCAAGGCATCGCCGCGCCAATCACGGAAATCGGAGAGCCTTGACGAAACCGTCCCAGAGATCCCCGCAAGCTCGGGGTCAATCAGCTCATTGACATTGCTCTCGCACTTAGACATGAGCCTCCCCTTCCTTGCAGAAAAACGGAATGATCAGATCGTCAAAATCCTGAATCTCCTCGTGGCCAAAGCCCTCAAAGAACTCATGGCGCTTCTCACAGGTCAGGTTGTTGTAGACCGCAAACTGCGTCGCCGGTGGACAGACGATATCGGCCGTTCCCGTGCCAAACAGCACGGGGCATTTGACCATGGGGGCAAAGTTCTTGGAATCGAAATACGCCAGCTTGGCATAGGCCTCGTCAATACGAGTCGAGTCCTCGTCAAACCAGCGAGACCAATAGCGCAGGCCCTCGTAGGCAATGTCGTCGGCATCCAAATCCCAGACCAGGCGGAAATCCGACAGGAAAGGATAGAGGATGGCGGCACGATTGATAAGCTCGCTGTTAAGCGCGCAGGTCGCAATGCCCAAGCCACCGCCCTGCGACGCACCGTTCACAAAAACACGGGCAAGATCGATGCCCTCGAGCTCGCGAACAATGCGGCACAGAATGCGGATATCCTGATGCAGGCGTACGTAGTAGAGATTGGCCGGGTCGCCGTCGATACCGGCAACGATATGCCCGGCAACCGTTGTGCCTTCAAATCCACCAATATCCTCGGAGGGACCACCCTGACCGGGGCAGTCGAGGGCGACAAGTGCCATGCCCATACCCGCAAACGACGCCTGCTCGAACCAGCTGCGGCTTGCGCCCGGATAGCCGTGGAACTGTAGCACCAGCGGCACGGACTCGTCCGAAACCGGCTTGAGATACTTGGCATGCAGGCGGGCGCCACACATGCCGGTATACCAGAGGTCAAAAAACTGGCAGGTCGCAGCATCGGCAATCGATGCCGCCTCGACCGAATAGTCGATCTCGACGGCGTCAGCCTCGGCCATGCGGTCGTTCCAAAAGAGATCGAAATCTGATGGACGAGGCATGGCGCCCCGATAACCACCAAATTGCTGTTGTAGCTCCTGAGCGCTTGGCATGGCTCGTGAACCCAACCTTTCGAAATCGCAACGAGGGTGCGCCCGGCAAGGGAGCCGGGCGCACAGGAGGGAAAGCGAACCTACTCGCCAAGCTTGGGGTGCAGCAGCGACGGCGCAGCACCGAGCAGCATCTTGGTGTAGGGGTCCTGCGGGTTCTGGAAGACCTGCTTGGCCTCGCCCTGCTCGACGATCTTGCCGCCGTTCATGACGATGATGTCGTCAGAGATGTAGCGGACCGTCTGGATGTCATGGCTAATGAACACCATAGCCAGGCCGAGCTCCTTCTTAAGATCGGTCAACAGGTTGAGGATCTGCGCGCGGACCGAAACGTCCAGAGCCGAGGTGGGCTCGTCGGCGATGATGGCGTCAGGGTTCAACGACAGGGCACGGGCAATTGCCACGCGCTGGCGCTGACCGCCCGAAAGCTGGCCGGGAAGAACCTCGGCGGCAGAGCTGGGCAGACCGGTGAGCTCCAGGAGTTCCTTAACGCGCTTCTCCTGCTCGGCCTCGGTACCCAGGTTGTGGACGCGCATGGGGTCGAGCAGCTGCTCACGAACGACCATGCGAGGGTTGAGTGCCGTCGCGGGGTTCTGGAACACGACCGAGATGACGCGGCCCATGTGACGACGATCCTCGGCAGTACGCTTGGTGACGTCCTTGCCCTTAAAGTAGACCTTGCCACTCGTGGGGGCCTGCAGGCCGCACATGACATTAGCAGTGGTGGACTTGCCGCAACCGGACTCGCCGACGATGCCGATCGTCTGACCGGGCATGAGCTTAATGGTCACGCCTTGGACGGCATGAACCAGATTGGGGTGCAGGATCGAACCGGTACGGGTCCTAAAGGTGACGTGGACATCGTCAAGGAAGATAATCGGCTCGACGCCGTTGACCGCAGTCTCGCTCATCTACATCACCTCCGCATGAGGGGTCAAACCATTTGCCTTGAGCACCTCATCGGGGAGCTCGGAATAGAAGTGCTCGGTGCCGGGCACACGCTTGAAGACCGGACGGGTGTCCAGGCCGATGTGCGGATGGCTTGAGCGGGGCGCGAAGCGATCGCCCTTGGGGAAATCGCGCGGGCTGGGGACGGCGCCGGGCACCTGGTGCAGGCGGCCCGAACCGCTCTCGATGGACAGAACGGAGCCCAGAAGACCGCGGGTGTACTCGTGAATCGGGTTGGTGAGCAGCTCCTTGGTGGGCGCCTGCTCGATAACCTGACCGGCGTACATAACCGTGATGTTATGGGCGACCTCGGCGACCAACGCCAGGTCATGCGAAACGAAGATCATGGCAAAGCCGAGCTTGGCCTGAAGATCGTTGAGCAGCTTAATGACCTGCTTTTGGACGGTAACGTCCAGAGCGGTCGTGGGCTCGTCGCAGATGACCAGCTTGGGGTCGCGGGTAAGGGCCATAGCGATCAGAACGCGCTGACGCTGTCCACCGGAAAGCTCGTGCGGATAGCTCTCGAGCGTGCGCTTGGGATCGAGGCCGACGAGCTCCAGGAGCTCCTCGGCGCTGCGGGTGCCGCCGCGCTTGGTGAGCTGCTTCATCTGGGCGGAGATGAGCATAGAGGGGTTGAGCGAGGACAGAGCGTCCTGATAGACCATGGCGATATCGGTACCGCGCAGGCCGAACCACTCCTTCTTGCTCATCTTGAGCAGGTCACGACCCTCCCAGAGGACCTCGCCGGAAAGATGCTCGTCCTCATCGGTCAGGCCCATGATGGCCAGCGTGGTGATGGACTTACCGCAGCCGGACTCGCCTACCAGGCCCATGGTCTGGCCGGGACGGACGTCAAAGTTGACATGGTCAACCACGTTGATATCACCGTGGTGCTCAAACTGGATGCAGAAATCGCGGACCGAAAGAATCGGCTCAACGGACTCATCGGGCACATGGCGGTCGTTACGCTTGAGCTCGACATCGCGCAGGGCGCCAAGACGGGCGGACAGGGACTGGGCCTGCTCCTTGTAGGCGCGAACGGGGTCGGAGACCAGCAGGTCGGCCTCGCGGCGCTTGGAGGAATCGGTCGGATCCAGAGCGGCGGAAGGAGCAGCGGCCATAGCGTCGGTAATGCCCTCGGAGAGGATGTTGAGCGCAAGGCAGGTGATCATGATGGCCAGACCCGGGAACAGCGCCTGCCACCAACGACCGGCGAGCACGCCACCGCGGGCGTCGGCGAGGATGTTGCCCCACGTAGCAGTGGGCTCCTGGATGCCAGCGCCGATAAAGGTCAGCGAAGCCTCGAAGATGATGGCGTCGGCGACCAGGGTAACGGTGAAGACCATGATCGGGGCAATGCAGTTACGAAGAACGTGCTTGATCAGAATCCACGGAGCCTTGGCGCCGGAGACGATGACCGCGCGGACATAGTCCTCACCGTACTCGGATACGATGTTGGCACGCACGATACGGGCGATCTGCGGGGTGTACATAAAGCCGATCGCAAAGATAATCGACGGCACGGAGTTGCCCAGGATGGAAACGAAGACGGCTGCGAGGGCGATACCCGGGACAGACATGATGATGTCCAGGATGCGCATAATCGTCTCGGAGACGGCCTTGCGCGAAACCGCAGCAAGAGCACCGACAACGGAGCCACAGACCAGAGCCATAGCGGTAGCACCAAAGCCGATGATCAGCGAGTAACGACCACCGTAGAGCATACGCGAAAGGATGTCACGGCCCTTGTCGTCGGTTCCGAAGATAAACCCGTTGCCGGGAGCCTGGCGAGCCGTAAAGATCTCGACCGGGCTATAGGGGGCAAGCAGGGGGGCAAGAATCGCAGTCAGGGCGACCAGCACCAGCACGATGGCGGCAATCTTAGAAGACAGCGTCATCTTCTTCCAGCCACCGAGCTTGAGCCCCTTGGAGGCAGCCTTCTCGAGCTGCTCGGTTTGCTTCTCTCGAATCTTTACCATAATCTACACCGTCCTGATGCGCGGGTTGATGAGCAGGTAGAGCATGTCAACCACGATGTTGATGATGATGAAGGCAAGAGCAACGACGATGACGACGCCCTGAACCAGGTTCGCCTCGTTGCCCTGAACGCCCTGCAGGATCGCAGTACCCATGCCGGGGAGGTTGAAGATGACCTCGATGACGACGGCGCCGCCCATGAGATAGCCAATCTTAAGACCGAGGGTGGTGACCGGGGTGATCAGCGCGTTGCGAAGAACGTTGATGCCGACGACGACCTTCTCGGGAACGCCGGCGCCGCGAGCCATACGGACATAGTCCTTGTCGAGCTCCTCGACCATGGCGGTACGCACGATACGAGTCATCTGACCCGTCAGCGGAAATGCCAAGGCGATGGCGGGCATGATCATGCGTCCCAGATAGCCAGCCGGATTCGTGGTGAAGTGCGGCAGGGCACCCGATGCCGGGAGTACCTTAAGGTAGGAAGAGAACAGCAGGATCAACAGAACGGCAAGCCAGAACGACGGGGTTGCCAAGCCGGCGATGGAAAAGACGCGGATCACTTGGTCCGGCCATTTATCGCGATACAGTGCCGCGATGACGCCGAGCAAAAACGATACGACCGCACCGATGGCAAGACCGATGAAGGTCAGCTGCATCGTGACGGGTAGGGCCGTGGAGATGCGCTTGGCAACGGAGTTGCGAGCAGCACCATAGGTGCCCATGTCGCCATGGATCAAATTGCCCATATAGCGCACGTAGCGCACGGGCCAGGGGTCGTCCAGACCATACTTCTCATGGTACTCGGCAACCGCCTCGGGCGAGGCACCGTCACCCAACGCCGTGTAGGCGGGGTCGGTCTTGGAGAACGACATAAGGAAGAACACCAGGACGGTGACGCCCAATGCCATGATCGGCAGCGCCACGAGACGCCTTCCAATCAAACGTAGAAAGTTGTTCACGTTCTCTCCCCTTTCTTTTGTCGGTAGGACCAACTGGTATATGAGTACGGACACTCATTACAAGACCCGAGCGACATCGTTGCCGCCCGGGTCTTTGTTTCAACTATGAGGATACGGTCCCAACGGCCGACATCCTGCATATAGACTCAAGCGAGTCTTACGCCTTGACGGTCGCGACACCCTTAAAGGACATGCTCGTCGTGCCGATGCCCTTGAAGCCATCGAGGGCCTCGCCGTTGGGCGCAGTGGACGGATCGTTCCAGGAAGCGGAGACGGTCTTAACGTGGACAACGGGGTACAGAACGGCGTTGTCGGCGATGATGTCGAAGCACTCGTTCCACTTCTTCTGCTGCTCGTCGCCCTCGGCGGCAAGAGCCTCGTCCATAAGGCCGTGGAGCTTCTGCCACTCAGCGGACTCCTTCCACGGGCAACGGGTCTGCATCCAGACGTTGTCGCCGTACCACCAGTTGAGCAGCAGGTCGGGGTCTGCGCCGAAGCAGGAAGGATCGCCAGGGGCAAGGAGGATATCGTAGGCCTCGCCGCCGTCGATGGCAGCATAGGTGGCCGGCGAAGTATCGGTCTGGATGGTCACATCGAAGCCGAGAGCGTCGAGGTCGTTCTTGACCTGGGCAGCCATACCCTTGATCTGCTCGTTATCGGTGGTGCGCAGGGTAATGGCGCCCGGGGTGATACCGGACTCCTCGATAAGCTTCTTGGCCTTCTTGGCGTCGGTCTTGTACACCGTGGAGGCCTCATGATAGTTGGTGAAGCTCTTGGGCAGGTAGCAGCTGGCAGCGGTAGCAAGGCCGGCGAAGGTGTTGCTGATCATCTTCTCGGTGTCGAGCGCATACATGACAGCCTGACGGACCTTGACGTCGTTCCAAGGCTCCTTGGCGACGTTGAACATGATGAAGCGGGTGCCGAAGCCCTGGACGTTGTCAATCTTGCAGCCAGCGCCCTCGAGCTGGTCGACGGCGTCAGCGGTAACGAGCTCCATGACGAGCGTGGAGCCTTCCTGCTGAGCGGTGACGCGAGCGGTGGGGTCGGTCAGGATGCTGTACTGGATCTTCTTATCCTCGGCAGCATACTCACCGTTGTACTCGGGGTTGGGAACCAGGGTGATCTCGGTATCGGAGATAGAATCGTACATCCAGGGGCCGGAGCCGATCGGCTGCTTGGCGCGATCCTCCTCGCTCTGGGCGGCAGGAGTAACGCGAATAATGGCCAGACGATCCTTGAGCAGGGAGAAGTTGGGGACCTTGGTCTTGACCGTCACGGTGCTGGCATCCTTGGCCTCGATGGACTCGAAAGGCTGGAAGAACGGAGCGTAGGTGGCAGAAGCGGCGCAAGCGGTGTAGGAGGCGACGACGTCGTCAGCGGTAACCTCGGTGCCATCGGAGAATTTGGCGCCCTTGCGGATGGTGACCTCGAAGGTGGTGTCGTCCACGGACTTGGGATCATCGGTGGCGAGCTCGTTGAAAGTGCTGTAGTCGTGGTAATCGATGCCGTAGAGGCCCTCGACGACGTGCCAGTTAGCGCCCAGGCCCACGGCGGAGCCAGTGCTGGCGGGGTCGAAGCTGGACGGAGCGTAAGCGGAACCGGCAGTGATCACGCCGCCGCCACGGTTGGCGGAATCGGCGGGAGCGGAACCCTCGTCGCTAGAGCTGCCACCGCAGCCAGTGAGACCAAGGCCGGCGACAGCAGCGACGCTGCCGGTGAGGCCGAGGAACGAACGCCTGGACATACCCTTATTGATGATGGCCATGTCTTCTCCTATCAATAGAGAATCTTACCCGGGAGCACCTAAACTTGCCCCCGCGCAACTTGCGGACGATATATACCTTACCTACCGACAAACCCAACTGAGGTGCCGCGCTCGGCGACCGATACATACATACGCTTGAACGGTATTTACTACCGTTCACCGAATTCGTTGACAAACGATACAGCAGACAGTATGTATCGGCGAGGTGAGATATCAGTCTTCGTCAACCCGCAGGATAGCAGGGTTTTCGCTTGGGTTAGTCAAACGTTTTAGCGTTAATAAAACCCGAAACCAGCAGGCAATCATGGCGAAATAAATGGTTGAAAATCGCGCAATCATGTATATCAGTTGTTTATGCTCGTGTTTAGCTATCGGAATGGCCAGCCGCGGCCTCGGCGCGCTCGGCATTCCATGCAACGAGCGCCTCGTGGACCGCCTTGGCAACATCGGCAGGTATGCCGCGAACTTCCGCGATCTCTTGCTCACTCGCCGCGCGCAACCGCTTCATCGAGCCAAAATGGCGCATAATTGCACGTTTTCTAGTGGGTCCCACGCCTGGAACGTCATCGAGTACCGAAACCGTCATGGCTTTATCGCGCAATTCGCGATGGAACGTGATGGCAAAACGGTGCGATTCGTCGCGCACCTGCTTGATGAGATAGAGCGACGCAGACCCGGTCGGAAGTACGACAGGAGTCTCGTCCCAAGGCACGAAAACCTCCTCATCGGCCTTTGCCAAACCACAAACTGGTATATCGAGTCCAAGGGCCTCAAGTTGCTTAATTGCAGCCGTCAATTGCGGCTTGCCGCCGTCGACAACGAGCAAATCGGGGCGCGAGCCAAAACGTTCGTCGGTCATCCGCTCGGGAGCATAGCGACGCCCCAAAACCTCGGACATCGAAACGAAGTCGTTCGCCTCGTCCAATTCGGCCTGGATTTTAAAGCGGCGGTACTGGCTCTTGTCGGCGTGGCCGTTGGTAAACACCACCATCGAGGCGACCGTAAAGGTGCCATGAAGCGTAGAGATATCGAAGCACTCGATTCGCATTGGCGGCGCAGGTAGCGCCAAGGCGCTCTCAAGCTCCAGGAGCGCTCGATTGGTGCGATCGTCGGCGTATCCCGTGCGCATCATATAACGCATGAGGGCATGACGCGCATTTTTAGATGCCATATCGAGCAACCGGTGTTTTTCGCCGCGCTGAGGCCTATGGAGATGACAGGAACGCTCGCGCTTGTCCGAAAGCCACTCCCCTAGCGCCTCCGCATCCTCAAGCTCGACGGAAAGGTTCACCTCGGCTGGAATATCAGCCGTCTCGTCGTAATAGCGCTTGAGAAAACCCGACTGAAGCTCCTCTTCATCGACATCCAGGCCCTTATCGAGAATGAACTCACAGGTTCGAACCGTTCGCCCCTCGCGCACAACAAATACGCAGGCGGCCGAAATGGTCTCTTCTCGATAGAAACCAATCACATCGAGATCGACACTCGACGGAAAAACGACCTGCTGTCGGTCGTCCAGGCCCCTAATAACTTCCAAGCGACGCTTGACGCGCGCCGCCCGCTCAAAATCGAGCGCTTCGGCGGCGTCCGTCATCTCGGATGTAAGCTCATCAACGACATCTTTACGATGGCCCGACAAAAATCGCTCGACGCGTTTAACGTTTTTAGCATAGTCGGCTGGAGAGATCGCACCGACGCATGCCCCCGGGCCGCGGCCAACATGGAAGTCAAAGCAGGGACGCCCGTTTTGAGCGCAAATCATATTGACGATATCTTCTTCGCCCTTGTGGGACTCGACGATACGGCGGCATCGACGCCATTCCGCACAAGAAGCCGAGCAGATCGGGATTACCTTGCGCAGCGTATCAATGGTCTCGCGCGCCGCGCGGCTGTCGGTGTAGGGACCAAAATAACGCGTTCCCGGCTTATGACGCTCACGAGTATATTTAATAGCTGGGAACAGATCGCTCTTGGTGATAGCGATAAAGGGATAGCTCTTATCGTCCTTAAGGTCGACATTAAAGTACGGATGATATTGACCGATCAGGTTGCGCTCGAGCACCAGCGCCTCGTGCTCGTTCTCGACAACGATATAGTCAAAGCTCGCAACCAGTTGCATCATCAGTGGAATCTTTTGGCGCTCGTCCTGCAGCGTCACATATTGACGCATGCGCGAGCGCAGATTTTTAGCCTTGCCAACGTAAATGACATCGCCCTTGGCATCTTTCCAAAGGTAGCAGCCAGGCTGCATGGGCACACGCGAAACCTGTTCGGCAAGCGTTGGAATGTTGTCATGACCTGCCACGACTGCCTACCTGCGGCGAAGAAGCGCGGAGACCTCAGGCATCTTTAGAAGGACGGCAAGGCCAAAAGTCACGGCAAGTGAAACCATGCCCGCGATGCAAACATAGCCCAAGGTAATAAGAATCGATCCGCCAAGCGCTCCGACAAAACTCTCGAGCGCCCACAAAACGCCGGCACCCGCTGCGGCACCCAGGCCGCCGAGCAAAAGGCCATAGAAGCAGCCGTGCAGAATAGATTTAACCTGAAGACCCTGCAGACGACGACGCAGCCACCACAGCGAACAGCCGACCAGAATCACATAGTCGACAACATACGAAATCGCAATCGCAGGCATGCCATAGCCCAGCACCACACCAAACAGCAGAACCGAACCAGCCTGACCGATAGCAGAGTATAGGCAATAGCGGCTATAGGGCTTCATGTCGAGCAACGCCGAGAAGCTCTTCTGCATCAACACGACCACGCCGTAGAGCGGCAGGGAGAGCGCCAGATAAACCAGAAACTCGGACACAAGCGCCACACCCGACTCGTCGAACTTGCCGGCGCAATAAATCATGTTGAGCGGACGGGCAAACACAATGAGATATAGCGCGAAAGGAATCAGGAAGAAGAGCATCTGGGCCACGCCGCGCGAGATACCAACGCGCACGCTGTCATAATCCTTTTCCTGGGCATCGTGCGAAAGCTCGGTATAAAGCGCCGTCGAGAGCGAGGCGGCTATCAAGGCATAAGGCAGTGTGTACCAAAGGCGCGCATAGGCAATTACAGAAGGACCGGTCTCGGGCTGCACCACCAGCGCGGCTGCGTTGGTAATGGAAGTCGACACGAACATGCATACCGTAGCGAGCAACGTCGGGACGCCGAGCGCGAGCGTCTGTCGCAGTGCAGGATCCTTAAAGTCGATATGAATATGAGGCCGGACACCATGCTTACCGAGTGCGGGAATCTGGCACGCCATCTGGACAAAAACGCCAAGCGTCGTGCCGAGCGAAATCAAAACGACGCCCGCTTGCTCACCAAAGCAGGCAGATACGGGAGCGAAGCCCATAAAACTCGCAATGACAATCACATTGTTGAGTACCGGGGCGAACGTCGACCAAAAGTAGTCACGATGCGCGTTAAGAACGCCCGAGAACACCGAGCCCAAGCCGTAGAACAAAATCTGAATGGCAAAGAAACGGAACATGAATGCAGCGGTATCCATGCTTCCGCCATCGCCCGAAAGGAACGACTGCGTCCAGATAAAGCCCGGAGCAAACACGGTGCCCAACACCGAAATGCCGCCCAGCAGCAAAAGCAGGATGCCGAGCAGATTACCTACGTATTCGTTTGAGGCGTCGCGACCCTGCTCACGACGCACGCCCATGTACACCGGCAAAAAGGCGGTAACCAACATACCGCCCATCACGAGCTCATAGAGCATATTGGGCAGGTTGTTGGCGACCTGATAGGAAGACGAAAGCAGCGACATGCCGATGGCGGCAGCCATAGCCCAAGTACGGATAAACCCGGTGACGCGCGACACAATGGTCAGTGCAGTCATGAGGCCGGCAGAGCGGCCAACCGTAGAGTAGTCCGACGAGCCCATATCATCTACGTCGTCCTGTGATTGGGGGCTGACTTCAGTGTGTTGTCGAGAATCAACCTCGATATCAGGCTCATCGATTATCGCGAAGGGGTCGTCGACCAAAACGGCATCATCGGCAGAAAAAGCTCCGTCAACAGGCGTGACATCGTTGTCAAACGAAGCGTCATCGTTAGCTACGGCATTATTACCAAACACCGTGTCAAC
This sequence comes from Collinsella sp. LCP19S3_H3, assembly GCF_052119145.1. Taxonomy (NCBI): domain Bacteria; kingdom Bacillati; phylum Actinomycetota; class Coriobacteriia; order Coriobacteriales; family Coriobacteriaceae; genus Collinsella; species Collinsella sp. LCP19S3_H3. The sequence continues at coordinate 31,999 of NZ_JBQKFW010000016.1, forward strand.
TTCCCTGGCGGCAGCGGTTCGACCAGAAAACGACAAAGGACCCCAATCATCGTCCTCAACAGCAACGCCCTCGACCGGATCGGTCGAGCCGAGCGGTGACCACTCGTCATCCAAAAGCAACTGCTCGCCATCACCGTCGGTTGCAGGCCTCGCGGGACGATCGGCTGGGACACCCTGCAGTGCGCCCTTTCCCTGAGCCGCCATCAAAAACACCGCCGTCTCATCGGGACGCGGCGCACGAGACGCCCCGGCGTCAGGCATCCGTCCGGCACGGGATTGAGCCGCGGCCAAAAACACCGCCGTCTCATCGGGGCGAGCCGAAGAGAGAATCGTGCGGGGAGGCACCGTACCGGCACCGGCGGCACGCAAATACACAGCCGTCTCCCCTGGATCTGCAGCAACGGACCAAGCGTTTCGAATCTGGTCATCGACCGAAGAAGCCTCAGGCGCGGGCGTCTGAGAAGCCGAACCCTTTGCAAAGTGAGCTCCGCGCTTCGATTCTTCCTGCGGCATCGCTCAGTCCTCTCTCGTGATCGGGGCAACCGTCGCCCCGCAAAATGCAACTAAGTCGTCGGGGGCAAGCTCAAGTTGATAGCCACGCTTACCGCCTGAGATAAAAATGGTATCCCAAAGGACGCATGTCTCATCGATCAGCGTCCGAAAGCGTTTTTTCATGCCGACTGGACTGCAGCCGCCCCGGACATACCCCGTCGCGGCAAGCAAGTCCTTGACATGCATCATGGTCAGCGACTTTTCACCAGCGGCGCGCGCGGCGGCCTTTAGGTCAAGCTCGTCGGCAACGGGAATACAGCACACAACGTGTTCGTTGGACGGCGTCACGCAAACCAAGGTCTTGAACCCCTGGCCAGGCTCCTCGCCAAGTTGTTCCAAAATTGCGACGCCTAAACCCACCGACTCATCGCCATCGTCTTCATACGTATGGAGAATATAGGAGATGCCGGCGTTTTCCAGCTCGCGCATCGCATTGGTTTTCGGCGTCTTTGCAGCCTTTGCCATGGCATGTCCCTTCCCTCGCATTCGAACGTAACGCCTAAGTATATGTCCAATTTAGCCGCATACGTCATCTCGACACACAGAAGCGCCACCGAATCGAAAGGAATCGGTGGCGCTTCTCGTACGACGGCGTCTCTTTACTGGGCGTCGAGTTGTGCCTGACGCTCGCGGTCGCGCTTGAGCAGCGGTGCCAAGAACTTGCCCGTGTAACTCTGCGAACATGCCGCGACCTGCTCCGGCGTACCCGAGACCACGACGGTTCCGCCGCCATTGCCGCCCTCGGGACCCATATCGATCAGGCGGTCGGCAACCTTGATGACATCAAGGTTGTGTTCAATCACCAGAACCGTGTTGCCCGCATCGACCAAGCGCTGCAGCACATCGAGCAGCTGGCGGACGTCCTCAAAATGAAGGCCGGTCGTCGGCTCGTCCAAAATATAGAACGTCTTGCCCGTCTGGCGTCGATGAAGCTCCTTGGCGAGTTTCACACGCTGCGCCTCGCCGCCCGAAAGCGTCGTGGCAGGCTGCCCCAAACTCACATAGCCCAAGCCAACGTCATACAAAGTCTGAAGCTTGCGCTTAATCTGCGGGATATTCCCAAAGAAGGCCAGCGCCTCGGTGACGCTCATGTCGAGCACGTCCGAGATGGTCTTGCCACGGTAGGTGACCTCGAGTGTCTCGCGGTTGTAGCGTTTACCGCCGCAAACTTCGCAGGGAACGTAGATATCGGGAAGGAAGTGCATCTCGATCTTGATCTGTCCGTCGCCCTTGCACGCCTCACAGCGCCCGCCACTCACATTAAAGGAGAAACGGCCCGGCGAGTAGCCGCGCGCCTTCGACTCCGGCGTACTCGCAAACAGCGCGCGAAGATCATCCCACAGGCCAATATAGGTAGCAGGGTTGGAACGCGGTGTGCGGCCAATCGGCGACTGGTCGATATCGATAACCTTATCGATACACTCGATGCCCTCGATTCTCTTATACGGACCCACAGGGCGCGTCGAACGGTGAATAGCATTCGTAAGGGCAGGCGCAATGGTGTCGGTAACCAGGGAGCTCTTGCCCGATCCCGACACGCCGGTAACAACCGTAAGCGTACCAAACTCGATCTTGGCAGTAACGTTTTTGAGGTTGTTAGCTCGAGCGCCCGTAATTTTAAGGCAGCCGCGACCGGGCTTGCGCCGTTCATCAGGCACCCGGATCATTCGTTTGCCGGTCAGATAAGCGCCCGTCATCGACTCAGGACACGCCATGATATCGGCAGGCGTTCCCGCCGCGACTACGTGTCCGCCGTTGACGCCGGCGCCGGGCCCCATGTCGATCACGTAGTCGGCGGCACGGATCGTGTCCTCGTCGTGTTCGACGACGATGACGGTATTGCCGATATCGCGCAGACGCTCAAGGGTCTTGATCAGGCGCTCGTTATCGCGCTGATGAAGGCCGATCGATGGCTCGTCCAAAATGTACAGGACACCCATGAGGCCGGCGCCGATCTGTGTTGCCAGGCGAATACGCTGCGCCTCGCCACCAGAAAGCGTCGCCGAGGCACGATCGAGCGTCAGATAGTCGAGTCCAACATCGACCAGAAAACGCAAGCGCTCCAGGATTTCCTTGACGATGCGCCCGCCGATAAACTGTTGGCGCTCGGTGAGCTCCAGGCCCTCAAAAAACTCGAGCGACTCACGGCACGACAGGCAACAAACCTCGTAAATGGACTTGCCGCCCACGGTGACGGCGAGCATCTCAGGGCGCAAACGAGCGCCGTGGCAGCTCGAGCACGGTTCCTCGCGAATGTACTTCTCCAAGCGCGCCTTGGTGTTCTCGTTCGTCGTCTCGGTATAGCGTTCGTACAGGATGTTGCGAACGCCCGAAAACTTGGTATCCCACTGGCTACGACGTCCGTCGAGCTTTTGGTAGTCAACCGAGATCTTCGTATCGCCCAGGCCATCCAAGAATGCACGACGCACGCGAGGGGGCAAGTCCTCCCACGGCGTATCGGCGCTTACCTTAAAGTGTTTACAGACCGCAGCAAAAATCTGCGGGTAGTAGTTCGAATTGCCAAACAGGCTACCAAAGACTCCGTCGGCAATGGACTTCGAGGGGTCCTCGATCAGCGCCTCGGCATCAACGGTTTTCTTAAAGCCCAGGCCGTCGCACTCAGGACATGCGCCATAGGGAGCGTTAAACGAAAAATCACGCGGCTGAAGATCGTCAATGGAGTGTCCATGCTCCGGGCACGCCAAGGCCAACGAATACTCCAGCAGCTCGCCCTCGGTCCCCTCGGGAGCATCACGATCGGGCAGCATGTACACATTTACATTGCCGTGAGCCAGCGCGGTCGCCTGCTCAACAGACTCGGCGATACGGCCCAGAGAGTTCTCACGGATCACGATGCGATCGACCACGACCTCGATATCGTGCTTGAACTTCTTGTCCAGATCGATTGGATCGTCGAGCGAGCGCACTTCACCGTCGACACGCACGCGGCTAAAGCCCTCGGCGCGAAGGTCCTCAAACAGTTTGGTGTACTCGCCTTTTCGCCCGCGCACCACCGGTGCCAGCACAAACGCGCGGCGACCCTCCCCCGCCGCCAAGACCTTGTCGGCAACCTGGTCGGTCGTCTGGCGCTCAATGACGCGGCCGCATTCGGGACAGTGCGGGGTGCCCACACGGGCGAACAGCAGGCGCAGATAGTCATAAATCTCGGTTACGGTGCCAACCGTCGAGCGAGGGTTTTTAGACGTCGTCTTTTGGTCGATCGACACCGCCGGCGAAAGGCCGTCGATTGAATCCAAGTCGGGTTTGTCCATCTGGCCCAAGAACTGGCGCGCATAGCTCGAAAGGCTCTCGACGTATCGACGCTGGCCCTCGGCATAGATAGTGTCAAATGCCAGCGAGCTCTTGCCCGAGCCAGAAAGACCGGTAATGACCACGAGTTGGTCACGCGGAATGGAAACATCGATATCACGGAGGTTGTGCTCACGAGCGCCGCGAATAACGATAGAAGAATCAGACATGGAAGCTCCTTGCCTCCTATTGCATCGAATCATACTGCCGATGAGTTTAGCGCACTCGACGCGCACAGATGTTCGTAATACAAGATTCGCAGACCTTTAGCTTTGCGTATCGGGCGCTTTGTTTCTCGAAATGCCGTGGAAAGGTTACAGTAATCAAATACTGAACTTAATTTGCTGTAACAGAGGAACGTCCATGACCGAAGATATCCCCCTTGAAATCACTTCGAGCGACATGGCCAATCTGCCCATATTCATCGCCGTCCTTATCGTGGCCACCGTCGTCGTGCGCGTGTATTTTTCAATCAAACACAATGAAAAGCCGCCCATTGCCCGCGTCTTTTGGTGCGCGACGCTCCTCATCCCGCTCGGCATGGTAGCTGCATGGATTACGAATCAATTGCTCGTAAATGAGGGCAGTTCCCTATGGGTCCTTTCTTATTCGGCGCTCGGTGCTGCCGCCGTCATACTTCTTGTCGAGCCTTTGGTTTCGGGACTTATCGACCAAACCGATCTTGCGACGGGAACGGTTGCCTGTATTTGCCGTGACATCCTTGTCATCGCCGCTGTTTCAGCGCTCTCGTTCGTTTCACTCGAAATTTCCTGCAACGAAACGTTCTATCGCATTCCCGCCAACTCATTCGGGTTTTCCGTCGGGCTGCTCGCGACGGTTCTGCTCTCCCTTTATTTGCTGGGACAGCGTCATGGAGGCGTCATGGTCCTCGTGCCCGTCGTCTGTTGCATCCTTGGCATTGCCGAGCACTTCGTCATAACGTTTAAAGGCGAGGCCATCCTGCCAAGCGATATCTTGGCCCTTGGCACCGCAATGGAAGTGAGCGAGGGATACGAGTTTACCTTTACCGCCGGAATCGTAACCTCTCTAGCCCTGCTAGAGATTTCCCTGGGGCTTCTTTCGCTTATTCGACCGCGAAAGGTCCGTACGCCCACCCATGTCTTCCCCGCAATCGCCGCCAACCTCTGCGCTTTTCTGCTAGTGACCGTTGTGGGGCTCTCGGGCTTTTCCAGCATCGACTTGGAGCAGGCACTGAATTTTGGATTTGACCGTTGGCAGCCCATCACCACGTATGCGTCTCAGGGTTTTATCACTTCGTTCACCGAAATGGTCAACGAGTTGCCCATTGAGAAGCCCGAAGACTATACGCCCGATGAGGCGCAGAGCATCGAGCAGGAGCTCGCCGCCACCTACGACAGCACGTATGGCTCGAGCGAGCAGCGCGCGGCGGCCGTTGCCCAGTTCAATGAAATCAAGCCGACGATTGTTGCCGTCATGAACGAGAGTTTTAGCGACCTTTCGTGCTTTGAGCAGCTCCAGGCGGCCGGGTACACCGGCCCCGCATTCTACAACTCGCTTCCCGACACACTTGTTCGCGGCACCATGCTCGCTTCGGTCGCCGGTGGCGGAACGGCGAACTCCGAATTCGAATTTTTGACCGGAGCGACAACGGCCTTTGTCGGATTAGGCAAAATCCCCTATCAGCTGTATCAGATGAATGGCGTCAACAGCCTGGCAAAGGACCTTAAAGAGCTTGGGTATACCGCTACCGCTATGCACCCGCAAAACCCCGTCAACTACCATCGAGATAAAATCTATCAGCAGCTGGGCTTTGGAGACTTTCTTTCAATCGGCGATTTCGAAGGTGCGCCCTGTTACCATGCCGGCGTATGCGACTACGCCACCTACGACAAGATACTCGACCTGCTTAGAACCGACGAAGCCCCGCAGTTCATCTTTGACGTTACGATGCAAAATCACGGCGGCTACGACTATGGCACCGTTCCCGCCGAAGAGCTGACAAACTATTGGGTCGAGGGAGCCAGCGAGGGCGCCAATAGCGCGCTCAACACCTATCTTACCTGCATCAACGCATCCGACCGGGACCTCGAGTACTTTATCAACGAGCTCCGCAATATCGGCAGACCGGTTGTCCTTGTCTTTTTTGGCGACCATCAGCCGAGCGCCGCAACGACTCTCAACGACGAGCTGTACCCTCAGGAAGATACGGCAAGCCACGCTTTCCGTATCTATCAGTCGACCTATTTCGTCTGGGCTAACTATGAAATCGCTGGCAATACCGAGCTCAACGTCTACGACACCGTCGGGGCAAACGAGATTGCAGCCATTACCCTTAATAAGATCGGCGCCCCGCTCACCGACTATCAAAAGGCTCTGCTTGCAACAAGGTCAGATGTGCCCACCATCAATGTCGCCGGCTATCTTGGTGCCGACGGGCTGCGCTACGATTTGGAATCTGAAGACAGCCCATACGCCTCGACGATCGACAAGCTGCAGCGCATGCAATACCTCGAGTTCGCCAGCAAAGTTCAGTAAGCCCGCTCATTCGCTTGGGCCCATCGTATTGCAAGCACGCTCGGCCCAAATGCATCACAAATGACTCCCGCTCGCAAACGAGGGTACAATGACGCTCGTGTCACATCACGGGGCCCCGGCCCCAACATATACAAAGGAGTCATACATGGGTTGCGAGCACGCACAGGCCGCCGGCGGACAAACGTCGCCGTCGCAATTTGAGGAGAACACGCTGTCCGAGGTCAAACGCGTCATCGCCGTGCTTTCCGGCAAGGGCGGTGTCGGCAAGTCGTTTGTCACCGGCGCCATCGCCACCGAGCTTGCCCGTCACGGCCACAAGGTCGGCGTCCTCGATGCCGACATCACCGGTCCCTCTATCCCCAAGATGTTCGGTATGAGCGGACGCCACGTCCATGCCCTTGGCAACCTTATGCTGCCCGAAATCTCCGAGCACGGCGTCAAGGTCATGAGCTCCAACCTGCTGCTCCAAAACGAGACCGACCCCGTCCTTTGGCGCGGTCCGGTCATCGCAGGCGCCATTAGGCAGTTCTGGAGCGAGACCTCGTGGGGCCCCATCGACTACCTGCTGGTCGACATGCCTCCGGGAACAGGCGACGTCGCGCTCACCGTCTTCCAGTCACTGCCCGTCGACGGCATCGTCATCGTCACGAGCCCGCAGGATCTGGTCTCGATGATCGTCGCCAAGGCGGTTAACATGGCCGAGAAGATGAACGTCCCCATTCTGGGCATTGTCGAGAACATGAGCTATATTGAGTGCCCCGACTGCGGCAAGAAGATCGAGGTCTTTGGCAAGAGCAAGCTCCCCGAGGTCGCAGAGCGCTATAACCTCGACATCTTGGGCACGATTCCCATTAATCCGGCACTCGCCGAGGCCTGCGATAAGGGCGAGGTCGAGACCGCGCTGCCCGACGGCATGTTGCCTCAGGCAGTCTCTGCCGTCGAGGCCATTGCCCCGCACGAGACCGACGAGGCCTAAGTGAACACGAGCGCCTTCTATGACGTCCTGGTAATCGGCGGCGGGGCTTCAGGCCTCGCCGCCGCCATTACGGCCGCACGCGCTGGCAAAAGCGTCTGCATCGTTGAGCGCGATGTCGCCTGCGGCCTTAAGCTCCTTGCGACCGGCAACGGTCGCTGCAACCTCTCCAACGAATCGATTGAACCACAGCGGTATAACCACCCCGCATTCGTCGAATCCGTCATGGGCCCCCAGCCCGAACAAGAGCTTATGGGTTTCTTCTCCTCGCTGGGCATCATGACAACCTCCGAGGAAGGCCGGCTGTACCCGCGCTCCCTTCGCGCCGAATCGGTACGCGACGCGCTTCTCAACGTTTGCGACCGCCTAGGTGTCACCTTAATCTGCGGGGCCAACGTTGCCTCGGCGCACAAAGCTTCCGAAGGCTGGGCACTCCAAATAAACCGTCCAGCGCGGGCGCTCAAGGCAAAAAAGCACGACGACCGAAAATCGGAGCTCCGCTCGCTTCGGAAAGCACTCGCCGATGTCCCTCGCAAGAACGAGGCCCTGGAGGCACATGCCGTAATTATCGCCACGGGTGGCAACCCCACCGGTATCGCCGATACGTTTAGCCTCCCCCTCACTTCGCTGCGCCCCATCCTCTGCCCCGTATCGGCAACGGTCGTCGGCGATCGGGCGGCACTCAAGACGTTGGATGGTCTGCGCGTCCGCGCCCGCTTGACGCTCACCCGTAACCATAGTGAGCTCTGGCACGAAGACGGTGAAGTACTGTTTCGAACCTTCGGTATCTCGGGCGTCGCTGTCTTTAACCTCTCCCGTCGTATCCAGCGCGGCGATACGATCCTGCTCGACGTTTTCCCCGACCTCTCTAAAGACGAGTTGCTCGATATGCTTAACCGGCGCGTTAAGCTGCTCGGCGGCTTTTCGCCCCGCGATCCCCGTTGGCTCGACGGCATGCTCGCCCCGCAACTCTCCCGCGTCGTCTGCACAGCGTTCGAGCAGTGCCATCCAGGCTCCAACGATGTCATCCACCTGGTCTCGATCCTCAAGCACTTTAAGTTGCTCGTCGAGGGAACAGCCGAGGAGCGCTCGGCGCAGGTCACGCGGGGTGGCGTATCTGTCGAGAGCATCTCAACGCCCAGTCTACGCGCGCGCAGCGTTGTCGACGCCCCGCTATACGTCTGCGGCGAAGCGCTCGACATCGACGCCGATTGCGGAGGCTTTAACCTTGCGTGGGCCTGGATCTCGGGCATTCGCGCTGCAAGCAGCCTGTAGCCGCACAGTCTATAATCAAAAACGCATTCGGGCCGTCTGGGATACCGGACGGCCTCTTTCTTGCCTCTAAGGAGACCTCGATGATCGAAATCACCCAAGTCAACGCGTCACTCGATGAAGCCGGCGATGAAAATGCCTGCCTCATTGTTGGCAAGCGAGTCGCCAAGCGCGTCCTGCGTTGCAAGGACTCCGAGATCAAGTCCATCGAGCTCCACCGCAAGTCAATCGACGCTCGCAAAAAACGAGACGTCCATTTTATCCTGAGCTTTCGTGTTGAGCTGACTAGTCCCCACCTCGAGCGAGAAGCGATCGACAGCGTTGCCGAGCGTGACCGCTCGCGCGTACGCGCGATAGAAGACGATGAGCCTTCATTCCCCTCCCCCGTTTCCGGCGCACCCAAAGAGCGCCCCGTCGTCGTCGGTGCCGGATGCGCCGGCCTTTTCGCCGCACTCACCCTTGCCGAAGCAGGTCTGAAGCCCTTGCTCATCGAGCGCGGCGACCCGGCATTTCGCCGCTCGCAGGCGATCGACCTCTTTCTAAAGGAGCGCATCCTCGACCCCGAGAGCAATATTCAGTTTGGTCTGGGCGGCGCGGGGACCTTCTCGGACGGCAAGCTCAATACGGGAACCAAAAATCCCGCCCATCGCCTCATCCTCGAAACCTTCGTCGAGGCGGGTGCGCCCCGCGATATTCTGTGGGATGCCAAGCCGCACATTGGCTCCGACATCCTTCCCACGGTTGTTACCGCTATATCCCAGCGCATCGAGCAGCTCGGAGGTGTCGTCCGTTATCGAACAAAACTCGTCGACATTCGCATCGACGCGTCTGGCGCCATCATCGGTATTGATGTCCAATCGTCCCAAGACGCCGCTTGCGAGCCAATTGAGACAAAGCACCTCATCCTCGCCTGCGGGCATTCTGCTCGCGATATTTTTGAACTCCTTAAGGACCACAACGTGGCCCTCGCACAAAAGACCTTTGCCATGGGCGTTCGCATCGAGCATCCGCAGCGCGACATCGACCGAGCCCAATATGGAGCCTCGGCGGGACATCCTGCCCTCGGAGCAGCCCCCTACAAACTCGTCGCCCATCTTCCCAACGGCCGCAGCGTGTTCTCGTTTTGCATGTGCCCCGGCGGGCAGGTTGTCGCCGCCTCTTCCGAGCAGGGCCACCTGTGCGTCAACGGCGCCAGCCTCAATGCCCGCGACGGCCGTAACGCAAATGCCGCCCTGCTCGTTAACGTCACGCCCGAGGACCTTCCCGACGATGACCCGCTCGCCGGCATCGAGCTCCAGCGCGCCTGCGAGGCGGCCGCCTATCGCCTGGGCGGTTCCAACTGGAACGCACCGGCACAACTCGTCGGAGATTTCCTCGCAGGACGCGCCAGCAAGGCGCCGGGAAAGGTAAAGCCCACCTATCCGCTCGGTGTGACCTGGACGGCAATTGACGAAGCCCTGCCGCAGCATATCGTCGAGTCGCTCCGCCTGGGACTTCCCCTACTCGGAAAAAAGCTACGGGGCTACGACCGCCCCGATGCCGTTCTTACCGGCGTGGAGACTCGTTCGAGCTCACCGGTCACTGTCACCCGAGACCGAACGTGCCATGCCGTGTCGACCCCGGGCCTCTACCCTTGTGGTGAGGGAGCTGGATATGCCGGAGGCATCATGAGCGCGGCCACCGACGGTATCCGTTGTGCCGAAGCCCTGATCGCAGACCTCTAGCGAACGAATTCCAGCGCGCAAAAGACACAGGCCCCGAGCTCCCTATGGAGCTCGGGGCCTGTTCGCTATTTCTTAAACCGTGCACCCTGGCGTTTTCTACCCGATGCGAACGTGGAACCCTTGCGGGCCTGCGAACGTAAGCGCTCGATCGTCTCGTCCTCAGACGCACCCTCGAGCATCGCCCGAATCTGAACGACAGCATCACGCAGGCGCGCCGCCTCCTCAAAGTCCATGGCGGCAGAAGCGTTACGCATATCCTCTTCCATGGTTTCGACGATCCGCACAAGCTCGTCATGCGGTAGTTCTTCCAACTGCTCCGCAAGTGTCTGCTCGGTCGCCGCCGTTTCCGGCACACCGCCCTCGCCCGACTCATCGGGCGTATAGAATGCGCCATGGCCAAGAGAGTCGCCCTTCGAGCGTCCCTTGGAGCCCACAGTTTTTTCGGCCTCGGCAATAAAACTTGAGATGTCGTTGATGGCCTTGCGCACTGTCTTGGGCACAATGCCATGTTCTTCGTTATATGCCATCTGAATCTCGCGACGACGCTGCGTCTCCTCGATGGCCGCTTTCATCGAATCGGTCACAACATCTGCATACATGATGACTTCGCCATCGGCGTTACGGGCCGCACGGCCAATCGTCTGAATCAGCGAACGACGGTTGCGCAAGAAGCCTTCCTTATCGGCATCGAGAATTGCCACCAGTGAGACCTCGGGAAGATCCAAGCCCTCGCGAAGCAGGTTGATGCCAACGAGAACATCGATCTTGCCCTCGCGCAGCGTTCGCAGGATCTCGACACGGTCCATTGTCGCCGTATCAGAGTGCATGTAATTGACCTTAATGCCCGCATCAAGTAGATGGTCGGTCAGGTCCTCGGCCATGCGCTTGGTCAACGTGGTCACCAGCACGCGCTCCTTGCGGGCAACGCGCTCGCGAATCTCGTCCTCAAGATCGTCAATCTGACCGCGAACGGGACGCACGTCGATCTTGGGATCGAGCAGGCCGGTCGGACGAATAATCTGCTCCACGTCGTTTTGGCTCACCCGCAGCTCGTAGTCGCCCGGCGTTGCCGAAACATAGATGAACTGGGGGATTCTCGCCTCAAACTCATCGAAGCGAAGCGGACGATTGTCGAGCGCCGAGGGCAGGCGAAAACCATGTTCAACAAGCGTAACTTTGCGCGATCGGTCGCCTTCGTGCATGCCGCGAATCTGTGGCACCGTCACGTGGCTCTCGTCTATGATGCAGAGCATGTCCTTGGGAAAGTAGTCAATCAAGGTAAACGGCGGCTCACCCGGCTTACGCCCGTCTAAATGGCGAGAGTAGTTCTCGATACCGTTGCAAAAACCCATGGTCTCGAGCATCTCTAAGTCATAATCGGTGCGCTGCTGCAGTCGTTGCGCTTCGAGCAGCTTATTGGTCGCCTTGAGCTCCGCGACGCGCTTCTCGCACTCTTCACTGATTGACTTCAAGGCCGCCTTGACCTTGGGCTTCTCGGTCACATAGTGCGATGCCGGCCACACGGGAATAGCCTCATACTCACGAAGCATCTCACCGGTAACCTCATCGATTTCGGCGATAAGCTCGACCTCATCGCCAAAGAACTCAAATCGCAACGGATGCTCGGCATAGGGCGGATACACATCGACAACATCACCGCGCACGCGGAAGGTGCCACGCGCCAAGTCATAGTCGTTCCGGTCGTACTGAATGTCGATGAGCGCATGGATAAAGTCATCGCGCTCGAGCGGTACTTTCTTGTCGACATTCGGCGCCAGCCCCGCATAGTCCTCAGGAGAGCCGATGCCATAGATGCAGGACACCGAAGCAACGACAATCACATCGCGTCGAGAAAGCAACGAGGCGGTCGCCTGATGTCGAAGCATCTCGACTTCTTCGTTAATCGAAGCATCCTTCTCGATATACGTATCGCTTTGCGGCACATATGCCTCGGGCTGATAGTAGTCGTAGTACGAGACGAAGTAGACCACGGCGTTGTTGGGAAAGAATTCTTTGAGCTCGCTCGCAAGCTGGGCGGCGAGGGTTTTGTTGGGGGCCATGACCAGCGTTGGCTTACCGAGAGCTTCGATGGTCTTGGCCATGGTAAAGGTCTTGCCCGAGCCGGTCACGCCAAGCAAAACCTGATAGCGGTCTCCGTCCCTCACACCCTGCACAAGCGACTCAATGGCCTTTGGCTGGGAACCTGCAGGCTCATAGGGAGACACGACCTCAAACGGTACCTCAGAGCCCTCAACGCCAAAACGTTTGAGCTCTCCGCCAACACGCTCAACTTCAAAATCCGCCATGGATACTCCTAACTCATACATCTGCAGTATACGCAGGCGGCAGGCATAGTCCTATACGAACCGGTCAGGATAGAGGGTCTTATAGCGAACCCAGGCATTATTGACACGAATCAAATAGGCTTGCGTCTCGGGAAAGGCAATCGCGTTATGGAGCGATGTGTTTTGCTGCGCCCACCCATCGACATTGCCCATTCCGGCATTGTAAGCAGCAATAGCGCTATCCGTCGAACCATTGAAATATGTCAGCAGGTACGAGAGGTACGCGCACCCAAATTCGATATTCGAAGCGGGGTCATTCAGGTTATCGGCAGAATACTCATCCCCGTCGACAAGGCCCTTAGCGATCATATCCTGAGCGGTTTCGGGCATAAGTTGCATGAGACCTTGGGCGCCCTGGTTTGATTCCGCCTCGGGATCCCAGTTTGATTCCGACTTGATGACGGCACACACCAGATACGGATCGAGATTATGCGAAATACTGGACTGCTTTACATACGCCTCATAGTCAATCGGATAGAACGGTTTAAAGAAAGCGGCGGGAGCACACGAGTAAACGAGCGAGATAAGGCCAAAGACGAAAACGACAACCAGCGGCACAAGGCGATACCACGTAAAGAAACGCGTCTTAGGCATCTGTCGTCTCCTTATCCATAGCATCCATAAGGCCATGGCGAGCAAGCCACGCGTCCAGTTGTTCAAAGAGCGAGCTGTCGCCCGCTGCGTTATCAATCACGGTCGTGGCGAGACTGCAAAGCGAAGACTCATCGGGTTGGCAAGCACAGCGAGCATCAAAATCGGATGGTTCCATACCACGGTGAATAGCGCGTTCGCGACGGACCGCTAAAGGAGCGCTAACAACCATAATTTCATCCGCAAGGCCAAAGGCGTCCTCAAAGCCAGTAGGAGCAGATACTTCGACCGCCGCAAAGGGATAGCGGGGAGACGAAACCGTACAGCAAACAGGATCGAGAATCCTCAGCGAAAGCTGCTCAACGAGAACGGGGTGCACAATACTATTGAGCCTTGCAACCGTATCGAGAGAAACAAAAGCTCGAGAAGCGAGGACGTTACGTCGAACACCGCCATCCTCGTCCAAAATATCCCAGCCAAACTCTTCAGCAAGAGCATTGACGATATCCGACCCCGGCACGTACAGCGATTTGGCAAGAACGTCTAAATCGATAAGCAGGGCTCCGCGAGATTCCAGAAAGCGGCAGGCAGTCGATTTACCCGAAGCAATATTGCCCAAAACGAAAACGGTAAACATCAAGCCCTCCCTAACGTCAATGCGAGTAATTATCGCGCAAATACAAAGCGACGGTTCAAAAAACAGCCAAACAGTAAGAGAGTCAAAGGAAGAGTCCGTTCACAAAGCACAGCTTGTATATAGCGCAAAAAAGGGGGAGGCCGCGAGGCCTCCCCCTTCCCAGTCCAAGCGCACGGCTCGGTGCCGTCCACCGGTCAGCGGCGCCCTGGCCTCCCACGGGCTGGCCCCGCAGTACTCTCGGCGCGATGGGGCTTAGCTTCCGGGTTCGGAA
>NZ_JBQKFW010000017.1:0-45012 GCF_052119145.1 Collinsella sp. LCP19S3_H3
GCGTAAAGAAAACGCGTAAGCGTTTTTAGCCCGCGGGCGAGGACGCCGGCAGGCGGCCGAAGCCGGTGCGGATTTGCGAAGCAAATACGCGGATTCTCCGCGCAAAGCCTCGACCCTATATAGATGCGATGCCGATCGGATGACAGCCGGCAACGCCCTGCACCAGCGTCATCCCCGCACCGCGGAGAATCGAACTCTATGCAGGGCGCGGGCGTAAAGAAAACGCGTAAGCGTTTTTAGCCCGCGGGCGAGGACGCCGGCAGGCGGCCGAAGCCGGTGCGGATTTGCGAAGCAAATACGCGGATTCTCCGCGCAAAGCCTCTACAAGGTGGAGTAGTCAATTTGGGACGGGGCTATTTTAGCTACCCCTATAAGCCAGTCGATATTAGTTCCGGTCCCCAATAATTCGTCGACAGTCAAAGGGCAGCTAAAATAGCCCCGTCCCAAATTGACTGCTCACGTTGACGCCTCAAGCGGAAGTTGCATCCCAGAATCTACGCTCAGAATGGGATGCATTTTCCGGATGGGTTGTTGGCGGAAAGTCCATCCCGGAATCGCCCCCCAGAGCGGGGCGTGCTTTCCGCCAGCCGCCCCGTCCTACTCAACTCCAAAACCCATGCGCTCTCCATTTCAAAACTGGGTAGAAGAAGGCCAAAACGAAACAGTAGGAGGTCAACATGACGGCAGAAGATAAGGCAAAGAACGCCGGCAAGGTCGCGCTCGTCTTGGAGGGCGGCAGTTTTCGCGGGCAGTTTACCGCGGGCGTGCTCGACGTCCTCATGGAAGCCGGCGTCGAGATTCCGGCAGTATATGGCGTATCGGCCGGCGCCCTCAACGGCGTGAACTACAAGTCGCACCAGATCGGCCGTGCCAACCGCATCAACCTGACTTTCTGCAACGACAACCGCTTCATGGGTGCCGCATCGTTTGCGTCCACGGGCTCCATCGTGGGTTACGACTTCATCTTCAACGATGTCCAGGACCGCTTGGATCCCTTTGATAACGAGGCATTCGACGCGAGCCCCATCGAGATGTACGCCGTCGCGACGGACATGCTCTTTGGAACCGCTGCATACCTGCCGGTCAAAAGCGCCGTGCTCGACCTCGATGCCGTGCGCGCCTCGACGTCGCTGCCGCTGGTGACGCCGCCGGTCGAGATCGACGGGCACAAATACGTCGACGGCGGCGTAGCCGATTCGGTCCCCATCGAGCACGTGCTGGAGGAGGCCGGCTTCGATCGCGCGGTTGTCATTGTCACGCAGGACCGCTCGTACGAGAAAAAGCCCTACGAGTTTATGCCTGCCGCACGCGCCCGCTATGCCGACTACCCCTATCTGCTCGAGGCTATTGAGACGCGCCACGACCGCTATAACATCCAGCGCATGCATCTGTGGAAGTATGAGCGCGAGGGCCGCGCGCTGGTCGTTGCCCCGCAAAAGCCTGTCGAGGTCGGTCACGTCGAGCACGATCCGACAAAGCTTCTCGACCTGTATATTCAGGGTCGTCAGGAGGCAAAGCGTCTGCTAAGTGATATCAAGGCATTTGTCGAGCGCTAGCGTCGCGACATCATTACCGATGGACGACATGTGCAGAAAGTCTGGTCAGAGCCAAAATACCTGTTGACTCGGGCGACGGGCGGGGTAATATGGACGGGTTACTTGCAGAGCCCCGTGAATCTCTGTAACAACACGTACTGTACATGGAGGAGTCTAAGTGATTTCGAAATCGACTCACTACGCCAAGCAGGGCGAGGTCCAGCGCAACTGGGTTCTCGTCGACGCCGATGGTGCTGTCCTGGGCCGTCTTGCCACTCAGATCGCAATGATCCTGCGCGGTAAGAACAAGCCCCAGTTCACGCCCAACAGCGACTGCGGCGATTTCGTTGTCGTCATCAACGCCGATAAGGTCCAGCTTACCGGTAACAAGGCCGACACGAAGACCTATTATCGCCACAGCGGCTACAACGGCGGCCTCAAGGCTGAGAGCTTCCACCAGGCTATGGAGAAGCACCCGGAGAAGGTCATCGAGCGCGCCGTTCGCGGCATGCTGCCCAAGACCACCCTCGGCCGTGCCCAGATGACCAAGCTTAAGGTCTACGCTGGTGCCGAGCATCCGCATGCTGCCCAGAACCCCACGAAGATTGAGCTGGAGGCTTAAAGATGGCTGAGAACACCGTTGTCTACCAGGGTACCGGCCGTCGTAAGAACGCCGTCGCCCGCGTCCGTCTCGTCCCCGGCACCGGCAAGGTGACCATCAACAAGCGTGACGCCGAGCAGTATTTCGGCCGTCATCAGCTCGTTGAGAACGCCCTTGCTCCCTTCAAGGTGACCGATACCGCCGGTCAGTTCGACGTTATCGCTCTGTGCGATGGCGGCGGCATCTCCGGTCAGTCCGGCGCTCTGCGCCTGGGCATCGCTCGCGCTCTTCTGAACGCTGGCGACTACCGTGCTGACCTCAAGAAGGCCGGTTTCCTTACGCGCGATGCTCGCGTGGTCGAGCGCAAGAAGTACGGCCTCAAGAAGGCCCGCCGCGCTCCCCAGTTCTCCAAGCGCTAAGGTTTTATCTCCTTACGAGATACAATGTACAAGCGGGGCCTGCCGATTGCTCGGCGGGTCCCGCTTTTCTTTATCGACTAGGGTGGGCGAGTGCGTTTTGCCCACTTGGGAAGGAGCGATCCTATGCCCCAGAACATCTTTGGCACCGACGGCGTCCGTGGCGTCGCCAACGCCGACCTCTCGTGCGACCTCGCGTTTCGCCTTGGCCGTGCGGCGACCAAGTTCCTTGGTCCGGACATTTGCGTTGGCCGCGACACGCGTCTTTCGGGCACCATGCTCGAGAGCGCTCTGACCGCTGGCATTATGGCCGAGGGCGGTCGCCCGCACTGCTGCGGCGTTATCCCTACGCCGGCCGTGGCGCTGCTCACCGTCCAAAACGACCTCGACGGCGGCATCGTCATCTCCGCTTCACACAATCCTCCGGAGTTTAACGGCATCAAGTTCTTTAGTCGCAAGGGCATGAAGCTTCCCGATGCCGTTGAAGAAGAGATCAGCGCCTGGGTCATGTCCGAGGAGGCCATGGCTGCCGACACGCTGCCGACCGGCGCCGGTGTGGGCCACATCATCAAGATGAAGGACGCTCGCAAGGCATACGTCGACCACGCTATCAGCACCCTCGGCGGCCTTAAGCTCGACGGCCTGGTCGTTGCCGTTGACTGCGGTCACGGTGCTTCCTGCCAGACCACGCCTGCCGCGCTTCAGCGTCTGGGCGCCACGGTACACGCCATCAATACCGACTACTGTGGCACCGACATCAATGTCGAGTGCGGCTCCACTCATCTTGAGCCCCTGCGCGAGCTCGTGCTGCGCACCCACGCCGACATCGGCCTGGCCCACGACGGTGACGCCGATCGCGTGCTGTTCGTGGACAGCGAGGGCAACGAGATCGATGGTGATTACATCCTGGCCATCTGCGGCTCTGACCT
Organism: Collinsella sp. LCP19S3_H3; assembly: GCF_052119145.1. NCBI lineage: Bacteria > Bacillati > Actinomycetota > Coriobacteriia > Coriobacteriales > Coriobacteriaceae > Collinsella > Collinsella sp. LCP19S3_H3. The sequence continues at coordinate 3,482 of NZ_JBQKFW010000017.1, forward strand.
CGCCGCTCGCGGCAAGCTCGCCAACTCCGAGATCGTCTCGACCGTTATGTGCAACTTGGGCTTTTCCATCGCTATGAAGGAACAGGGCTTTGAGATGGTGCAGACCGCCGTGGGCGACCGCTACGTGCTGGAGCGCATGCTCGCGGACGGCGCCGTTATCGGCGGAGAGCAGTCCGGCCACATCATCTTCCTGGAGCACAACACCACCGGCGATGGCCTGGTGACGGCGCTGCAGCTGCTGGCCGTGCTCAAGCGCACTGGCCGCACCCTCACCGACCTTGCCGGCATCATGAAGAAGTACCCGCAGGTGCTCGTCAACGTGCATTCCGACAACAAGGCCGGTCTGGACGATTGCCAGCCCATTTGGGACGCTGTCGCTGCCGCCGAGAAGGAGCTTAACGGTCGCGGCCGCATTCTGGTGCGCCCGAGCGGTACCGAGCCGCTGGTTCGCGTGATGGCCGAGGCCGAGACGCACGAGCTGACTCAGCGCGTCGTTGACGACATCGTCGAGGTTGTCAAGCGCGAACTTCCCTAATGGTCAAAAACCAATGCCAAGTGGTAAACTACTAAAACTGGTTTTGATTATTGGTATGTCCAAGGGGGAGCATGTTCACTAAAGTCCTAAGGTCTTTTGGTATGCGTGGTCGGGTCCTTACGCTGGATGCTCCCATCTCGGGCGATGTCATTCCGCTTTCCGAGGTTAACGACCAGACGTTTGCCACGGGCCTTTTGGGCCAAGGCGTTGCCATTAGGCCTACGGGCACGCGCGTGATTGCACCTGCGGATGCCAAGATCGAGGCGATTTTTCCAACGGGACACGCCGTTGCGCTCAACACGGTCGATGGCTTGGATGTTTTAATCCACGTTGGACTCGATACCGTTCAGCTCGAGGGCAAACACTTTACCGTGCATGCACAGGTGGGCGATATCGTCCATAAGGGCGATGTGCTTATCGAGTTTGAACGCGAGGCAATCGAGGCCGAGGGCTACGATGTGACGGTTCCCATTTTGGTGTGCAACTCTGTTGAGTTCTCGAGCATCAAGGGCTCCGTTGGCGAGCATGTCGAGGAGATGGATCAGCTCATCGTCGCTCGCGAGCGCTAACTCGTTCGCTTGCCCTTTGGCCTACAATTCAAACACGTTTACGAAGGGCGCCCTTGAAAGAGGGCGCCCTTCGTGGCAAGATGAAAAATGTCCGAGGCTAAAAGGCTTCGGGTCACCGTGGACGGGCAGGGGCCTCGACGCGGCTAGACACGAGATACATACATTACGCGACCTCGCCCTGGTGGCCGCACACGTTGGTTGCGGCCGACGCAGGCCGCGGGCAAGTGCTTGTAAGGGGAGCCTTGCCTCTCTTCTACGAGAAAGGATGCGTAATGAAGATCATTAAAGCTAAAGACTACGAGGATATGAGCCGCAAGGCCGCCAATATCATCTCGGCGCAGGTTATCCTTAAGCCCGATTGCGTACTCGGTCTTGCTACCGGCTCCACTCCTATTGGCGCCTACAAGCAGCTCGCCGATTGGTACAAGAAGGGCGATATTGACTTCTCCGAGGTCAGCACCTATAACCTGGACGAGTATCGCGGCCTTTCGCACGATGATCCCCAGAGCTATCACTACTTCATGCGTGAGAACTTCTTCGATCACATCAACGTCGATCTGAATAACACGCACGTGCCCGATGGCTCCAACCCCGATGCCGCCGCTGCCTGCTCCGAGTACGATAAGATCGTCGCTGCCGCCGGTTACCCGGATCTGCAGCTGCTCGGCATTGGTAATAACGGTCATATTGGCTTCAACGAGCCCGATGACCACTTCTCCAAGGGTACGCACTGTGTCGACCTCACCGAGAGCACCATTCAGGCCAACAGCCGCCTGTTCGATAGCATCGACGACGTTCCCCGCCAGGCTTACACTATGGGTACCCAGACCATCATGTATGCCCGCATGATCCTGGTCGTCGCCAACGGCGAGGCCAAGGCTCAGGCTGTTCACGATATGTGCTATGGCCCGGTTACGCCCGAGTGCCCGGCTTCGATCCTGCAGCTGCACACCAACTGCGTCGTCGTTGCCGACGAGGCTGCCCTTTCGCTCTGCGAGTAGTACAATCCGAGCGATTTGTTATTACTTTGTTACAGGCTCCCGTTCTGCGGGGGCCTTTTTTATTATGCATATGCGTGATGGCGGCTAGCTTATAGACTCATGGGCCCCTATGCTGCGTCCGTCCGCAATATCTGCCAGCGGAATCAGAATGAGCGCGGGCTTTATGGTGTGCATAACATTAGCTTGCCAAAAGCTTGACGGTGGTGCCTCGTATAGTGTGATGCATTCTCTAGCATATTCTATTCAAATATGCTACTAATGAGTCGCAAACGGTAGCAGCGCGTAGGCGAGTTGCGCAACAAAATATTACAAGCCCCATTGCGTTACACTGCCAAATGAGTGGGACATGCTGGCAAGCGCATTGACCTGCGCAAAGACCGGTTGGTTGGGGGAAAAGTTTCAATCGGCGCTCGCTGAACAAAAACTTGCCAAATGCGAACCGAAAGACAACCTAAAACTCTGCGTCGTTCGATTTACGGGATGGCTTGGGCTGTCTTGCGATTACGGTGTCCATGTGGCCGAGGTAAGGAGCGAGCATGATGAACGGGCTGAACGATACGGACGATCTCGAATTGGCGCCATTGGGCACAGGTTATATGGTCCGACGTGATCGCCTGATGAGCGAGTTGATTGTCAAGGGCCGCAAGGCGGGCATTGTGTTGCTCTATGCACCAGATGGGTTTGGGAAAACATCGATATTGCTTCAGTACACTCAGGAAGTCAAAAGCGACCCGACGCGCGGTCTGGTACGAATCATCGAGGCTGACCGCGCGATTGCCCGCGAGGTGTTTATGCAGCTCGAAGTGGTCACAGATGAACTTGAGGACAAACCGCGATCGTTGATTGCGATTGATAACGTCCCCAACCTCGATCAGCAAGATACCGAGGAGCTTATCGATCGAATACGAGGCCTGCGCACTATGGGGATCGGGGTCTTTGTCACCTGCCGCCCCTCAAATCGCCAGTTGATTCGCGGGCTGGGTGACTCGGTCAAGATCAATGCGCAGATGCTCAAGGTGCATGCCTATGAGTATTCGGCTTGGGCATCGGCGTTCTCGATTAGCACGTCGCTCGATTTTTACCAGCTCACACAGGGTGTTCCCGAGTTGGTTTCGGCTATGCAGACGGGGCTGTACGGAGAGGGCGACGTTGCCAGCTTGCTCGAAAACGAGATTGTCAACGTATACGGTGCGGCACTTGCCGATATGGCATCAATCGATAACGGCGCCCTATTTAACGTGGCGTGCGTGATGGCCCTGATGGGCGAGGGCAAGATTGCGGAACTTGAGGCATGCGGTGTCAGGCTCTCCATGATCGATCAGTCCTATCTTGTTCGTGATTATCCGATTTTTGGTGTCGATCCGGTCGACCGAAGCTTTACGTGTATGGGCACCGAGGATAACGCGCGCCTGAGATTACGAAAAATGGTTGCGGAAATTCGTCCAGAGCTCGTTATGCGCGCGGCACGCATTCTGCTCAAGGCGGGCCGATGCGATGCTGCGATGGATTTGGCAGATGCCTTTTTGGATCGCGACGCCGTCCTTGAGCTTGCTGGACAGTATGGTGTCGATTTGGCTCTGACTGGGCATGGAGGGGATGTCTGTCGCGCGGTACTGAGGACGACGGATGCCGACAAGCCCGCGTTGGAGCCGACGCCCACCGAGGCACTTGGTGTCTATTTGGCGGCGGTAAGCGTTTCGAATACTAAACTGGCCCGGTATATGGCCTCGATTGTCGAACATGCGAGCGCACAGTCGGTCCGCGAGATTGATTTGGTTTCTTGGAAAGTCGCCCAGGTGCTTACGGTCGTCTGTTATGGAGATTGCGAGCTTGGGCTTCCAGCCAATCCTGCTCTTCCAAAAAATGAGGCATCTTGTGCTGCGCTCGATATGCTGTCGGCGCATATCGAGGTTAAGAGCCGGCTGACCGAACAGGCGAAAGACGGCGCAGCACTTTCGGGACTCAAGGCGAACAAGGTATATGATTGCGAACTCGATATTGCAGAGATTCTCATACGGGCAGATCGGATGTTGGTGGAGCTCTTTGATGGGTCCTTTATGGGAATCGATGAGCGTGACGACGAGATGTCTCGAACACGGGAGGTACTCGATGCTCGTGGGCTTAAGGCGCCGGCTGTCTGGGTGCGTATGGTGCTGGCGGCACGGCGTCTGCTTGCGGGCCTGCCAATGACTGACGATACGGCGTTTAATGAGCTCGATCGCTTTGCCGTGCGCGTGCGTGACAATCAAATCCAGCTGTTTGGCCTGCTACTCGAAGGCTGGCAGGCGCTCGCCGAGGGGCGCCCGGTCAACGCGAAGTTCCGCGCGGTCCAGGTGCTCAAGCTTGCTGACGAGTCGATCGCATACATGCGCGACAACGCGTTGCTGTTGGAGCGTGCATCAAGCCTTCGCAATACGTCGATGGTGTCGGTACGAGAAGAGGCAGAGCTGCTCGACCTAAGTCGGACACAAGTCGGCGGCGCGGAGGCTTGGGTCGTAGCGCTGCATTTGGCGTCTGCGGGCCGTGACAGCGATCTTGCCGCCTGGATGTCTATGAATCGTTCTGGGATTCTGGAGCCAGCGTATCGGCTGTTTGCACGCCTTGCGATGCATTGCCTGGGCGAGCCTGCTGCCAAGATTCGAAAGAAGCTCCCGGTGCGTGAGCTATCGCGATATTCGCTGCGCGACGATTTGGAGGGAGAGAGCGAGCGGCTGTTCCAGGTCGGCGAGGTCGAACCCGTCGACGCTATCGATCATATCGAGATTCGCATGTTTGGCACGTTTCGTGCCGAGCGCGACGGATTCCCCATCACAGACAAGATGTGGCGTCGTAAGAAAGCGGCAACGCTTGCCGAGCGGCTTGCGTTGGGTATCGATTCGTTTGTCGATCGCGAGACCTTGGCTATGGAACTGTGGCCACATGCCGAGTACAGTAGCGCCCGTAACAACTTGTATTCGACTGTGTCACGCTTACGATCCGCTTTGGGACCCACGCCAGATGGCAAGTCGTGCGTCCTGATTCAAAACGACTGCCTTGGCCTCAACAGGGATTACGTTAAGACCGATGTGAAGCTATTTGAGCAGATAAGCCGCGAAATTTTGGGTAATCGCACAAGAGTGCGTGGGCCTCACCTGGTCGAGCTGTGTCTTAAGATCGAACAGCTCTATACCGGACCGCTGTATATCCCCAACGGTTGCAATCCGACGTACTTTTTGCGCATGCGCCGCATCATGCAGTCGAAGTTTATCGACTGCATGATTGTGGGAGCAAGCGCTGCCTTGGAAGAAAACGACCTGCAGTCGGCAATCTGGCTGGTAGAAGCGGGGCTACGTCAGGAGACCGCACGCGAGGACATGGTGCGATGCGCCATGCGCGTGTACGGAGCGGCGGGGAGACGCCGCGATATCGTCGAGCTCTATAGCGGGCATATCCATCATCTTAAGGAACAGGTCGCAGGCGTTCCCGAGCCCGAGACCAAGCGTCTCTACGAGCGTCTGGTCGAAAGCAGGGTCAACCGACCGTTCATTGAGCGATAAAAAACGGGCGCCCGTATCATTCGGACGCCCGCAGGCTTGCTCTGTGTGAACCGATCGGCCCTTAGACGAGCTTGATCTTCTCGATATCCTTGCGCGAGGACTCTCGATACAACGAGAACTTGCGGCCGATAACCTGAACGACGTCGGCGTGGCAGCGCTCGGCGAGTTCCTCGGCGGCCTCGCGGGCAGAAAGGCTGGAGCCGTCCAGCACGGAGCACTTAACGAGCTCGTGCTTCTCCAGGTAGGCGGCCGTCTGCTCGACGGTACCCTCGTTGACATCGGACTTACCGATGATGATGGCGGGGTTGAGGTGATGGGCCATGCTGCGAAGCTGCTTGACCTGGGCTCCTGTCAGTGCCATGGGATCTCGCTTTCTATGTATGGGGCGCCCCGCGATGGGGCCTTAATCTACGTGAGCTGTCCCACGATAGCGCAGGAACGGCGCGGTGTGGAGCGCGTTTGCCAGTTCGCAAAGAATGCGGATGCCGGGCGGGTAGACGATGCATGCTTTAGATGGGCTACGGTCGGGGCGCAGAGACCGGCTCCCAGGCGATAAACGCCCATCGGACCTTGCGGATGTGGTCGAGCATGTAACGTCCCTGCGGCACGCCCTTGGATCCCGGCTCGCCGGCATGGGGGTTCTCGATCATATGTTGGGCGATATAGTCGCGCAGACGATCGATCTTATCCTCGTTGCCATGCTCGAGCATACGGGAGAGGTCTGCCACGGCGGCCTCGAGGCTATCGAAGGTGTCACGACGGGGCGATTCAAAATACGTGACCTGCGGTAGTACACCCATCTGAATAAGGATGTTAAAGGCGTACACAAAACCATTGCTGCGGGTAACCGAGGCGCCGATGGCATTCATCACGTGCAGGTCATAGCGCGGGCTGGAGTTGGCGACCATCGTGACAGCACAACGCCGCCGAGCCGTACGGTCGAGCTTGGCAAGCGCGCCTTTTAGGTCGTTCGTAGTAACCGAGCGACTCGCAAAGGCAACATCTACCGCTTTCGCGACCGGTCCAACCAAATCCCAGTCATCATCCCAAGCAAGCTCAAGCGGTGTAATGCGATCCTCGAGCCCATAGTACTCAATGCCAGCATCAAGCGTGCCCAACATAGCAGGGGAAAAATCAGCGGCAATCACGGGATGTCCAGCCTGAGCAAGCGGAATAGCAATCGACCCGGCCCCACACCCCATATCGAGCAACGACTCGCCGGGCTCAAGCGCCAGTAGCTTTATAAAATCTCGGGCGTAGGGGGCAGTCTCCAGTGGACGAAAATGCCGAGCACGTTTGTCCCACTCAAAAGAATCATCAGCCCGCCGCCGAGCAGCCTGTAGACGCATCCATTCCTCATTCCAATCCGCAGAAAGCAGCTCAGAACGAGCATCCCCATCAACCACGGGCCAACCTCCTAGCAACAAAAAAGCGGCCCCTCCCAAAAGAAGAACCGCAACCAGCATATATCAGAAAGAACCGATCCAACGCCAAACCGCCGTATCGACCATGTAGTGCAGGAGCGAAGCAACTGCAACCGGGATAGAACCCAACTGAGGTCCCGTTGTGCGGGAGCCCCGCCGCCGGGCGGCAGACATATAAGGTCGATCGCGAGTTCCGCACGAGCCGGAGAGCACTTAATGTGCTCTCCGTGCGAGTCAGGACTGTCCGAGCAGGCGACCTTATATGTCTGCCGCCCGGCGGCGGGGCTCCTCGCCCTGTAACTCCCCGCTAGTTCTTGAGCGAGTTCAGCGGTGCCGGGAAGCGTCCACCGCGGTGGGCAAGCACGGTGCCGGCGTTGGGGTTCACCGGCATGATGGGCGCACGGCCAAACAGACCGCCATACTCGACGCAGTCGCCCACGCCCTTGCCGATGGCGGGGATCACGCGCACGGCCGTGGTCTTATTGTTGATGACGCCGATGGCCATCTCGTCGGCGATAATGCCGGCGATAGTCTCGACCGGGGTGTCGCCGGGAATGGCGATCATGTCCAGGCCAACGGAGCACACGCAGGTCATGGCCTCGAGCTTCTCGAGCGAAAGCGCGCCGGCCTCGACGGCGGCGATCATGCCGGCGTCCTCGGACACGGGGATAAAGGCGCCCGAGAGGCCGCCCACGCTGGAGCTAGCCATGACGCCGCCTTTCTTGACGGCATCGTTGAGCATGGCGAGCGCGCAGGTCGTGCCAGGGCCACCGCAGGTGCCCACGCCGATGATCTCGAGGATGCGCGCGACGGAGTCGCCGACGGCAGGCGTAGGCGCCAGCGACAGGTCGACAATGCCCTTCTCGACACCTAGGCGACGGGCGGCCTCGCGACTCATGAGCTCGCCGGCACGGGTGATCTTAAAGGCGGTCTGCTTAATCTTTTCGGCGACTTCCATCATCGATGCGGAATCGGGCAGCTTCTCCAGGGCTGCGGCCATAACGCCGGGGCCCGAGACGCCTACGTTGATGACGGCGTCGGCCTCGCCACCGCCGTGAACGGCGCCCGCCATAAACGGGGAGTCCTCGACCATGTTGGCAAAGCAGACAAACTTGGAAGCACCGACGGAATCCTCATCTGCCGTAAGCTTGGCGGCATCGATGATGGTCTGAGCCGCCATGAGCACGGCGTCCATGTTGATGCCGGCGCGCAGGCTGGCGACGTTGACGCTGGAGCAGACGCGGCTGGTGGTAGCAAGCGCCTGGGGGATGGACTGGATGACGCGGCGGTCGGCGTCGCCGATGCCCTTCTGGACGAGTGCGGAGAAGCCGCCCAGGTAATCGATGCCGAGCGTCTCGGCCGCGCGGTCGAGGGCATGCGCGATGGGGGTGAGGTCCTCATCCTTGCAGCACGCGGCGATCTGCGCCACCGGGGTGACGGAAACGCGCTTGTTGACAATGGGGATACCGTACTCGCGCTCGAGGTTCTCGGCGGTCTCGACCAGATGCTCAGCCGTGTGCGTCACGTGGTCGTAGATCTTCGTGCACATGCGGTCGAGGTTCTCGTCGCCGCAACCCATGAGCGAAACACCCATGGTGATGGTCCTGATGTCGAGGTTCTGCTCCTCAACCATGCCGCGGGTTTCCGCGATTTCTGCGGGCGTGATCGCCATCCTTGCACTCCTATCTGCCAAAACGAGCATAGTCTTGTCTATTCTAACGTGCCGCACGTGCCAAGTGGCGCATGCGGCACGTTTTGGTGCTCGGTTGTTTCCGTTGTGTTACCGCCCAAAGACCTCTTCGGCGATACGAGCGCTTTCGGCGGCGTCCTTGGCGTAGTAGTCCGCGCCGATCTGCTTGGCGTATTCGGGGGTGAGTACGGCGCCGCCTACGATGATCTTGACGCCCGGAACCTCGGCATGGAGCAACTTGATGGTCTCCTCCATAGCGACGACCGTGGTGGTCATAAGCGCCGAGAGGCCGACGAGCTTGATGTCGCGCTCCCGTACGGTCTTGAGCACCTCCTGCGGGTCGACGTCTCGGCCTAGGTCAAAGACGGTATAGCCGTAGTTATCGAGCAGCATCTTGACGATGTTCTTACCGATGTCGTGGATGTCGCCTTTGACGGTGGCCACGCAGATTTTGCCCTTGTCGGCAATCTCGCCGGCGGGCATCAGGCGCTTGATGGTGTCAAAACCCACGCGCGCGGCCTCGGCCGAGGCCATGAGCTGCGGCAAGAAGTACTTTCCCTGGTCAAAGAGAACGCCAACCTCGTCGAGGGCGGGGATAAAGTGGTTGTTGATGAGGTCCATGGCGTCGTGGTCTGCCAGCAGACGCTCGGTCTCGGCCGCAATCTCGCCTTTGCGGCCCGAGACGACCATGCGACGAATCGGGTCGTCGTTGCCGGCGGTGCCAGCGGCGGGCACAGTGTCGGTCGATACTGTCTGAGCCGCCGCCGGGTTCGCGGCGATCTTGTACGGATCGGTCCAGCCGGCGTAGCGCTCGATGTATCCGGTTGAGCCCTCGTCCTCAACGCTCAAGACGCGATAGCTGTAGACGGTATCCATAAAGCGCTTGGAGCCCGGGTTCATGATGGGGGCGTCCAGACCCGCGCCAAAAGCGGCAGCCAAAAAGACCGAGCCCAGCAGCGGGCGGGCGGGCAGACCAAAGCTGATGTTCGACACGCCGAGCGCGCATTTGACGCCCAGACGCTCCTTACACAGGGACATGGCGCGCAGAATCTGCTCGGCTTGGCGTTGATTGGTCGAGGCGGTCATGACCAGACAGTCGATGAGGATGCGGTCCGGTCCGATGCCGTAGCGGGCGGCCTCGGCCACGATGCGCTCGGCGATGGCGAAGCGAGCCTCGGCGGTATCGGGAATGCCGCCTTCGTCGAGCGTGAGGCCGACGACGTTGGTGCCGTAATGGGCGACCAGCGGAAAGATCTCATCCATGATCTGCTGCTTGCCATTGACCGAGTTGATGATGGGCTTGCCGGCGTAGCGGCGCACGGCGGCCTCGACGGCTGCGGGGTCGGTGGAGTCGATTTGCAACGGCAGCAGCGTGGAACCCTGGAGCTGCTCGGTGACCTGTTGGATGATCTTGACCTCGTCGATCTCGGGCAGGCCCACGTTGACGTCCAGGATGTCGGCGCCTTGCTCCTGCTGGCTGATGCCCTGGCTTACGACGTAGTCCAGGTCGCCGTCGCGTAGGGCCTGCTGCAGGCGCTTTTTGCCGGTGGGATTGATGCGCTCGCCGATGACGGCGATCTTGTGGCCGTCACAGGGAAGGTCAACCACGGTCTGGGCGCTTGTGACCGACATGCTGGGCTTGCGGCGGCGCGGACTGGGCGTGTGGTTATCGATAAGCGTGCGCAGCGCTGCCATGTGCGCCGGCGTGGTTCCGCAGCAGCCGCCCACGACGCTCACGCCGTCGGCGATCATGCCGGCGACGGCCTTGGCGTATTCGGGGGCCTGGATGTCAAAGACGGTGTTACCGTCGTCGTCCACGTGGGGGAGTCCCGCGTTGGCCTGCACCATAACGGGCTTGTCCGTAACGGCGAGCATACGTGCGGCGAGCCCTCGGAGCTCGGCCGGTCCCTGGCTGCAGTTGATGCCCAGAACGTCGGCGCCGATGGCGTCGAGCGTGATAGCGGCAACCTCGGGGCTCGTGCCCAGGAAGGTGCGGCCGTCCTCCTCAAAGGTCATGGTGGCAAAGACGGGCAGCTCGGAGTTCTCGCGGCAGGCAAGGACCGCCGCCTTGATCTCGGCAAGATCTGTCATGGTCTCGATAATAAAGAGGTCCACACCCGCCTCGACGCCAGCGCGCACTTCCTCGGCAAAGAGGTCATAGGCCTCGTCGAAGCTGAGGGTACCCAAGGGGCGAAGCAGCGCACCGATGGGGCCGATGTCGCCGGCGACGTAGCGGGCACCGGCCGCGCGGGCGCAGGCGACAGCGGCGGCAAAGACATCTGCCACGGTGGCGGCACCGTCGAGCTTGTGGGCGTTAGCGCCAAAGGTGTTGGCGGTGATCACATCGCAGCCGGCCTCGACATACTGACGCTGAATATCGGTAATGACCCGGGGCTCCTCAAAGTTGAGCAGCTCGGGCAGGGCGCCGGCCTTCATGCCGGCCGCCTGCAGCATGGTGCCCATGCCGCCGTCGAACAGCAGGTGCCCCGTGCCCTCGATGGCGGCGCGCAGGCGATCGTCCTTAATGTAAAGGTCGTCGATCGTGCGCGTCTTGTACGTGGCGCCCTTGCGGCGGGCAGCATCAACGGGCGCCGCCAGCGCGGCGCCGTCCAGATCATGAGTGATAAGCGGAGTAAACATCGGGGGCTCCTAATGGCTGGAATAGCAGGTGGTGTGGGCGGCGCGGAAGCGGCAGTGCTCGCGCATGCGGCAGATATTGCAGGTGGGGCGACTCTGGGCGTCGTGGACCTCGCCGTCAAACAGGCCGATCACCGCGGTCACGCTCTTGGTGGGCATGAGCAGGCTGGTAGGTGTGACGGTAAGCCCGATGAGCCGCGTGGCGTTGAGTGCAGCCACGATTGAACGCTGAGCCGTAAGCGGGCAGTCGCCGTAGCCGGGACTGAAGCGCCAGTTACCGGCGAGTCCGTGTGCGGCGGCCGCAGCCTTGACCTGCTGGTCCATCTGCTCGACGGCAGCTTCCACATAGGCGGAGCACGCGGCATCGAGCACGGCTCCCTCTAGGGGCTGCTGGGCTCCCGTGGTGCGCAGACGACGCTCGGCGTCCATGCCGAGGGTGCATGCCATGAGCGCGGCAAAGCGGGCGTCTTTGAGATGTCGATAGATATCGCGACCGCGCAGCTCAACGTTGGTTCCAACCAGACGGATGCTGGGCTCTCCCTGCTCGTCCACGCCCATGGCATCGACGGCAAATACGCGGCGCACGCCACGGGGCTCAATGTCCAGCTCAAGGCGCTCGACCACAAGCTCAATACGCTGCGACAGCTCGGGCTCAATCTGCTGGCCGCCGTAACCCAGATACCGCAGCATCTCGGCACGATCGACGCGGGGATGGTGGGCATCATCGATACGGTAGAGCGCCGGCGACGCAAGGTCGGCCGGCACTTCACCAAAAGCTGTATCGATGTGCGGTTTTTCCATTACCCCAGGCGCTCCATAATGGTTGCGGCGATCGCAGGACGATTCATAGTGTACAGGTGCAGGCCGTCGGCGCCGTGCTCCTTAAGGTCGCAAAGCTGACGGGCTGCATAATCTACACCGGCTGCCTGCAGGCTCTCGGGATCATTCTCGTACTTGGCGAGAATCTTGATGACGGGGGAGGGCAGCGACGCGCCGCACATAAAGACCATGCGGCTGATCTGCGACTTGCCCATAAACGGCATGATGCCTGCGGTAATGGGCACAGTGATACCGGCCTTGTCGGCAAGCTCGCGAAAACGGTAGAAGCACTCGTTATCAAAAAAGAGCTGCGTCACAAAGAAGCTCGCGCCGGCGTCCTGCTTTTGCTTGAGATATTCGACCGAGAGGTTGAGATTCTCACAGGCAATGTGGCCTTCGGGGTAGGCTGCGGCGCCCACGCAAAAGCCGGCGTCGACGAGCTCGGGGATGAGGTCGCGGGCGTAGGCGTAGTCCGAGGCGGGCTTGTCATCCTCGCTCGCGCCGGCGGGAAGATCGCCACGCAGGGCCAGCACATTTTCTACGCCGGCGGAGCGGTATTCGTCGATCTTGGCGGCGATATCGGCATGCGTGCGGCCAACGCAGGTGAGGTGCGCCACCGAGGGCGTATCGAATTCGCTCGTAATCATATGCGCGATGGGGGCGGTGGCGGAGCCGTTGCCCGAGCCGCCGGCCGAGCAGGTGACCGAGACAAAGCTCGGCGAAAGCTTGCACAGATTGCCAGCCACCTCGCGAGCCGTGTCGAGGGTAAGCTCGCCCTTGGGCGGGAACATCTCAAACGAAACGGGCATGGTGCCCTGGGATGCTGCCTGCTTAAAAACCTCGTCGACGCGCATGTCGTGCTCCTTTAGATACATTAGCGTGATGTGTTGTAAGGATTCTACAGCACCGCTGCGCTACGGTGGAGTTTTACTCGCTATTTGGAAATATCAATCGAAGATGCTTCGCTATCGGCATTCCCTATAACAGCGTAGCTAATTTGGAGCTTTTTTACCCCATCAACCAGGTACGCAGGGTAGTCTTTTTGGGACGGGGCTTTTTTAGCTACCCAATCCGGCGCCTCCAAAGCTTGAGACCATATTTAAATAGGGCAGCTAAAAAAGCCCCGTCCCAAAAAGACTACCCGTAAACCATGCGGAGAGGTCTGCAATTTATACAGTTGATTGACTGTTGAGGGTGGCAACATTGCCGCGATGCGGTAACCTCATTGATTAGTTTCGCGACGGCAACATAACGGTAATGTCGCGGAAACACGGCGAGTCTAAGCTATGACTCGTTCGTTAGTAATCAACACCGCTTCTCACGCGGTGCCGATACGAAGGGAGTTCCGTATGGCCGAACTTACTGACCGCTTCGGGACCATGGTGTTCTCTGAGGAAGTCATGAAGGACTACCTCCCCAAGGACATTTGGAAACGCCTTGCTGCAACCCTCGAGGACGGTGAGCCACTCGACCTGGATGTGGCCAACGCCGTTGCCCATGCCATGAAGGTTTGGGCCATCTCCAAGGGCGCGACGCACTACGCGCACTGGTTCCAGCCGCTTTCGGGCATTACTTCTGAGAAGCACGACAGCTTCCTCGAACCCAACCACGACGGCACCGCTATTACCAAGTTTACGGGAAAGAACCTCATCCAGGGCGAGCCGGACGCCTCCAGCTTCCCCAACGGCGGCCTGCGTGCCACCTTCGAGGCCCGCGGCTATACCGCTTGGGATCCCACCAGCCCCGCCTTTATCAAGGACGATGTCCTGTGCATCCCCACGGCTTTCTGCTCCTACACGGGCGAGGCCCTGGACAAGAAGACCCCGCTGCTGCGCTCCATGACCGCGCTCTCGCGTGAGTCCAAGCGCGTTTTGGCGCTGTTTGGTAAGACCCCCAAGAAGGTCGTTCCTTCCGTGGGCGATGAGCAGGAGTACTTCCTGATCAAGAAGGACGCTTACCGCAAGCGCAGGGACCTGGTCATCACCGGCCGCACCCTCTTTGGTGCTGCTCCCTGTAAGGGCCAGGAGCTCGAGGAGCACTACTTTGGCGCTATCCGCCCCACCGTCTCGGCCTATATGAAGGACCTGGACGATGAGCTGTGGGCGCTTGGCATTCCCGCCAAGACCAAACACAACGAGGTCGCTCCCTGCCAGCATGAGCTCGCCCCCGTCTATGGCGAGGTCAACGAGGCCATCGACCAGAATCTGGTCATGATGGAGAAGATGAAGCTCATCGCCTCCCGCCACGATTTGGTCTGCCTGCTGCACGAGAAGCCCTTCGAGGGCATCAACGGTTCGGGCAAGCACAATAACTGGTCGCTTGGCACCGAGTCCGAGAATCTGCTCGATCCGGGCGACACCCCGCTCGACAACCTGCAGTTCATCGTCTTCCTCACCGCGGTGATCGAGGCCGTCGATAACTACCAGGAGCTCCTGCGTGCCTCCGTTGCCTCGGCCGGCAACGACCATCGTCTGGGCGCCAACGAGGCTCCTCCGGCGATTATGTCCATCTTCCTGGGCGACCAGCTTACCGAGGTCGTCGAGAAGATCATCGATGGCAAGGCTTCCGTCCATGCCACGCGTGGCGTGCTCGACCTGGGCGCCGATACCCTGCCCAAGCTGATGCAGGACAACACCGACCGCAACCGCACCTCTCCGTTCGCCTTCACCGGCAACAAGTTCGAGTTCCGTGCCTGCGGCTCCGAGCAGAACGTCTCCGACTCCAACCTGGTGCTCGATGCCGCCGTGGCCAAGTCGCTCAAGTCCTTTGCCGATGCACTCGAGGGTACGCCCGAGGATAAGTTCCAGGACGCCGCGCTCGAGTACTGTAAGAAGGTGCTGACCGATCACCAGCGCATCCTGTTCTCCGGCGACGGTTACTCCGACGAGTGGCCCATCGAGGCCGAGAAACGCGGCCTTGCCAACAACAAGACCACGGCCGACGCTCTTCCCGCCTTTGTTTCCGATAAGGCTATCGCGCTCTTTGAGGAGACGGGCGTTCTGACCAAGGCCGAGGCACAGTGCCGCTACGACTGCAAGCTCGAGAAGTACAACAAGCTCATGAACATCGAGGCTACCACGATGATTCGCGAGGCACGTCGTACCTATCGTCCGGTCATTACCGCCTATGCCACCAAGGTCGCTAAGGGCCTTGAGACAATTCGTGCCGCCGGTGCTGAGGCCGCCATGCAGTGCGAGCAGAACACGCTCAACAAGCTCTGCAACGGTATCACCGCCATCAACGACTCCATCAAGGCGCTCGACGCCGTGCATCAGAAGGCCGAGGCTCTCGATGGCCAGGAGCAGGCCAATGTGTATGCACACGAGGTCGTTCCCGCTATGGATACGCTGCGTGCCTCCGTGGATGCCATGGAGGAGATCGTGGCCGCCGACTACTGGCCGGTCCCGACCTACGATGACATCCTGTTCTACGTGTAGGGCATAGCCAACATATCGTCACGGTATTAAGCCGGGGTCCGCATCGCGCGGGCCCCGGCTTTTTGATTGCGAAGGACGCTTTGGAGTCCGTTTTGCCGCCGATTTGCCGGGGTCCGCACCCTGCCGGGTTCGAATCCCGGCGTTGGGGTAGAAAAAAGCCCGCCACCGCGAGGGTAACGGGCTTCTCGTTTTAAATGGTGCCCCCAGCGGGATATCCGCGTGCGGCTGGCGCCGCCCGCCTTCGCTGCGTCGCTTCGCTCCTTGCGTGCTGCGCTGGAAAACGCTTCGCGTTTCCTCAGCTCCGCACCCTGTCGGGTTCGAATCCCGGCGTTGGGGTAGAAAAAAGCCCGTCACCGTGGGGGTAACGGGCTTCTCGTTTCAAATGGTGCCCCCAGCGGGATTCGAACCCGCGATATCCACCTTGAAAGGGTGGCGTCCTTGGCCGCTAGACGATGGGGACAGCGGGAAAGAGTATAGCAGACTTTTTTATTCGTTCACATATCGTTGGCAAACTGAAAAACCACCACAAAGATGCCTGTCCCTTTGTGGTGGCGGGGCGTTAGGGGAGGAGCTTCATCGCGGCGTCGTGGGCGGCGTGCTCGTAGGTGTCGTCGAGGGGCTTGAGCGGCAGCAGGGCGGCGGCCTGTGCATCGCCACGGCGCTCAAGGGCATGGGCGATGAGCCAGTCGGCGAGCTCGGGGTTCTTGGGCAGTGCCGGTCCGTGTAGGTACGTGCCGATGACGCCCTTGTAGATGAGGCCCTCAAAGCCATCGTCGCCGTTGTTGCCGGTGCCCGTGACGACAGATGTTCCGAGCGGCGTGGCCTCTGCATCGAGCAGGGTGCGGCCGCCGTGGTTCTCGAACCCCACAAAGGGCTCGGGTGCCAGGTCGGTCTTGACGGCGACGTTGCCTATCAGGCGGTCGGAGCCGCGCACGGTCTCGGCGGCGATGACACCTAGACCCTCGATGCGATTCTCGCCCATATAGTACGAACGACCGAGCAGCTGATAGCTGCCGCAGATAGCGAGCAACGAGCCGCCGTCCTCAACATATGTCGCAACCTTGTCCTTTTGAGCGAGCAGCTCGTGTGCCACAGCCAACTGATCGCGGTCGGCACCGCCGCCCATCATGACGATGTCGGCGTCGGTAAGATCGAGCGTCTCGCCCATGCGGACCTCGTCCACGCGCGCGGGAATGCCGCGCCAGGCGCAGCGGCGCTCGAGGGCGATGACGTTGCCGCCGTCGCCATAGAGGTTGAGGGCATCGGGATACAGATAGACGATGCGCAGCGGGCGCGGAAGCTCGACCGGCGCAATATCGGTGGGGACGGCGCTGCCATCGGTGCGTGTTACGGCGCAGGAGGCAACCGAGCTCGCATCGGCATCTTTAAGTCCGTCGAGCTCTTTGACCAGCGGCGGGAATGCCGTGTAATTGGCGACGGCATAGAAGGTGTCATCGGCTGCCTCATCTGCCACGGCGCCGATCGCCTGCTCGATATTCGAGATGATGGCGGCGTCGATGCCGGCGTACTTCAGGCGCACCTGCATGTCGTGCGCGCGCGTACCCCCGACAAAGGCGACAAGCCCTGGGGTATCGGCGATGCGCTCGAAGTCGACGTCGTAGATCCACGAGACATCGTGGCCGTCGGCGTCGTTGTCATTCAGGAAGAAGGCGCAGAGTCTGCCGCCTGCCGTTTTAATGGACTGGATCTGGCGATCGAAGCCCACGGGATTTTTGGCCAGGTTTGCCTCGACGGTACGGCCGGCAATCTCCCAGCGGCCCATGCGTCCGCCGGCGGGGACGTAGGCATCGAGCGTGGGCTGCAGATGCGCTGCGTCCACGCCCAACTCGCGCGCCGCAAAGAAGGCGGCGGCAACGTTGTAGACCATGTACAGGCCGTTGTAGCGCGTGGCGATGTGCGTTGCGGGCGCTTTTGCCTCGGGTCCAAAGGTCAGGTCAAAGCCGTAGCCGTCGCAGCCGAGCTCAACGCCTGTCACGCGACGGACCAGCGCGGGGCGACTCCAACCGCACGAAGGACAATGATAGGCGCCGAGCTGGCCGTACTGCACATAGTCGTACTCCAGCGGCGCGTTGCATTGCGAGCAAAAACGCGAGTCGCTAATGCGATCGGACTCCGTGCCCGTGGCGCCGTCGATGCCAAAGGCGATGCTCATATTGGGGACGCGTGCGGCGATCGAGGCGCAGAGCGGGTCGTCGGCGTTATAGATGAGCGTCGTTGCCGGCGAAAGCTCCAACGCGTGGGCTATGACGTCCTGGGTGTGGTCGATCTCGCCGTAGCGGTCCAGCTGGTCGCGGAACAGGTTGAGCAGCACAAAGTACGTTGGCTTGAGCTTGGGCAAGACGCGCACCGTGTAGAGCTCGTCGCACTCAAAGACGCCCACGCGCTTGCCGCTGCCGGCACGCTTAAGATCGTTGCGGCCCTCGAGCAGGGCACCCACCACGCCCGGCTCCATGTTGTTGCCGGCGCGGTTGCATACCACGGTGGCGCCGCTGGCGGCAACGGCGTCGGCGATGAGGTTGGAGGTGGTGGTCTTACCGTTGGTGCCGGTGACCACCACGCTGCGGTCGACAAGGCTCGCGAGGTCGCTTAGCAGCTCGGGGTCGATCTTCATGGCGATGCGGCCGGGGAGTACGCCGCCCTGGCGCTTAAGGATGGAGCGCAGCCCCCAGCGGGCGATATCGCTCGAAGTGCAGGCGAGAGATGAGCGGAAGTTCATGAAGCCGTTCCTAACGTGAATGACATGGTCGTGGCGATCGTGCCGTTAAAAGCCATAACGGCGCGCAAATTCCTGGGCAAGCTGCGATACGTCTTCGCAAGCGTTGGCCCAGGGGGCAAAGTCGGGAGTATCCGAGATGATGCCGTCGGCCTCCCAAACTGCCTGGTGCGAAAGGTCCCAGGGGTCGTGCGGCTCGGGCCGGCAGGGAAGGTACGGCGTCTGATACATGGGGTTCAGCAAAAAGAACGCGCCGCCCTCGCAGCGGTTGGCAAACTCACGCAGGGCGCGTGTCGCCGGGCGCATCTTGTTTGTTTTGAACAGCAGGATCGTGCGGGCGAGTAGGTACCAGGGGGAGTTCTCGAGGGCATCGGCCCCCATCTGCTCCTCGAGCTGGTGGGCCAGGGCAAAAAAGCCGTCCTCGTCTTCCAGACGAGCGAGGGCGAGTAGCACGGTGCCGGCAGCTCGGGTGGGATAGCCTTCCGCCTTAAGAACACGGCGAGAATAGTTGACGGCAGCACGGTAGCGGGCGCTCGCCATGCACAGCTGCGAGATGGCCTCGAGCGTGTGGAGCCACCCGATAAGCGCCGGCTCGCTCACGGTGAGATCGGCCGCCGTCACGCCGTCTGCCAGCACCTTGTTGGCCCAGTAGTGTGGAGCCTCCATATCGAATCCGGGCACGCTTTGCCGCAGGTAATCGGCTGTGGTCGCCTCGAGCTTCATCAGGTCGCCCAGGCAGGCGTCGACGGGCGTGTCCGCCAAAATGATGGCAAGCAGCTGGGCATCGAAGACATACGCATCGATGCGGACGATCTTGAGCAGCTCATCGCGCATATCGTCGAACAGGCGGTTGCGCGTCTGCTCAAACTCCTCATCGCTGCCCATATCCTCGATACGATGGAGCTCGTCGAGCAGGTGGCGGTGAACGCCGGCATAGGAAAGCAGTGCCTGGGCATGCTCGGTCTGCGCATACTTATGAGGGTTGACGCTTACGTCGTTATGGACAAGATCGCGTGCTGCATCGGTGAGTTCGGGGTGCGACGCAACGTAGGCGCGCTCCAGGTAGGCGGGGATGTAGACGCTCGGATCCATTAGAGGTCTCCTCCCTTAAACGGCAAGCCCTGCTCGGCCGCCCGCAGGATGCGCTCGTCAATCTGGGAACGCACGATATCGTTGGTGGCGACCCAGGCGGCAAAGCTGGCGTTGTCGGGGGCGCCCAAGCCCTCCTGCAGTACCGGCGTCGCTTCGGACAGCGCAAGGACAAGCTCGTCGGTGGAGCCCACGCCCACGTTGACGCGGGCATAGACGCCATCGGGAAACTCGGTTTGAAAGTAAAGCGCCTCGGCTGCGTGCGCGCACGAGCGCGCAAGGATGCGCAAGTAGTGCTCGGCGCCCTCGTAGTCCAGCTCGCGCCAGGCAGCGCTCATCAGCGCGATGAGTGTCCACGGGTCTAAGTCGCGCTCCGCGTCCTTGGGACGACGACGCAGCGGCGTGTTGGCAAGATAGGGGACGGAGTGGGCAGAGCGAAAGCGTTTGAGCTCCTCGGCGGGGTATTCGAGTTTTGCCATGGCGAGCATCGCAGTGTGGCGGACACCGGCCGGATCGTTGGGGGCAAAGTCCAGGCTGCGGTTTGCGGTTTCGAGCGACAGGCGGTAACGGCCGCTAATGAGGGCGCGCGACGCAAGGGCGGCAAGCCAGCGCAGGTAGGGGCGGCGTGTAAGGTCGCCTGCGGCCTCGCGCTCGTAGGGGTCCTGCGCCGAGGCGATCTTGAGTGCCAGGTCGTGCTCGACTTCATCGCACTTGGATACCAAGTACTGTACGTACTCCTCGTTGGAGTTAGCGGTGAGGGCGGTCAACATGCGCTGAGCGTCCCAGTTGGTCGGGTCGAGTGCGGCTGCCTCGCGAAGCATGTTTTCGGCAGCGGCCTCTTCTTGCTCTGCCTGGGTATCGTCAGGGATAAAGGGAATGCGGTAGTCGACAGCCTCGACTACCTTGGCAATCAGATGTCCGGCGCGGTCGCGGTCGTGCACGATGAGCGGCGCGGGGTTGCGGGTAAATTGTTCCATCAGACGCTCTACGGCAGGGCCGTCGGTGAGCGGGATATTATCGCGGCGCAAGGCCTCAAGAACGAGGCGATGGCAATCTTCTTGAATGGGATCGAATGCCATGGGGCCTCCTTTGCTGCGGTTAGGGTTCAAATGTCTCTATATAAGGTTCTAGTTTACCCGCATGAGGCACATTGGGAGTGCCGCACTTGGACATGCACCTTTGCACCACGAAGACGGATGTCGCACAAATGTCGGCACCTTGGACGACCGAGTGGTATCACGGTGCCGCAAACGGTCGATTTTTGGCGGCGAACGGCGTGTCTTTTGGAGGGGCACAGTCCTGCCCTGGATATGTGGTCAACCTTGATAAAACGTTTGCCCAGCTTGGGAGTATGAATGCCGCATAAGGGTCTTCAGGGATAGAAAAAACGTTTCATCATTGTCGACTTTCGGTAAATAACTGACCAACCAGAACGGTAAAATAATATTTGTCTGAGCGTTGAGACGTTTAGACATCGCGCATTGTCATCGCCGGCAACGCGCAAAACGGTCCTAACGGAGCCAATCGGGTGCTCCGTTATATACGCAAGTCTAAGAGGGGCTTGTTTAGGAGGCACAGTATGGGACGTTTTACCAATCCTCGCGATCTGTACTTTGGTGAGGGCGCTCGCCACGAGGTGAAGAACCTCAAGGGCAGCAAGGCCATCATCGTGACCGGCGGCGGCTCCATGCGCCGCGGCGGTTTTTTGCAGGACGTCGAGGCCGACCTCAAGGAGGCCGGTTTCGAGGTCAAGCTGTTCGAGGGCGTCGAGTCCGATCCGTCCGTCGAGACGGTCATGAAGGGCGCCGAGGCCATGACCGAGTTCCAGCCCGACTGGATTATCGCCATTGGCGGTGGCTCGCCCATCGATGCCGCTAAGGCTATGTGGCTGTTCTACGAGTATCCCGAGGAGACCTTCGAGGAGGCAGTCGTCCCGTTCTCCTTCCCGGAGCTCCGTCAGAAGGCTCACTTCTGCGCCATCTCCTCTACCTCCGGCACCGCTACCGAGGTCACCGCGTTCTCCGTCATCACCGACTACGCCAAGGGCATCAAGTACCCGCTGGCCGACTTCAACATCACCCCTGATGTCGCCATCGTCGACCCCGAGCTCACCTACACCATGCCCGCCAAGCTGTGCGCTCACACCGGTATGGACGCTCTGACTCACGCCATCGAGGCCTACGTCTCCACCGCTGGCTCCATGTACACCGACGCCAACGCCCTGCATGCTATCCGCGAGATCGTCGAGTGGCTGCCCAAGTCCTATCAGGGCGATCATGAGGCCCGCCAGCACATGCACGACGCCCAGTGCATCGCCGGCATCGCCTTCTCCTCGGGTCTGCTGGGCATTGTCCACTCCATGGCTCACAAGACCGGTGCCGCCTTTGAGGGCGACCACATCATCCACGGTTGCGCCAACGCCATGTACCTGGGCAAGGTCATCCAGTTCAACGCCAAGGACGCTCGCGCCAAGAGCCGCTACGCCTTCATCGCCAAGGAGATCCTGCACCTCGCCGGCGAGACCGAGGACGAGCTGGTCGAGGCTCTGGTCCAGGAGATTCGCGACCTCAACGACAAGCTCGACATCCCGCAGGGCATCAAGAACTACGGTGCCAAGGGCGTGAAGGCCGACGAGTCCATCATCGATTACGATGAGTTCGAGGCTAAGAAGCACGACGTTGCCGCCAACGCCATCCTCGACGCCTGCACGGGCTCCAACCCGCGCCAGCCGTCTCAGGAGGAGATGGAGCAGCTGCTCGAGTGCGTCTACACCGACACCCCGGTCACGTTCTAATCGGCACACATTGTTCTGATAAGGGTCTCGCGCTCTGTGCGCGGGACCCTTTTTGCTATGGTGCAATCCAACCTGTCCTCAATGCGCCAAGTTGCCACAAGGGGACAGGTGGCATTGCACCAATCGTTGTTTGATGAAGGGCGGATTCTCGTATGGCGCTTCCTATGGTTTATGGCGGTCCCGGCCGGTATGTTCAGGGGCCGGGCGAACTTTCGCGTCAGGGCAGATACCTGTCGTGGTTGGGATGCTCCGCCTTTGTCCTGTTTGACCAAGGCACCGAGGACCGGCTGCGCAAGCAGATCGTCGATGGATTTCTGGACGAAGATCTAAGCGAGCCGTTCTTTAAGATTTACAACGGTCCGTGTACGGAAGAGGCCGTTGTCGAAATGGCCAAGGAAGCCCAGGCCGAGTGTTGCGACATGGTGGTCGGCATCGGTGGTGGCAAGATGCTCGACATCGCCAAGGCCGTTGCGTTTTATGCTGAACTGCCGTTGTGCGTATGCCCCACGGCGGCTTCGATGGACGGCCCGTGCAGCGCGATTTCGGTGCTGTATCACGAGGATGGGTCGTTCGACCGCTATCTGATGCTCGAAAAGAATCCAGATTTGGTTGTGGTCGATACCGGCGTGGTCGCGGCAGCCCCGCTGCGTATGACGGTCGCTGGCATGGGCGACGCACTGGCAACGTATTTCGAGGCGCGTTCGTGCGCCGCGGCGCACGGCGCCAACGAGCACGGTGGCGCGCCGGGACACTTGGCCTTGGTTGCGGCTCGTGCCTGCTATGACACGCTTATGGAGTTTGGTGTCGCTGCCAAGCGCGATCTCAAAAAGGGCCGTATATCGCCGGCGGTTGAGCGCCTGATCGAGTGCAATATTCTGCTCTCGGGTGTTGGCTTTGAGAGCGGTGGCCTAGCGCTTGCCCATGCCATCGCCAACGGCCTGACGATTCTGCCCGAGTGCAAGGCCATGCATGGTGAGGCCGTGGCATTTGGCCTGGTGGTGCAGCTTCGTTTGGAGTGCGCGCCCGAGCTTGATCAGGTGCTCGAGTTTTGCCAGCGCGTGGGTCTGCCGACGACACTCGAGGAGCTGGGCCTTGGTGAGATTTCCGATGATGACCTGCTGAGCGTTGCGGACGCAACTTTTAAGAACGAGCGCAATATGGCTAACGAACAGGCCAAGGTGACCAAACAAAAGCTCGTGCAGCTCATGTGCGAGGCATAGCTTGGCGCTTGATTGACCTTGTGCAATCGAGGCGGCGATAGGCCATAGGCTATTTGTCTCAATGATGCGCCGCATGTAATTTGCCCGAGGCGTGGGCCGATGGCGTATCATTATCTCTTGCTTGTTTGCACTGCTCAGGGAGGGGCCGCGCATGGCGCAGGAACACGATCTGTTTGATGACATTATCGAGATCAGCAAGGGTTTCGACTTTCTTAAAAACCCGCTTGGCGGTGTGACCGATGCGCTTGATCCGTCGGCGCCGCAGTGGAATCCCGCCGACTACAAGGAGCGTCCGCGCGGCAACACCATTCCGTGTCTGACCTGCAAAAACGAAAAGAGTGGCTGCTCCGCGTGCATGGATGTGTGCCCGGTCAACGCTATCGAGGTCGAGGAAGACTCCATCGAGATTCTCGACTCCTGCCGCAAGTGCGGCCTGTGCGCCGCTGCCTGTCCGACCGAGGCAATCATCTCGCCGCGCCTGGCGCCCAAAAACCTGTATGACGACATTGTCTCGGCGGCAACGAGCCACGAGACCGCCTACGTCACCTGCACACGCGCCCTCAAGCGCATGCCGCGCGAGAACGAGGTCGTCGTTGCCTGCGTGGGCGATATTACGGCCGAGACCTGGTTCTCGGTACTGGTGGACTATCCCAACGTGAGTGTGTACCTGCCCCTGGGCGTGTGCGATAAATGCCGCAACACCGGCGGCGAGGACATCCTGGGCGAAGCGATTGCGAAGGCTGAGGAGTGGTCTGGCACGGGTATGGGCCTGGAGGTCGACCCCAAGAGCCTCAAGTGCCATAAGCTTCGCGAGTACGAGCGCAAGGAGTACATGGAAAAGATTGCCCGCACGACGGGTCTGACGGTGACCAAGCTCAACCCGGCGACGGCGGCGCTGGCCTCGGTGACGCAGAAGTTGAAGGCCCACCGTCACCAGATTACCCAGCTGGAGCGCACGCTCAACACCATGTGCGGCACCACGACGGCAAAGCGTCGCCGTTCGCTCACGCATGGGCGGCAGCTGGTGCTTTCGACACTGCAGAACCATCCCGAGCTTGCCCAGAACATGCAGGTGAGTACGCCGGAGTGCGATTTTGACAAGTGCACGTCGTGTGGCGAGTGCGTCAATGTATGCCCCACGTTCGCCTGCGATTTGGTGGGAAGCGGCCGCTTCGCGTTGGAGTCCACGTATTGCTTGGGCTGCGGCGCCTGTGTCAAGGTTTGTCCCGAACATGCGCTCAAGCTGGTCGAACACGATGCGTCCAACTTGGTTGTCGTCGACCCCGAAGCCGAGGAAAAGGCCGCTCAGAAGGCCAAAGCCCACGAAGAGGCCCAAAAGGTAAAAGCCGAGGCGAAGGCCAAGCTCGACAAGATGCTCGACCAGGTGGAGAAGCTCGCGGACTAGCCAGCTACCCCAATCTTTGCTTCATTTGCGCCGCCGCGGTGTCCGGATTCGCCCGGATGCTGCGGCGGCGCTATACTTATGCAGTTTGAAGTACCTGTACCAAAAGGAGCTGTCGTGTCCCTTTCCATCGGTATCGTGGGCCTGCCCAACGTGGGCAAGTCGACGCTGTTCACCGCGCTTACCAAAAAGACCGGCCTTGCCGCCAACTACCCGTTCGCCACGATCGACCCCAACGTGGGTATCGTCGATGTGCCCGATAGCCGCCTGCAAAAGCTCGCCGACATTGTCAACCCTGGCCGCATTGTGCCGGCTACGGTCGAGTTTGTCGACATCGCGGGCCTGGTGAAGGGTGCCAACGAGGGCGAGGGCCTGGGCAACCAGTTCTTGGCAAACATTCGCGAGACCGACGCTATCTGCGAGGTCGTGCGCTATTTTAAGGATCCCAACGTCATGCGTGAGGTGGGTCGTACGGGCGAGTTCGTCGATCCCGCCGGCGATGCCGACACCATCATGACCGAGCTCATCCTGGCCGACATGGGCACGCTCGAGAAGCAGCTGCCTAAGCTCGAGAAGGAGGCCAAGCGCGACAAGGAGCTCATGCCCAAGTTTGAGGTCGCCAAGCGCCTGCTCGCCTGGCTCAACGAGGGCAAGCGCGCCGCGTCCATGGAGATGACCGACGAGGAGCGCGCCGCTGCGAAGGGCCTGTTCCTACTCACCATGAAGCCCATCTTGTATGTGGCCAACGTGGACGAGGACATGCTCAACGAGGACCTGGCGCCCATCGATGGCGTCAAGCCGCTGCCGATCTGCGCCAAGATCGAGGCCGAGCTTTCCGAGCTCGATCCCGAGGATGCGGCCGACTACCTGGAGAGCCTGGGCCTGGAGCAGCCCGGCCTGGACGTGCTCGCGCAGGCAGCCTACAAGCTGCTCGGTCTGCAGTCGTTCTTTACGGCTGGCGAGATGGAGGTCAAGGCCTGGACGGTGCGTCAGGGCGCGACCGCCCCGCAGGCCGCCGGTGTCATCCATACCGACTTTGAGCGCGGCTTTATTAAGGCCGAGGTCATTGGCTATGACGACTACATCGAGCTCGGTGGCGAGCAAGGCGCCAAGGCTGCAGGCAAGCTGCGCATCGAGGGCAAAGAGTATGTCATGGCCGATGGCGACGTCGTGCACTTCCGCTTTAACGTGTAAGGACGGCGAGCATGTTTAAATATGGAAAAAAAGCTGGCTACATGGGCATCGCGCTGCTGGTGCTTGCAGTGCTTCCGCTGGTGGTCGCAGCGTTTGTAATCCCTAACATTGGTCCCGAGGTGGCAACAAAGTTTAATGCCGCCGGCGAGGTGACGCGCTGGGGCAAGAGCTACGAGCTGCTGGCATTGCCGGTGCTCAACCTGCTGCTGAGCGTGGCGACGTACTTTACGGCGGGACGCCAGGCAAAGAACAATGAGGACTCCGCCGCCATGGCGCGCATCGTGTGCGAGCGCTACCTGCGAAACGGCTGCATCACGGGCGTATTCCTCAACGTAATTAACGTCTACTTTATGTATTCGGCGATTACCGGCACAGGTTTTGGCTTGGGCTTTTAGCTTGCGCCTTTAGGCAACGAGCCTGCAAGCATATTCGATGGCTGCTGCGAGGCCGCCGCTCGATCGTGGTTGAAAGACCACATCGGCGGCGGCCTCGTTTTCGTATCCGGCACCGCGAAGGCAGAGCGCGATACCGGCTTCCAAGAGAAGGGGCAGGCAACACTGGCTGGTTGCGATTACGGCAGCCTGATTGAGTGAGCAGCCGTGCGCTTGGCATTGGATGGCAAGTTCACCTTGCGCCGGGCAAGGGACCAAAACGGCGGCGACGCGACTTGATAGCAATGCAAATGCTGTGCGCTCATCGGGCGAAAGGCATTCTGCTTCAACGACGACGAGCTTGGGCGGTGCGCTGTTTGTGCGAAGCGTGGCTCGGTACATGCGGACCGAAGAACCCGACATAGAAAACTCCTGTATATTGGGCAAAACGTAAACTATAGTTTACGTTTTTGTTTTGCTCCATTTCAAACTCGTCTGCATGAACGAACATGCGAAACAGATTCTTGGCGAGCGAGTCGAGCGGACGCGCAAGGCCCTTGGTATCTCCAAGGTCGATTTTTGCTTGGCGGTTGGAATCAGCCGACCTTATCTCGATCAAATCGAAAGCGGAACGGCAAACAGCACGCTCGAGATTTTATTTAAACTTGCGCCCGCGCTTGGCATGACGGTGTCAGAGCTTCTCGAGGGCATTGAGTAGGCGTTTTTGCTAGATTTGTCGTTTGCTGAACGGGTCCCCCCGACGGCGGCGTGCAAAAACCCGAGTATTCAGCATCCCTCAATAAATTGACAGCAACCGAAGGCGCAAATACGATGCTTGCTGTTTTGGATTATCCACAAAATTCATTATTATGAGGAATAATAGACGCGTGGGACGAGCCTATCGAACCGAAAAGCGATTTACAGCTAGCGGTTTTAACGTTTCCGGAAGGGGCGGGTGCTGAAAACTCCGCTTTTTGCACGTTCCGAGAGGTACCACGTGCCCTACAAGGCCCAAAGAGGCGGATTTTGTTTTAGCTACACCATCGGGATGCGGTCATGGTTGACTTGGCTGTAGAACAGGCGCTGAATCTCGGCCGCATCACGTGACTGGCCGAGCGCCCACATGGTCTTGGCCACGAGCGTTTCGGTGGTCATATCGTCGCCGCGCAAAATACCCGGATGGTCGGCGTAGGCACGGCCGACCTCATAAACACCCAGATCGAGGCCCTCTTCGGGGACCTGTGTGGTCATAACGACGGTGCGACCCGAATCGACCCAGCGGAAAATCGCCTCCTGGAATGACTCGCCGGACTCGCCAAACTCGGGAATACCGCCAATGCCAAAGGTCTCCAGAATTACGGCGTCGTAGCTATCGGTCAGGGCGTCCAATATGCCTGGATTCACGCCGGGCGTGAGCTTAAGGACAAACACGCGCGGGTCGATACTGTCGTAGAAACGAACCGGGCTCTCATTCTGGTGGGTGCCGTGGAGCCCGTTGCGCACGATGCGGTCGTTGCGGATGTAGGCAATGGGCGGATAGTTGACGCTGATGAACGCGTTAAAGCTCATGGTGCGCTGCTTGCGGGCGCGCGTGCCGGCGATGGCCACACCGCCAAACACGATTGAGACGTCGTGCGAATGCTCGTCAAGCGCATAGAGCAGGCTCTGGTACAGATTGAGCTTGGCATCGGTAAAGGGGTTGCCCATGGGCTTTTGCGAGCCGGTGAGCACGATGGGCTTGGGGCTGTCCTGAATCAGGTAAGAAAGCGCCGCCGCGGTGTAGCTCATGGTGTCGGTGCCGTGCAGA
Organism: Collinsella sp. LCP19S3_H3; assembly: GCF_052119145.1. Lineage (NCBI taxonomy): Bacteria > Bacillati > Actinomycetota > Coriobacteriia > Coriobacteriales > Coriobacteriaceae > Collinsella > Collinsella sp. LCP19S3_H3. The sequence continues at coordinate 31,741 of NZ_JBQKFW010000017.1, forward strand.
ATCACGAAGCCGTCGTGGTCGGCATAGCCCTCGACGATGACGTCGCGGATACGCATCCAGTCACTCGGACGCATATTGGTGCTGTCGATGTTCATGGGCTGCACGACGTCGAGCTCGCAGAGGCCCGAGATCTCGGGGACGCTCTGGGCGAGCTCCTCACCGGTCAGGGCGGGAGAGAGGCCGTTGCCGTCCTCGGTCGATGCGATGGTGCCGCCCGTGGCGATGAGAAGGATGCGCTTCATGTTGGTGTTCCTATCGTATTTGCCGCCCCAGAGGCGGAGTCGTTCGGCAGTATTGTGGCACAGGGCGTCCAATGTTCAAACGTATTACATCATCTGTAACGTTTGGTAACACTTCAATTGCCGTCAAATAGGGGCCCAGGTCGTGCGTTTGCCGTGCGCTGATGGCAGCGAGGGACGAGAAACCCCATATAACGTGTACACTATGAAAGTTATTCTCGTTTATTCGCGCGGGTGGGCATCGGCTCCCCGCCAACAAGAGGGGGAAACCATGGATCAAAAGGCTTCCGCAAAGGTCCTCGTACTCGACTTTGGTGCGCAGTACGGTCAGCTCATTGCCCGTCGCGTCCGCGACCTCAACGTGTATTCCGAGATTGTTCCCTGCGACATCTCGGCCGATGAGATTCGCGAGATGAACGCCTCTGCGCTCATCCTTTCCGGCGGCCCGGCCTCCGTGTATGCCGAGGACGCTCCGTCCATCGATCCTGCCATCTTTGACCTGGGCCTTCCCGTCCTGGGCTTCTGCTACGGCCATCAGATCACGGCCGTGACGCTCGGCGGCAAGGTCGGTCACTCCGAGGTGGGCGAGTACGGCCGCGCCACTATTACGCGCACTGCCGGCGCCAAGCTCTTTAACTCCACGCCCATGCAGCAAACCGTGTGGATGAGCCACCGCGACGCCGTGTCCGAGGCGCCCGAGGGCTTTACCGTTACCGCCAGCACCGACGTGTGCCCGGTTGCCGCCATGGAGTGCCCCGAGCGCAAGATTTTCACCACGCAGTTCCACCCCGAGGTCAAGCACTCCGAGTACGGTCAGCAGCTGCTGAGCAACTTCCTGTTTGAGATCTGCGGCCTGGAGCCCAACTGGAGCATGGACAACCTGGTCGAGACCATGACAGCCGAGTTCCGCGAGAAGGTCGGTAACGACCGCGTGATTTTGGCCCTGTCCGGTGGCGTCGACTCCTCCGTCGTGGCTGCGCTGGGCGCTCGCGCTGTGGGCAAGCAGATGACCTGCGTGTTCATCAACCACGGCCTGCTGCGCAAGGGCGAGCCCGAGCAGGTGGAGGAGGTCTTCACCAAGCAGTTCGATGTCGACTTTATCCACGTTCACGCCGAGGACCGTTATGCCGAGCTTCTGGCCGGCGTGACCGAGCCCGAGGAGAAGCGCCGCATCATCGGCACTCAGTTCTGGAAAGAGTTCTTCGCCGTGGCGCAGCAGCTCGAGACCGATGGCAAGCCGGTCAAGTACCTGGCTCAGGGCACCATCTACCCCGACATCATCGAGTCCGGCGCTCGCAAGACGGGCGGCAAGACGGCCACCATCAAGAGCCATCACAACCTGATCCCGTTCCCCGAGGGCGTACACTTCGACCTCATTGAGCCGCTTGATCACTTCTTTAAGGACGAGGTCCGCGCGCTTGGTCTGGCACTGGGCCTGCCGGGTCATATCGTGTTCCGTCAGCCTTTCCCGGGCCCGGGTCTGGCCATCCGCATCATCGGTGCGGTCGACAAGGAGAAGCTCGAGATCCTCAAGAACGCCGACGCTATCGTGCGCGAGGAGCTCGACGCCTACAACCAGCGTCTGTTTGAGCAGACCGGCGAGCGCAACTCCGAGCACAGCTGCTGGCAGTATTTCGCGGTCCTGCCCGACATCAAGTCCGTTGGCGTTATGGGCGACGAGCGCACCTATCAGCGCCCGATCATCCTGCGTGCCGTCGAATCCAGTGATGCCATGACCGCCGACTGGGCCAAGCTGCCCTACGATGTGCTGGCCCGCATTTCCGGCCGCATCGTTGCCGAGGTCCCCGGCGCCAACCGCGTGTGCTACGACATTACGTCCAAGCCGCCCGCGACCATTGAGTGGGAATAGGAGAAAACTGGGAATAGAATTCCCAATTTTAGTAGGAACAGCGTAATTAGGTACGCGAATGGGAAGGGGAGTCCCGCGGGACTCCCCTCTGTTTAGATCGAGAATTAGAACGGTAACGTCACGTATGCTTTATACGTGCTTGCATTTGCGATACGCGGTTAACGCGATGCCGACTGCGATCAGGGCTGCTGCACTGAAGCAGAGGGATGCCAGGAGTGCCATCTGGTTGTCACCGGTCCGGGGGATTGTTGAGTTGGTGGGAGCGGAGTCGGCATTCTTCTCCCACTGGGCGTACAGGGTGGTGTCCTGGTCTGCGTTCTTCTTGGGGTCGAAGGCCTGCTTGCCTTCCTTGTCGTAGGTCCAGCCTTTGAAGGTGTAGCCTTCGGCGGCAGGATCATCGATAAGGGTGATGGGCTTGCCCTTCTCGGTCTGCTTGGTCACACTGTCGCCGTGGCCGTTCATGTCGAAGGTGACATCGACCATTTCGATGATGGGAGTGGAGGGAGCTTCCCAGACAGCCGTGAAGGTGATGTTTTCTTTAGCGGTGTATTCGCCGATAAAGGGATCGGTGCCTTCGGAGCCCTTCATGATCCAGCCAACGAATGTGTAGTCGCCGTCAGTGCCTAGATTGGGGAGTTCGACGACACCGCCTTTGTTCACGGTCTTGGCCTCAGGAGCAGTGCCATATTTGGATTCGAAGGAAACGGTGACCTTTTCCTTTTCGGTCCATTTGGCGTAGACGGTCATGTTCTTAGCGGCGGTGCCGTTGAACGAGGTGGTGAGGCTCTCATCGGTGAACCAGCCGCCGAAGTCATAATTCGGGTCTGTGGGCTGGGGCAGGGTGACGGACGTCCCCTTCTTAACCGTAATGGGGTCGATCTGGGTTCCGTGGCCTTTCGTATCGAAGGTCACGGTGACGGTTTTGTAAAGCGCTGCTTTAGTGAATCGGGTAGTGGGTTTCGAGCCTTCAATGGAAGATGCTGCTTGATTGGTAGGAAGAATATCTTCACCAAAATAGGCGGTTAATACTGATCCATCTTCCGTTGTCAACTCAAGGACAGATGGGTGAATTGTATCTCCGTCGTTATTCGTGAAATGGGCCTCCAGGTGATCGTTCCGGCTATCTATTTTTATTTCAAGCGAAAGGTTCTTTTCATTTGCTTTAACGACGCCATATCCCGGCGCTTTGACTTCATTCCAAGTGGCAATGGGGGTTTCGCCTTCAGCCCAGGCGTAATTCTGGGCGCCGGAGAAGGTGAAAGCGCAAACGCCGACGATGGCTGCGAGAGTGAGGAAGAAAACCGTCCGGCGCCTGGCCAAGGTCTCTTTAACCTGTATCTTCATCGTATCCTCCAATTCAAGCGTGCGTTCCCTATTGCAACATTGCATTTCATGTTAACAGAGAATTATTTTCGGGCATGTCCCTTGCTCGGCTCGGGCTTGCTCTGGACGGGGATGCTTCGTGGTCTTGATGGGGTGGGTGCCTAATTCGAAGGAGGCAGAATCTGGTTTGGTGGTGCAGAAAAGTAACAAATATGATTTATTAGAGAGGTAATTACATTCAAACGACGCATAGCCAACAAAGACTCGGTTATTCTTTACCAAATCGAAAAAACGCAGCAACACACTGTGCGTCGTGTTGCGTTTTACGTTGGTTCAATTCGATGCGATTGGAGCAGACATGAGCTTCATGGATTCCAAATTCTCCAAATGGGGAGAGGTCGCAACTGCAGTTCTCTCCCAATCGCTTGCGAAAAGATTTGCGAGGGTGATGCTGGCGGCAGTGCTGGCAGCATCTTTTCTACCCGTTGCAGCTTTCGCTGATGCCCCTGCAATCAGTGGCCCAAATCAGATTAAGTACTACATGACTGCGCAATATACCAATGGAACATCAAGGTCTGAATATAATTGGACTTGGTCCTCTGAGGACGGTGGAGCTATCGAAATCTCGAGTATTGACAAATCGCCTAATGGGCAGACCGTTTCTGTAACGGGAACTGAACTCGGCCACGTGACTTTGATGGTTTCGGGGGGTGATGCGGATGAGGAACGCTTCGAAATCGAGATTACAAAGCGTGACGTAAGGTTGTCTTCCTCGAGCGACTACAAGATCTATGACGGCACCCCTCTTACTATCGGAGGAATTAGTGTCGATGGGGACGGTTGGGCTCCTCTTGACGAAGACGGAGTTCGATTCAATATTACCGGGTCTCAGACGAATGCTGGCGAATCGGAAAATACGTTTGACGTAGTGTTACCTTTAGGTAGTGAGGAATACTTCGAGAAACACTACAATATTTCCATACGTTATGGTGTCTTGAGGGTCGAAAAGCGTCCGGTCACCCTGACCTCCGCGAGTGGTTCCAAGGAGTACGACGGCAAGCCCCTGACCAATCACAAGGTCACCGTTGGGGAGGCTGCCCGGGATACTGGTTGGGTCGATGGCCAAGGTGCCACCTATTCTTTCACCGGCTCGCAGAAGATCGTCGGCTCCTCTGAGAATGCATTCGAATGCATCCCCAACGAGGGAACCAATCTGGACAACTATCAGATCAACAAGACGTACGGAACCCTGACCGTTACCGACCGTAGCGAGAAGTACCAGATCACCCTCACTCCTAACTCCAAGTCCGTGACCTACGATGGCACCGAGAAGTCCGTATCCGGTTTCGAGACCCTGGAGTTCCAGATCAATGGTCAGACCTTCTACGTTTCCGGCGTTGAGGCTTCTGCAACGGGCACCGATGCAGGCGAGTACCCTGTAACGAAAAGCGGTCAGGCGGTCGTGACCGATGCCGAGGGCAACGATGTGACCGACCAGTTCATCGTGAACATCGACGATGCCAAGCTGACCATCGTCGAGGGCGACTCCGATAAGTCTGCATCCAATCTCCCTCACACCGGCGATAGCGCCGCCCTCTATGCAATGGGCATCTGCGGCGTTGCGATCGCTGCCGGTGCTGGGGCGCTCTTCACGTTCAGAAAGCGCAACAACTATAAATAAGCATGGATACCATTGGTGCAGCTCCATTGAAATGAAGCGCTAAGATAATCAGCAAAGGGGCCTTCCCGTCTGGGAAGGCCCCAACTTTGTGCGCGAGCATGGCATGTCAGAGAGCAAGCGTTTTGTTGAGGGAGTAAATTGTTTGCCAGCAGCCTCTGACCATGCTAAATCTGTCTACTATTCAAACAGAAAAACGAGCAGCTCAACATATTTTCCTGCAGAAAAGAATGCGGCAGTGCACGCAACGCGGCCGGCCCCTTCCCTTCCTGCCGAAATCCACACGCTAGCCATCCGCTTTTTCTATGCAAATATTCACAAAAACGCGAAAAAGGAATAAAAATACCTTATCGATTATTTGAACGAGAAAGGGAACACAATGGGTAGACTCGAAGGCAAAGTTGCTATCGTAACGGGCTCCACCAGCGGTATTGGCATCGGTATCGCAAAGGTATACGCAGCCGAGGGCGCAACGGTTGTTATTAGTGGTCGTCGTGCCGAAAAAGGCCAAGTTGTAGTTGATCAAATTGTTGAAGCAGGCGGCAAGGCAAGCTTCCACTATTTCGACATTACCGAACCAGCAAGCATCGAAGCGCTTATTGCAGACACTGTAGAGCAATACGGCAAGCTCGATATTTTGGTAAACAATGCAGCAAACGTTGCCCTCAAGGACGGTCGTGTTGACGAGCTCACCCTTGAAATGTGGGACGCTATTTTGGAAAGCGACCTGCGCGGCACCTTCTATGCAACGAAGTGCGCTATCCCCTACATGAAAGAAATTGGTGGCGGCGCAATCGTAAACATTGGCTCTATGGCATCATGTGCAGGCGACTTAGGTTCTACCGCTTATGCATGCGCCAAGGCGGGCGTAGACATCTTCACGCAATACGTTGCCTTGCAATACGGCAAAGACAACATCCGCTGCAATTGCATCCGTCCAGGCTTGATTGTTACGCCAGAAAACGAGGCGAAGGTTCCTCAGATGCTCAAAGATATCTTCTTGGGTAGCATCATGGTTAACCGCTACGGTTGCCCAGAAGACATTGCTCATGCAGCCGTATATTTTGGCTCCGATGAAAGTACCTACACCACGGGACAGATCATCAACGTTGACGGCGGCATGAATTCGCACGCTCCAACCGTTGCTCAGTTCCGCCAGATGAATTCCCGCACGTGGTAATTCGCACAGGCGAATAGACCAGTACGAAAGCGCGAACGCGAGAATGCGGAAAGCGTGAACGCATGAACGCATGAACGTGCTAGAGTGTGAAAGCGCGAAGGTGCGCATGACTGAATGCGCGAAAGCACACCACGCACGCAAAAGATTTCTTGCAGATAGAATCTACATGGCCACCCTTTGCGGGTGGCCATGTTTTTTTGTGCAGGCAATCTGTTGGCTAAGGCTTATAGGACAAAATGTGTGTCCACGTTGGGGGCATCGGCACAGGTCGATGCCCCTTTTTTAGCCGTTTGAATTCCGTGCCCGCTTTTAACCGCTCGGACAGAATGTGTGTCCGGTTGCCTATCGTTCCCGCAGGCAGATAACCTTTTCCGGAACCGTTAAATACCTTTTCGGAAGAGGTGCCCATGAAGGCCGTCTATTGCCCCTACTGCGGCGGGCGGTCCTTCAGGCGCAGGACGGCCGAGTTCTGGGAGGTCTGGCCCATGCCCGAGTGCGTCGACGCGGTCCACAGGGTCGTCTTCGTCGACGGCATATACCTCGCCAGGGACCTCGTCGTCCTCATCGCGCGGTTGCGGAGGTGTGGCCGCAAACCATGGTCCAGCGCTGCCTTTGGCATGCTTTCTCCTAGGTGAACAGGCACACGACTAGTAGGCCGAGGCTGAGGGCGGTGATCGAGCTGAGGGGGGCTGGCCGTCGACCTTATACACAGTGAGACCCTGAGGGAGGCCAAGCAGCGGCGGGCGCCTTCTCGGCAGATACATCGATTGAAAGGCCCGATCCATTCTCGACAGGCACGATGCCGAACTCGTCCTCCAGCTGCAGAAGGAGGCCCAGGAGGTCTCGGGCGTTCTCTACCCTGAAGTCCAACAGGCAAGCGGAGAGATGTCGAGAGCTTCGGCGATGGCTTCCACCTGAGGCTGCTTGGGAGTCCTGAAATCCGTCTCATAGTGACGGATCGCGCCCTTGGAGACGCCGATTTTCTCGCCCAGCTCTCCCTGATAGAGCCCGCGAAGCTTACGGTAGTACCTGATTTTCTCGCCGGTAGTAAAGTGCGCTAAAGCAAATTGGAGAGCGAGAAGCCCTTTCGGGATACAGCGTGTTTGCGTATTGCCGCAGTGCCGGTAAGGACTGCGAAGTCGCATAGATTGGCCCCCGCGGCTCTGCGGGACTAATGACCGCAGAGCCGCGGGGGCTTGTGTTCGAGGGTTTGTGAGCCGTTCTGTAATGCTGGCACCTTCTGGCGTGGTTCTATCCCTTGTAGACGATGCGGCCGTCGGAGATGGTGTAGATCACGCGCGTGTCGGAGATGGCCTTGGCATCGGCTTCGAGAATGTTGGTGTCCAGCACGACGAGATCGGCGAACTTGCCTACTTCAACGGTGCCGATAATATCGTCCATGAAGTTCTGGTAGGCGTCGTTCTTGGTGTAGGCCTCGAGCAGCTGATAGGCTGTGAGCCCCTGTTCGGGCCAGCGGGTCATGTCGGTGTCCTCTTCCTCGGGATAGGGCGAGTTGCGGGTAACGCCGACCTCGATCGCATCGAGCGGGGCAAATGGAATGACGGGGGCGTCTGAGGAGCCGCTGATGCAGATGCCTGCCTCGGCCAAGTGCTTTGTTGGGTACAACGCCATGGCGCGCTCGTCGCCGATATAGGCGCGCTCCAGGTCCATGAGATCATCGTGGTACATCATCAGGAATTGGAGATTCGCCACTACATCCAAATCGGCCATGCGCTGGATATCCTCATCGGTAATGGCGCATACGTGGGTGATCGTGTGCCGCGCGTCGCGCTTCCCATTGGTCGCCCGAGCCTCCTCGAAGGCATCAAGGGTGCCGTGAACGGCGCCGTCGCCCATGGCGTGCACGTGCACCTGAACGCCTTCTGCATCAAAGTCGTGTACAAGACGGGTAAAGTCTTCCTGAGACCAGATGGGTTCGCCGCACCAATGATCGCCGAGCCCCGTTGATTCCTGGTAGGGTTCCAGGAAGACGGCGGTGCCTCTTTCGGTCACTCCGTCGTAGAAAATCTTCACGGTATTCGAAGAAATCATGTCTGTGGCGGAGTCGTTGTAGGACTTGATGGCGGAAAGCACCTCGTCATAGGTGCGGCCTTCTTTCATAGTGGGGACGACGCGCATGCGCAGGGTCAAATTGCCCTCGTCCTCCAACTCGTGATACATGTCGATAATATCAAGACCGCCTTGGGTGATATTTGTAATGCCGGTTATGCCATAGGAGTTTGCTTCCTTCATGAATTTGCGCATGGCCTTTTTCAGATTATCGTTGGTCATGGTGTTGGGCATGATGGCGAACACAATTCCCTTGGCGGCATCGGAGACGCACCCCGAAGGCTCTCCCTTCTCATTGCGATAGAACAGGCCGCCTTCTGGGTCGGGGGTGTCGGCAGTTACGCCAGCCATTTCGAGGGCCTTGGAATTGACCCAAGCGGCGTGGTAGGAGACGTCGTGGATGAGAATGGGCTTATCGGGGCAGATGGCATCTAGATCTTCTTTCGAGGGCCCGGGATTCGAGCCGTCGGGAAGCTGGTAGGCATTGAGCATGAAAGGCGCTCCGATGTAGCCCTCCTCGTCGGGATGGGCCTCCACGAAGTCGCGGATTGCCTCGAGGTATTCCTCGTTGGTGGTAAGCCCCGTCAGGTCGATCTGGAAGAGGGCGTTGAACCAGTTGCCAGGGGCGTGGATGTGGCCGTCAATGAAGCCGGGGGAGACGAACTTGCCATCGAGGTCGATGACTTGAGTATTGTCTCCTACGAAAGCATCGATGCCCGAATCGTCGCCCACGTACACGATCTTGTTGCCCGCGATAGCGACGGCTGATGCAACATCGCTTTCTGACACCATGGTCTGCACATGGCCGTTGCGGAGCACGATATCGGCAATGTTTTGATCGGCGGAACCGGGCGTGGCATTTGATCCAGGCTGCTTCCCGGATGCGCATCCCCAGAGTCCGCCCGAGAACGCGGCAGCCGCTAGGGCGCTCGATCCAATGACGAAACGACGGCGGCTGAGAGGTTGCTTCTGATGGGATGTGCTCATAAGACCCTCCTTAATTTGGTTGCAGCGCTGTCTCTTTTTTTGCGCTGCAGTAATTCAACCTTAAGAGTCAGGGTGTTCTTTGTTAAGAAAAACAGAGAGGGATTTGAGATTAATCGGAGGATGATTTTCTATCCCCCTGTCTCTGAACAGCGAAAATGCAGGGAGACAAATCGGACGTTGGGGTAGTTTTAGCCTTGGGTGCTAAATCTTCTATAATGTTGTCGCTTGATGAAGGAGGAGTCGTGTCCCTCGCTTTTCTCTACAATGTGGCAAGTTGCATCGCCTATGCGTTTGTCAGTGCTGCCTATGGGAGTCTTCACTATGTCGAGCGCAGGCGGGGCTATCTCTTCGTCGCGCTCACCTTCCTTTTGTATACGATAGATATATGTTCTGTATTCATGTATGAGTTCGTTCCGGAATTCGCGATGCAATTCGAGGGCACGCGAAACGCCTATCCTATGCTCCGCTTTGCATTCAACATGGTGGTAATCCTCTTGTATCGGCTCGTTCTCGGCAGCTTGCTCTCGCGCAGCTTCTCTCTCGTAGAGGGATTTTTTTGGGCAGTTTGCATGATGGTGGCATGGGCAAGTGGCGCTTCGTCAGTCGAATCGGTTGCACTATGGCGCGAGTTTCTCTTTACCAGGTTGTTGGCGATCTGGGTAATAGGGTACGGCATCTGCTGCTTGGCGGCAGAGTTTCGACGCATGAGCCGATGGCGATGGGTTCTCTCGCTCTTACTTGTGCTCATATATGCCTTGGCGGAAGCGGCAACGTATTTGGCCTTTAGACAGGAGGGCGGCGCGCGCTCTGTCTCTCCTCGTAGGGTTCCCGTTGAGATTATGGCGCTTTGCTTCACCGTGGCTGCGTATGTCTTTCTTGCACATCATCGGCGGATACGTAATGTGCGGTTGGCGGAATCCCTTGTGCCCTGGATTGCTCGCGAATACGGGCTGACCAAGCGCGAGGAAGTACTGCTGTCGCTCCTTGAAAAGGGCGCATCGAACAAGGAGATTGCTGAGCAAGAATGCATTTCCGTCAACACGGTGAAAACCCACATATCGAATATTTACGCCAAGCTTGGTGTGAGTAGCCGAGACGAGCTTGCGCAAAAACTTAGAAAGGAACTGAGTGGCCGTAAAAGGGCCGGGCTCTGAGAGGCTGGGAGTCGGTGCGGCTATGCGGCCGCCCCCTACGGGATCAGCCGTCTACGGCCGTTCTTCATCCCTTCCAGAACAGCTGGGTGAGTTCTTGGCGGGTGGCGGTGCCGGTTTTCTTCAGAATGTTGTGCACATGGGCCTTCACAGTGCCCAGGGCCAGTTGCAGCGAACTGGCGATGTTCTGGTTGTCCTTGCCCTGCAGCACCTCTTTCAAGATGACGCGCTCGCGCGCGGTCAGGTGACAGTGCTCGCAGAAGGCGAGGAGCAGCTTGTCTACGTATTCTTGGGTGTCGGGCACGTCGGTGCTCGGCGGTTCCTTAGAACGGAGGCGCAAGGTGTTGACAGCGGCGCACAGGGCGAAGAAACCAGTTCAATATCAATCCGTCTAGGCGTTAGGACTAGTTAGGATTAGTTAGGATTAGCTAGGATTAGCCAGGGTAAGGTGTGCGGTGAGCTAATGTAATCTGAAAATAATCCTGGTTATTTCTTCTCAAAACTACGGGTGCGCCCCATGCTGTGTGGCGCAAGGGAGCGTCTCGCTCATTTCGGGGCGCTTCATGGGAGCGCGGTCCGCAAGGGGCGGTCCGGCCAACGAATTTTGAAGGAGATTTCAATGGTCAAGGATTACATCGACACCAACGACTTCACAAAAGAAGAGCTGCTCGGCATGGTAGATCTGGCCATCGCCATGAAGGGGCTCATCAAGGAGGGCGGCGAGTACCCGCACCTGCTGAAGGACAAGACCCTCGGCATGATCTTCCAGCAGGTGTCCACCCGTACCCGCATCTCCTTCGAGACGGCCATGAGCGACCTCGGCGGTCACGCTCAGTTCTTCGGCCCCGGCTCCATCCAGCTGGGTGGCCATGAGTCCATCGAGGACTCCGGCCGCGTTATGGGAAGCCTCGTCGACATCCTCATGGCCCGCGTCGATCGTCATAAGGATGTAGTGAGCTTGGCGAAGTACTCCGCGGCCCCCGTCATCAACGGCATGAGCGAGTACAACCATCCCACCCAGGAGCTCGGCGACCTCATGACCATGATCGAGAACTTGCCCGCCGGTAAGAAGATCGAGGACTGCAAGTTTGCCTGGATCGGCGATGCCACCCAGACCTGCGCGTCGCTCATGTTCATCTGCACGAAGATGGGCATGGACTTCGTGCAGTTCGGACCGAAGGGGCATCAGATTCCCGACGGCTGCCTGCATATTGGCACCGATGAGGAGCGCGCCGAGTTCGGCAAGCATCTCATGGCTATCGGCGAGGAGAACTGCAAGGTCTCCGGCGGCACCATCACCATTTCCGACGACATTTCCTGCATCGAGGGCGCCGACTTCGTGTACACCGATGTGTGGTACGGCCTCTACGACAGTGAAGTCTCCAGCTCCAGCTACATGGATGTGTTCTATCCGAAGTACCAGGTGACCTGGGATATGATGAACGTTGCCGGTCCGAACAGCATGTTCATGCACTGCCTGCCCGCAAACCGTGGCGAGGAAGTCGTCGACGAGGTCATGGACGATCCCGAGCGCTCCCTGTGCTGGGTCGAGGCCGAGAACCGCAAGCACTCCATTCGCGCCATCCTGGCCACTCTGTGCCCCCAGAGCGAGCCCGACGAGCAGAAGGCTGCGGCATACCGCGCCACCATCAATGAGCGCATGGCCGCTTTCGGTAAGCACGGTCTGTAAGACGTACCAGGTCGGGCGAGCTACGGCTCGCCCGCCTTCGCAGGAGATGGGCGACCTCATGGCCATCGGCGAGGAGAACTGCAAAGTCTCCGACGACAACCGAGTGCATCAAGGGCGCCGACTTCATCTACACCGACGTGTGGTATGGCCTGTACGATGCTTTCTGATGGGCGGCAGCAGATGCTTGTCTCCTGCTGCCCATCATCTGCGCCACTGCGCGTAAGCACTGGCGCCCTGTCTGAAAACGACTGAGCAAAGGATTAAATATGAGTGACGGAAAGAAAAAGCTTTCCTTCCTGACGGTCATTTCGACCATCATCTGCGTCGTCTTCGTTTGCGAGGCCGCCGCTCCTGCTGCTGCCATTGGCAACCAGCAGTTCTTCTGGTGGATCTTCCTGATCCTGACCTTCCTGCTCCCTTACGGCATGGTCGTCGCCGAGCTCGGCACCACCTATGACGGCGAGGGCGGCATTTACGACTGGGTACGCGATGGCCTGGGCGACAAGTGGGGCGCCCGCATTTCGTACTACTACTGGGTCAACTACCCGCTGTGGATTGCCTCGCTGGCGACCATGTTCCCCGACATCCTGGGCATGGTCTTTGGCGTCGAGTTCAACCTGATCGCCAAGATGGGCATCGAGCTCGCCTTCGTGTGGATCGTCTACCTCATGGGCCGCTCCAAGGCGGCCGACTCCGAGTGGGTCCTCAACGGTGGCGCCCTGATCAAGGTCGCCGTTGCCGTCATCGTCGGCGCCCTGGGCATCTGGTATGCCATGGAGAACGGTTTCGCGAACGACATGTCCGCCGCCACCTTCCTGCCCGAGCTCACCAACACCAACGCCCTGGGCTACCTGTCCATCATCATCTTCAACTTCACGGGCTTCGAGGTCATCTGCACCTTCGCCAAGGACATGGAGAACCCGACCCACGACATTCCGAAGTCCATCATCCTGGGCGGCCTGACCATTGGCGCCATCTACCTGTTCGCTGGCTTCGGCATCGGCGCCGCCATCCCGGCCGACTCCATCGACCCCGACTACGGCATGATCGTCGCAGTCCAGACCATGGTGGGCGATTCCGTGCT
>NZ_JBQKFW010000018.1:0-34004 GCF_052119145.1 Collinsella sp. LCP19S3_H3
CAGCAGGAGCGGCGGCCTCGCAAACGAAGACGACGCAGATGATGGTCGAAATGACCGTCAGGAAGGAAAGCTTTTTCTTTCCGTCACTCATATTTAATCCTTTGCTCAGTCTTGGACAGATTCGAGGCCCTAAGGTATTAAGGCAATTGCTTGGGCCTCGGTGAGCGGGCGACAGGAGACGAGCATCCACCGCCCGCAAACATGCTTTTAGAAGCCTTGAGGCTTAGAGCTGCTCGAGAGCCTCGAGAGCGGCGTGGAGCTCAGCCTTGGCGGAGTACTCGACACCCTCGTCGTTGAGCGGAGTGCGCTTGCCCAGGGCGGCAAGGAGAGCACGGATGGAGTGCTTGCGGTTCTCGGCCTCGACCCAGCACAGGGAGCGCTCGGGATCGTCCATGACCTCGTCGACGACTTCCTCGCCACGGGTGGCCGGCAGGCAGTGCATGAATTTGGAGTTGGGGCCGGCGAAGTTCATCATGTCCATGGTGACCTGATACTTGGGATAGAACACGTCCATGTAGTTCTCGCCCGAGACCTCCTCGTCGTACAGGCCATACCACACGTCGGTGTAGATGAAGTCGGCGCCCTTGATGCACTCGATGTCGTCAGAGATGACAACCGAGCCGCCGGAGACCTTGCAGTTCTCCTCGGCGATGGCCATCATCTGCTTGCCGAACTCGGCGCGCTCCTCGACGGTGCCAACGTGCAGGCCGCCGTCGGGGATCTGGTGGCCCTTAGGTCCAAACTGGACAAACTTCATGCCGACCTTGGAGGCGATGAACATGAGGGAGACGCAGACCTGGGTGGCATCGCCGATGAAGGCCAGGGTGCAGTCCTCGATCTTCTTGCCCTCGGGGAGGTTCTCGAGCATGGTCATGAGGTCGCCCATCTCCTGCGTGGGATGGTTGAACTCGGACATGCCGTTGATGACGGGCACAGCGGAGCCCTCGGCGAGGCCGACGACGTCCTTGTGACGGTCAACGCGAGCCATCATGATGTCGAGCAGCGAGCCCATAACGCGAGCGGTGTCGCCCAGAGACTCGTGACCGCCGAGCTGGATGGTGCCAGGGCCATAGAACTGAGCATGGCCGCCGAGGTCGGTCATGGCGGTCTCGAAGGAAAGACGGGTGCGGGTGGAGACCTGCTGGAAGATCATGCCAAGGCTCTGGTTGCGGAGCAGGTGCGGATAATAACCGTCAACCTTGATGGCCTTCTTCATTGCCAGGCCAAGATCCTCGATAGCCAGGATCTGCTCTTTGGTGAAGTCGTTGGTGTCGATGAAATCCTTAGGCAGTGCCATATCGATTTCCTTTCCGCCGGTCTTGCCGACTTATTTACTGTGAGGCGCTCGTACATCACACCTCGTGTTGACAAGACCATCATTCACCCGTGTGCAATTTTTACCTAGTTTATTCGGGATTAAAGACCGTTCACGGAGTTACACCCTCTATAAACCAATATAAACCCGCAGGCAGCGGGCTTGCAGGGGGTTTACCGTCTGGAACCGCGAACGGTATACGGCTATGCTATGTCTGGCGTCTAATCCGCAATGGAACGACCGGCTGAGACAAGTATACCCGTGGGATATAGCGGGCTCCATAAGAGTTTAAATGAGGCAGGACGGTGACAAATGGACACGCTCATGTTCTTCTATACCTTAGCGATACTCGTAATCTGTATTGTGACGGCAGTGCTTTCGCTTGCCGCCTACGCCTCGTCCCATCGACGCTTCTTTATCTATGGCAGCGGCGTTTTTATTTGCTACGCCATCGAGATGACCGAGATCTTCTTTTTTGAATACACGTTGCAAAACGAGACTTTTCCGGCCAGCGACTATTACGCAATTACCATGCCTGCGTTTCGGACCCTTGTGGCGACCACTTCACAGGCTTTTATTTGGCTGATTGCCATGGACTTGCTCGATAAGCATTCAAAAAAGCAGTTCACTATCCCCGTCTTAACGTTTTTGCTGTTAGAGTCGCTGACTATCGTCGCTGTCCCCTCCGGCCCCATGCGTCAGTGGCTCTACTACACGATGCGTCAGGTATTCCTTGTCTTTGTGGGACTGTATATCTTTTGGACGGCTCATAAAAGTACGGAGGTTGAGCTGAAGGCACGCGTTAACAACCAGCGAAAGCACCTGATTATCGGCGCTATTCTGGTCGGTTGCATCGTTGCCGAGGATTTCTACAACATCCTTGTCATCCCCATGAGTCTGGCACCCTCTTGGCTGCAGCTTTATCTATCCGAGCGCAACTTTAGCGAGAACGTCTTTGCGTGCTACTTTGCGATTCTGCTGATCATCTACTCATACCACGTGCTTTCAATTCGCATGGAGAAGGCGCCCGAGGAAAAGAACGTCAACGATCTTGATCGACACATCGAAGAGCAAATGCCCTTCTATCGCAACGCCTACAGGCTCTCCAACCGCGAGGCCGAGGTTTTGCGTCTGGTTGTGCTGGGCAAGTCGAACCAAGAGATTGCTGACGAGCTATTCCTTGCCGTGGGCACCGTCAAGACCCACATCCACAACATCCTGGTCAAAACCGAGCAGCAAAACCGAACCACGCTCATCCTCCACTTTTGGAAGCGTTAACCTGCCAAAAAGGGACAGGTTTATTTTGGTAGGTTTTATCTGGGCAAACGCCAGCCGCCGCAAGAGAGCTGCTTTCCCTTGCGGCGGTCTTCTAGCAGTAAGACCAAGTGAGTAGACTTTTTGCAGGAGGTCGAGCACGGCCCAAAACGCCGCGGCTCTGACCTGCGATTTTATTGAACATTTGTCGCGATGTGCTCGGCATATCTAAATAAGTCTACTCACTTGCATCCGAGACGCACCAGATAGGCAAATAACCGCCGCGAAGGAAGGGTTACGCGGTTTTACCAAACCGCGTAACGGCTCGACGCTGCAAGCGCCCCTGAGCGAGCAATCCGACGTTCAGTCGTCGGTCGCGTACCGAAGTACGCTTCCCTCCTCTTTCACGTCACTTTACTCGCTTAGGGACGCTTTCGCTGACTTATGCTCAACCTACAATGATTCCAAACTGGATGAGTTACTCGCTGTAGCGGGTGGCTATGGCAGCTCGCACCATTCCGGTGCCCATGAGGTAGGTCACCAGGAAGTAGCCACCGTATGCTGCTAGGAAGATTGCACAGGTGAGGCCCACGGTGCCGCCGATGCTCATATTTCCGAATATGCTCACCAGCTCGATAATCACCTTAAGTGCCACAAAGGAGTGCGCCAGACCCACTGCCAGCGGGAACAGGAAGAATACCGCCTGCTGCGCCATCACCGAATGGCGAATCTGGCGGTCGTCGCAGCCGATCTGTGCCAGCACACGATAGCTGCGGCTGCCGTCGGCCACGTTGGAGAGTTGCTGGATCGACAGAATCGCCGCGCATGCAACGACCAATACAAAGCCGATGTAGATGGCTAGGTAGCTAATCATGCCGTTCATCTGCGCTGCTTGCGTGTACATCTCGGAGCGTGTGATGAAGATTCCCCACGATCCCGGCTCCTTGCCGTCAACGAGCAGATTGTCGAGCACAGTGTATTCAATGCTCTCGTCTGCCTCGGTCGTATCCATCCCCTGTTTGTAGTTAACGAGCAGGCTACTGGAATACGGCTGCAGATTAATTTGGGACAACAGCTCGTCGGCAACGACGACGGTACCCGGATTACTGCCCATCGCCGAGTTGGCGATGGCCGCCGTGTCCTCGTCCGACTTATCGGTTGCGGGTTTGAGCGTATGCCCGCCCAAGGTAAGGGCATGGCCGCCGGCCATATACTTGGTGTACAGGTCGATCAGCTCACCGCCCATATCACACGTAAGCAAGTACTGGTCGCGGCCAATGCTCACCGGCTCCTCGCCCATCATCTGACGCAGCTTGTTGTACTGGCTCGCCGGCGTCACAAACAGACCCATCGCATCGGCCTTGCTACCCCCGAACGCCTTGGGAAGCTTTTCGCCCATGGTCTTGCACATCTCACCCGCAGACACCGAAGGGCTCGAACCGCCAAACGGGTAACTTAGATACGAATCGATCTGCACATGCTCACCGGCAACATCGGCGATATTGACCTTCTTGCCGGTCTCGTCGTTGTTGTCCGCCGACTTGTCCTTACCGTGCCATGCAGGGTACAAATCGACCGTTGTATCGGCCAGCACCATGCGATCGGCCTCAGACGGATTGACATACTCTTTGTAGTAGTCGAGCGTATCGGGCGTGTAATAGACATACGTCTGCGACATATCGGCCGGCGCATAGCGCTCCAGGTTCTCGTTCATCACGCTGGCAATCGACATGCCGCAAGTCACAGAAGTAATGGCAAGGAACAGAATCATCGCGATGACGCCCATCGAAAAGCACACCGTGTTGACCTTGGCCGCAAGCTGGCGCACGATAAACATGTTGAGGCCGCGCCAATACACGCCGCGCAGGCTCTGCAGCAGCTTGATAAGCATGCCCGAGAGTCCCCAGAACAGGGCAAAGGTGCCCACGGTAACCATAGCGGTCGTAATGCCAAACTGGTTCATGGCCTCTTGCAGCTTGCTGTCCGTCGCGGTTAGCGGGAACCCATCACGTAGCAGACGGTAATAGGCCACGCCCACAAGCACCACGCCCACAGCAAAGATGGCAATCGCGATCCAGGGGTTGCGTGTCTTGATGCTCTCGTTGCGACGCTCGGCACCCATAAGCTCGATGAGTTTGGTACGACGCACGGCGCGAAGGTTCAGCAGTAGCGTGAGCACAAACATTACGAGCATGCAGGCAAGGGTCAGGTTGAACGCATGCACCGAGAAAAAGAAGTGGAAATTGGCGATCTGTGTCTTAAAGAGCGAGGCCGTAAAGAACGTCATGAGCTGGGAGAGTCCCACACCCAGCACAATGCCGGCGACAAAGGCCACAACCGATACTATCACGGTCTCGAGCGCCATGATCGTGGCGACGCGCCCGCGCCCCATACCGAGCACCTGGTACAGGCCAAACTCCTTCTTGCGGCGTTTCATGATGAAGTTATTGGCATACACCATCAAAAAGGCCATGACACCGGCCAAAAAGTACGTCAGGTAGCCGAGCATGCTGCCCATAACCTGCGCCAAGCCCTCTTCATCGATTCCGGCGATGTCGACCTGCATCGAGATGGTGTTAAAGGCATAGAAGACCGTGACGCCCAGGGTGAGCGTCAAAAGGTAGACGAGGTAGTCGCGGCCGGCGCGGCGGACGTTGCCCCAAGCGAGTTTACAGAGCATCGGAGCCCTCACCGCCCATCATGGCAACGACCTCCATAATGCGGTCGAAGAACTCGCGGCGGTCGGTGTCTCCGCGGCGCAGCTCGGTGAAGATCTTGCCGTCGCGAATAAACAGCACACGGCTCGTGTAGCTGGCGGCAAAGCTGTCGTGCGTGACCATGAGCACGGTGGCGCGCAGGCGGCGGTTAAGGGCCTCCAGGCTCTCGAGCAGCAGGCGAGCGCTCTTGGAATCGAGGGCGCCGGTGGGCTCGTCGGCCATGATCATGGTGGGGTCGGTGACGAGCGCGCGGGCCGCGGCAACGCGCTGCTGCTGACCGCCGGACATCTGGTAGGGATACTTGTCGAGCACCTGACTGATGGACAGGCGCGCTGCCACATCCTGCACGCGGGTCGAGATCTCTGCCGAGTTTGTGCGGGCGATGGTGAGCGGCAGGGCGATGTTCTCGCGTGCCGTGAGCGTATCGAGCAGGTTGGAGTCCTGGAAGATAAAGCCAAGCTCCTCGCGGCGGAACTGCGAAAGCTTAGCCTGCTTCATGCGCGTCACGTCCTGGCCGTTGATGCGGATCGTGCCACTTGTGGCACTATCGATGGTCGACACGCAGTTGAGCAACGTCGACTTACCCGAGCCCGAAGCGCCCATGATGCCAACGAATTCGCCGCGGTTGACGGTAAAGCTGACGTCGTTGAGCGCGCGGGTCACGTTGCCCAGCGCTCCGTATACCTTTTCGAGATGCACGACTTCCAGTACCGGGGTCGCCATGTGCGTGGTTTGCATACCGAGTCCTTTCTTGCGATTAGTCTACGGCATCTATAGTCGCAAGAAGCCGAGTCGGCTACCATCGATATCGCTTACGCTTGCCTTACCGTTGCGTAAGGTAGGGGTAGTCTTTTTGGGACGGGGCTTTTTTAGCTACCCTATCCGTAGCCTTCGAAGCATGAGGCCGCATTTGACATAGGGCAGCTAAAAAAGCCCCGTCCCAAAAAGACTACCCAAATGAGCTGCCTTGTCATGTGTTGATGCTGAGAGAGGACTCCTGTTGAAGACTGTTCATGTTGCCGCTGGGATCATTCGCAAGGAAGGATCTGACGAGCTGCTTGCCGTGCAGCGCGGCTATGGCGACATGCGGGGACTTTGGGAGTTTCCCGGCGGCAAGCTCATGCGCGGCGAGACGCCCGAGGACGCCGTACGCCGCGAGCTCATAGAAGAGCTGCAGGTAAAAGTCACCAACCTGCGCGATTTCTATACCGTTGAGTACGACTACCCCGATTTTCATCTCTCCATGGAGTGCTACTACTGCTCGCTCGCCGATGACTCCGATGAGCCCCAGAAGCACGACCGCCAGCTCGATATCCGCTGGATTCCGCGCACCTCGCTTGCCACCGTTGAGTGGATGCCCGCCGACAAAGGGCTTATCGATGCTCTGATTGAGTTGAAGGAAGATCGGCTTGAGGCCAACGGCGCCGCCGATGACGCCACGCCCAACACGGCCGACAAACCCGCCACCAAACCCAAGCGCGCACCTAAGCGCCGCAGCAAAAAGCGTCCCAAGCCCGGTCTGCTCGACGGCATCGATACCTCGGACCTCTCCGCTGACGAGCGCGAACTGGTGCGCCGTCGCGCCGCTATAAAAAAGTCCATGAAGGGCAACAAGCGCGCCAACACCAAACCCGAGCTGCTCGTTCGCCAGCGCCTGCGGGCAGCGGGCCTTACGGGATACCGTCTGGAATGGAAGGTACCCGGCAAGCCTGACATCGCCTTTCCCGGGCGCAAGATCGCCATTTTCGTCAACGGCTGCTTTTGGCATCGCTGCCCTAAGTGCAATCCAAGCCAGCCCAAGCGCAATGTTGAGTTTTGGGAGGCAAAGTTTCGCCGCAACGTCGAGCGCGACCGAGCCGCCATCGACGCGCTTACCCGAATGGGCTGGACGCCCATCACCGTCTGGGAATGTGAGCTCAAGAAAGACCGCATCGACGCCACCATGGAAAAGGTCATCGAACAGGTACGCGCCGCCGCACCGCAGCGCTAACAGCGATCATTCACACGCTCCGCACGTCCGCGCCACATCCGAGCCGCAAACCTTAGAAAGCCATTAAGCTCAAAACCTTTCAAGAGTGTTATTGGATACCTTTGACCTGCGGTTTCATTGTTATATCAAACCTGATTAAGCCTTTCTTTAGCGCTTCTTTGCAGCAGCCGCGGCATAATACTGCCAACGCACGGGACCTAGCAGCACACCCCCGTGCGCAACCTTTTGGTGGACATCGAGGAGGCCGCATAAGCATGCATTCTTCCAATGACGCAACACAGCAGCCATCCCTAAAACATGCAGACCTTTTCTCCTTCCCCCCGACACAGAGAAACGGCCCCCTCGACTCCCCCACCACAAAAGCCAAACGCTCAACCGATCAGAATCTCAACTTGCGAGCATCGTTCGAAAAGCTCCAAGCATCCCTAAACAAGTCATTCCCCAACCAAGCCCGGGCATACTAACCCCCACCAACAAAGCGTCCCTAGCGCCCCACCCCGTCAGCCCCAACGCCACAAGGGCGATCGAGCAGGGCCGTCCGGAAACGGAAAAGGGCCTATCTCTCAGAACATTCCGCAGGACGGAGGAAGCCCCGCAGCGCGTAGCGCGCAGCGGGGCTTCCGACATGTCCGAGGACGTTCTGAGAGATAGGCCCTTTTCCGTTTCCGGACGGCCCGGTGGGATCAGAGTACCCTTGCTGTTACTCTGCTTTGCCCACAGAGTTGAGGTTGGTCATGCGGATCTTAACCAGCTCGGTGATCTCACGCATGCCCTCCTTGGCCGGCTTCTTGGGATCGAAGCAGGCGGGGTTCTCGGCCATGTAGGCCATGAAGCCCTTGGTGTAGGCCTGACGCAGCTCGGTAGCGTAGTTAACCTTGCAGATGCCGTTCTTCACAGCCTCGGCAACCTGCTCATCGGGCACACCGGAAGTGCCGTGCAGAACCAGCGGCACGTCGACGGCGTCGCGGATGGCCTTGACCACGGACTGCTCGATGTGCGGATCGCTCGTGTACACGCCGTGGCTGGTGCCAACGCCAATGGCCAGCGAGGTGCAGCCGGTGCGCTCGACGAACTCCTTGGCCTCGGCAGGATCGGTGTAGGGGCTCTCGCCCTCAACCGCGGGACCGTCGTCCTCCTTGCCGCCAACCTTGCCGAGCTCGGCCTCGACGGGCACGCCCATGGCTCGGCCAGCGTCGGCGACGGACTTGGTCAGGGCAATGTTGTCCTCAAAGGACTCGTGCGAGCCGTCGATCATGACGGAGGTGTAGCCCGTGCGGAAAGCCTGCATGCAGCGGTCATAGCCATCGCCGTGATCGAGGTGCAGAGCGACGGGCACGGAAGCGCGCTCGGCAGCGGCCTTCACCATGCCGTAGAAGTAGTCCAGACCAGCGGTCTTGATGGTGCCCGGGGTGGTCTGCATGATGACGGGGGACTTGGTCTCCTCGGCAGCGGCCAGAACGGCCATAACAAACTCGAGGTTCTCGACGTTGAACGCGCCGACGGCGTAGTGACCGGCCTGAGCGTCCTTGAGCATCTTTTCGGTGGTAACAAGTGCCATGAGCGTTTGCTCCTCTCCCTCGCCCGCATCTGGACATCGGGCGTAGTTGTTCACAAGGCGTTTTACCTTGCGTTTTACTGCGTTCATTGTATGAAATTCAGCGGCTTTGCACGTGCGAGATATTGAGTCCATGCAGGCCAATACAGTCGTTTTTGAAAAGTAAACGGAAGGAATCGGAACCGAGTGGGCGTGTTCGATATTGAATTTTGAGCGTTTAGCGTCTTTCTTTTATAGAAAAGATAAGTAATCGAAAGGTGTTTTCTTACTCAAAAAGAAAATGAACGAAAATAGAGTCAACACAATTCCTGCAAATTTAGCCGAGAATGGAGCAAACATGGCCCAAGCTACCAACCGTGCTTTTGCTGACGAGCGCCGTACCGCCATTATGGAAATACTCGAGCATAACGCCTCGGTGCAGGTAGCAGAAATCGCCCAGACCTTTGGTGTGTCCTCCGTCACCGCCCGCGCCGACCTGGACGCGCTCGCCGAAGCAGGCAAGCTGCGTCGCACACATGGTGGTGCCGTATCGCTCCACAAACGCCTGACCGTCTCCACGCAAGATCGCCGCATCAATGTCAACGTCGCCGCCAAGCAGGCCATCGCGCAAAGCGCCATCGAGCTCGTTAATGACGGCGACACGCTGCTCGTCGACTCGGGCACCACGGCGCTCGAATTCGTCCGGCTCCTCGATCAGCGCGACGGCATCACCGTTATCACAGCCGACATTACCATCGCCGATTATATTGACGAGAGCATGCCCTCGGTTGATGTCGTCATGCTGGGCGGGGCACTGCGCAAAGGTCATCGCTATCTGTACGGCCCACTTACCATGCAGGCGCTCCAAATGGTCCACGCCGACCTTGCCATCATGTGTCCTGGCGCTTTTGTTCCCGGCTGCGGCTTTACGACCGACTTTCCGCAGATGGCCGAGACCAAAGCGGCTATGGTCGGTGCCGCCCGTCAAAGCGTCGCCCTCATGGACGCCAGTAAGGTCAACGGACGCGGCATGTACCGTTTTGCCGAGCTTGCCGACGTCGACATCATCGTGATGGACAGCGACCCCGACGCCGCCGTCGCCACCTCAATCGCCGAGGCCGCCGACAGCGCACGGCCAGCTCTCATCATCGCCGGCGCTTAAACAAAAACCACCACAAAGGGCCTGTCCCTTTGTGGTGGTTTTGCCCGTTAAAAGCGAAATATCGCTACTTGGAAAGCTCGTCGGCGAGGGCCTCGATCTGGGCGCGCGATGTGTCGTTGAGCGATCCCAGCACGGTCACCTTGTTCTGCGCCAGGGTGATGTCCTTCATGCCCTCGAGCTCCTTGGTCATAACCTTGGCAGCGGCGGGCGTCCAGGAACCGGCCTCGACGAGCGCCACGGTGCGGTTCTGGTAGGCATGCTCGGCGAGCGTGTGGATAAAGGTGCTCATGAACGGGAAGATCTCGCCCTGATAGGTGATAGAGGCGAGCACCAGGCGGTCATAGCGGAACGCATCCTCAACGGCCTCGGCCATGTCGTCGCGAGCCAGGTCAAAGACGGAAACCTTCTGGCCGCGAGCCTCGAGCGCTGCGGCGAGCTCCTCGACAGCGGCCTTCAGATGTCCATACACACTCGCATAGGCAATCGTGATGCCCTCGTCCTCGGGCTGATAGCTCGACCAGGTGTTGTAGGTGTCGAGGTAATAGCCCAGATTCTCGGTAAGGACAGGACCGTGGAGCGGGCAGATGATCTGAATATCCAGATCGGCAGCCTTTTTGAGCACGGCCTGCACAAACTTGCCGAACTTACCGACGATGCCAAAGTAGTAGCGGCGAGCCTCGCAAGCCCAGCCCTCGGGATCCTCGATGTCGTTGGCGCCAAACTTGCCAAAGCCGTCGGCACTAAAGAGCACCTTGTCGGTGGCCTCATAGGAGAAGAGCACCTCGGGCCAGTGAACGTTGGGGGCGCCAATAAAGGTCAGGCTGTGGCCGCCCAGGTCGAGCACATCGCCCTCTTTGACAACCATTTTGCGCTCGGGGAAGTCGGTGCCAAAGTAGTTGACCATCATGCGGAAAGCACCCATGCTGGCCACAATCTGCGCCTGGGGATAGCGCTCCATAAAGGCGGCGATACCGGCGGAGTGATCAGGCTCCATATGATGGATGACCAGGTAGTCGGGCGTACGGCCATCGAGCGCGGCCTCGAGGTTGCCGAGCCACTCGTCGACAAAACCACCGTCGACCGAATCGGCGACAGCGATTTTATCGCCCAAGATAACGTAGCTGTTGTATGCCATACCGTTCTCGGACACATCGTACTGGCCCTCGAACAGGTCAATGTCGTGATCGTCGACGCCAATGTAGCGGATATCCTTGGTGATCTCCATCAGGCAAAGCCTCCTAGATAGACAAAATAACCTGTCTATCATAGCACTTGGCAGCATTCCAACTGTTGTCTGCCGGCATCCTTACCGATTGTTATTAAAATACGATAAATCGCCGTTTACCTGCGCAAACTATGAGCGTGGCATCGCCGTGCTATGTCGAATAATGAGCTGGCCGGGAATACGGATAGCAACGGTTTTGCCCGCCGTACCCGCCTCGGGAACCGCGTGCTCAAACACCTCGCGTCCACGCTGATGTAAATCGAATCGAACGGTCGTGAGCTCGTTATGCGCGACAAAGTCGTCGAGCGAATC
Source organism: Collinsella sp. LCP19S3_H3 (assembly GCF_052119145.1). Lineage (NCBI taxonomy): Bacteria > Bacillati > Actinomycetota > Coriobacteriia > Coriobacteriales > Coriobacteriaceae > Collinsella > Collinsella sp. LCP19S3_H3. The sequence continues at coordinate 11,510 of NZ_JBQKFW010000018.1, forward strand.
GTCGACGCCCACCACGCTTACGTCCTCGGGCACGCGCAGGCCGCTATCACGCAGCGCGGCAATCGCGCCATTTGCCATCTGATCGTTTGCCGCATAAATCGCCGTCATGGTGCGATCGTGCTCGGCCAGGTACCTGCCGGCCTCGTAGCCACTGTTGGCAGACCAGTCGCCCTCGAGCGGCGCCTGCGGCTTAATGTGCTTATGCTCGAGCGCATCCTGCCAGCCGGCGCGACGAAATTGCTCGTCGACCGAGAACGACGGGCCGCCAATATAGCGAATTTGCTCGTGCCCCAGCTCAAACAGATGATCCATAAGCAAGAGCGAGCAGCCGTAATGGTCGGAGTCGACCGTGGTCACCCGCGGGTGCGCGTACATGGTAACAATAACCGTGCCAATGCCCGGCAGCGGATCAAACGTCTCAAAATCGGGCGCCATGCGGCTCATGCCGATGATGATGCCGTCCACCGGCAGCGCAGCCATACGACGCGTGGCCTCGGCAAGCGAAAACTCCTCGGTCTTGGACATCTCGACCAGCGTGATGGCGCAATTATGCTCGCGAGCAGCGCTGGCGATGCCGTCGATCATTGAGAGGTTGCCAAACTTGGTGATATCGTTGACGCACAGACCGACCGAATGGTAACGGCCGTCGCGCAGCGAGCGGCCGGCATAACTCGGACGAAAACCGAGCTCTTGCATAGCGGCCTGCACGCGCTGGCGCGTCTGCTCGTTAACGTTGGGCAAGCCGTTGGCGACGCGCGAAACCGTCTGCTGCGAAACACCGGCAGCGCGGGCGACGTCGGCCATGGAGACCGGACGCGTACCTGTATCGTTGGACGAGTGCCTTGCCACAGAACCACCTTCACCTTTGCGAAATCTGAATAGCGTGCATGCCGACCCAGGCAGAAACACACCCCGCGCCGAAGCCCGCTATCGTCGGACGCATGTTAACGTACTCTACTTTTTCTATCTGCATCTCTTCTGCTTTATAAGTCCATACGGCGGTACCGTTCACGGCTGTAATTCTACCGGCTACCGGATTCTCAAAAAGTGACAAGCGATGTGTTATGAGTACGTTAACATAGCCCGTAACGTGCGGCATCGTGAACACTTGGTTCATGCCGCTTCAAGTTGTTAACGTACTCATAGCGACGCAAAACTCACCCGTGCGCGCCAAGGAAAGGACTCCCATGACCACCCCCGACGAAAAGACACTCACCATGCTCACCAAGCTGTTTGAGGAGGAGTTTGGACCCATCGGCGACCGCCAGGTGCTCTACGTGCACGCACCCGGGCGTTCCGAGATCAGCGGCAATCACACCGATCACGAGGGCGGCCATGTTATCGCCGGCTCGCTCGATGTCGCCGTTGACGGTATCGCCGTGGCGACCGACTCCAACAAGATCCGCGTCGCCGACGAGGGCTATCCTACGTTTACGATCATGCTCGACACGCTGGATATTCAAGAGTCCGAGAAGGGCACGTCCGCGAGCCTCGTCCGCGGCATGGCCCACGAAATCGCTGCTCTGGGCGTTGAGCCCCAGGGCTTCGACTTCGCCTTCACCTGCTCCGTCCCCTCGGGCGGCGGCCTTTCCAGCTCTGCCGCCGTCGAGGCGGCGTACGGTCGTGCCATGGAGACGCTCTGGGGCGCACCCGCCATCGAGCCCGTCGCGCTCGCCCAGATGAGCCAGCGCACCGAGAACAACTACTATGGCAAGCCCTGCGGTCTTATGGACCAGGCCGCCGTTTGCTTGGGCGGCCTCGCCTACATGGACTTTGAGGACCAGGCTCAGCCTAAAACCCAGAAGCTCGAACTCAACTTTGAGGATCACGGCTATGCGCTCGTGCTCGTTAAGGTTGGCGCCGACCATGTGGCAGCTACCGACGACTACGCCGCCGTTCCGCGCGAGATGCAGGACATCGCCGCCGAGCTTGGCAAGACACGCCTGTGCGAGGTAAACGTGGCGGATTTTGACGCCAAGCTCCCTGAGCTACGCGCCAAGCTGGGCGACCGTGCCTGCCTGCGCGCCGTTCACTACTGGTACGAGAACGGCCTGGTCGATAAGCGCTGGGCAGCCCTTAGCGCCGGCGACATCGACCAGTTCCTGGTCCTGACGCGCGAGTCCGGTGCCAGCTCCGCCATGTACCTGCAGAATGTCGTCGCCAAACTGGGCTCCGAGCAACCTTCCATGTATGCCTTGGCGCTGGCCGAGCATGTGCTCGACGGCCGCGGCGCCGTCCGCATCCACGGTGGCGGCTTTGGTGGCACCATCCAGGCCTTCGTGCCGCTCGACCTGGTCGACACCTTCATCACCAAGATGAACGGCTGGCTGGGCGAGGGCTCTGCCCGCCACTACGCAATTTCTGACAAGGGGGCTTACGCGGCATGGCTGTAATGACTGATGTGCGCGAGGCCGCGCAGGGCCTGATTGAGTATGCCATCCATCGATCCATGATCGGACAGGATGACCGCATCTGGGCCTACAACACCATTCTCGAGTGCATCGGCGCCACGGGTCCCGCGCTCGACATGGCTTGGGCGATGCAGAACGAGAAGCTCTCGCTCTTGCACCCCGATATGCTCCCCAATTTTGACCTGGAGGGCACGCTTGCCGCGCTTTCCGAGGACGCCGTTGCCAACGGCGCTGCCGAGGACACGGCGTCGGGCCGCGACCGCATCGCCATGCGCATCATGGGCGCGCTCATGCCGAGGCCTTCGGTTGTAAACGAGGAGTTCAACGGACGCATGGGCGTCAACGAGCCCCGCGCCGCGACCGACTGGTTCTATGGTCTGTGCTGTGACGCCGGTTACGTGCGCCGCGCCGCCATCGCGCGCAATATCAAATGGAGTACCCCCACCAACTGGGGCGACCTGGAAATCACCATTAACCTGTCGAAGCCCGAGAAGGACCCGCGCGACATTGCCGCGGCCGGCGCCGCAAAGAACACGGGCGAGAAGTATCCCGCCTGTCAACTGTGCATCGAGAACGAGGGCTACCCTGGACGCTCCGCCGCAGCCGACGGCGGCGCCCATCCCGCTCGCCAGAACCTGCGCGTCATACCCATCCAGCTCAACGGCGAGCGCTGGGGCTTCCAGTACAGCCCGTACGCGTACTTTAACGAGCACTGCATTGCTATGAGCGCCGAGCATCGCCCGATGCACGTCGACCGTAAGGGACTGACCTGCCTGCTCGATTTTGTGGACCTGTTCCCGCACTACTTTATTGGCTCCAACGCCGACCTGCCCATCGTGGGCGGCTCGATTCTGTCGCACGACCACTTCCAGGGCGGCGCGCACGAGTTCCCCATGATGCATGCCACCGAAGTCTCGAAGTTTAACGTGTCCGGCTTTGACCAGGTCAGCGGTACCGTGTTGCAGTGGCCGCTTTCGGTGCTGAGACTGCGCTCGCACGACCGCGCCCAGCTGCTCGACGCCGCCGAGAAGATTATCCTCGCCTGGCGCGAGTGGACCGATGAGTCTGTGGGCGTCATCGCACACACGGCCGACGGCGTGGCGCATAACACTGTGACGCCCGTCATCCGCCGCGTCGACTCTCGCGGCAATGCCGGCGGCGAGATCTACGAGGCCTACCTGGCGCTTCGCTGCAACATCACAACCGACGAGCATCCGCTGGGCGTATTTCACCCGCATGCCGAGTACCACCATATTAAGAAGGAGAACATCGGCCTGATCGAGGTCATGGGCCTGGCCATTTTGCCGCCGCGCTTGGTTCCCGAGCTCGGCGCTGTCCGCGAGCACTTGCTGGCAGCCAAGGCCGATGTCAGTTACGACCTTGCCGGCGCGCTCGAGGGCGACGACCTTTGCCGCAGCCACGCCGCATGGGCCAAGGACGTCTTTGCCCGCCGCGCCGACGAGCTTACGGCGGATAGCGCCATCGACATCCTGCACGAGGAGGTCGGCATGGTGTTTGGCCACGTGCTCGACAACGCCGGCGTCTTTAAATGGGACGAAGCCGGTCGCGCCGCCCAGCAGCGCTTTATCAACTCGCTGTAATGATCCCTTGGGGACGGAGGAAAACGGATCATTTCGTCTTCAAGACAACGGCGCCCGCCGGCAACATCGCCGGCGGGCGCCGTTTTTGGTGCAAGGGCAGCTAATTTGGGACGGGGCTATTTTGACTACTTTGCATCTAGAAGTAGTCAAAATAGCCCCGTCCCAAATTAGCTGCCTCTCATGAGAGTGGAAAATCTCCCACTCTAAGCCCGCTTGCGAGCCCAAAATGGGAGATTATCCACTCTCGTTTTGTTCGGTACGCCGTAACTCTAAAGTTCGGTTACCTCTACGCTGTTGTAGACCTCGTCCCAGCGGTCCATGACCAGGTGGCCGGTCTTGGGATCCATGGCGTTGAGCTTGCCGCAGGTATTGGCGGTCTTGAGCACCGTGACGTCGTCGGCACCAGCAGCAATGGCATGCGCAAAACCGGCAATGGTCGAGTCACCGGAACCCGTCGCGTTCACAGCCGCAATCGCGGGCGTCTTGGCGCGGAACGCGCGGCCCTCATGGAAGCCCACCGAACCGGCAGCGCCCATCGAAACGACAACCCAGGGAATACCGGCAAAACGGTCATCGGCGGCGAGCGCCTCGCGCAGGGCATCGACATCATCGGTCGTAAAGGACGTACCCAGCAGGCCGTTAATCTCGGTCAGGTTGGGCTTTACGAGCTCAGGCTTAGCGTCGGACTCCAGTGCGGCCTCCAGCGATGCACCAGAGGTGTCGAGTAGCACCTTGGCGCCCGCCTCTTCGGCGATCTTGACGAGCTCGGCATAGTAGCCGGCATCGACACCGCGCGGCAGCGAGCCCGAAAGCGTCACAACGTCCGCCTTCGCTGCAAGCTCGGCAAACTTGGCCGTAAAGGCCTCGAGCTCGGCCGGGGCGATCTGCGGACCGCTCTCCAAAAGCTCGGTCTGATTGCCCTCGTGCAGAATATTCAGGCAAATGCGCGTCTCGCCGGCAATGGGTACAAAGTCGTTCTTGACGCCGTCGGCATCCATGAGCTCGGCCATATAGGCACCCATGTGACCGCCAAGCAGGCCAGTCGCGAGCACGTCGTCGCCCAGCTGCAGCAGCACGCGGCTCACGTTGAGGCCCTTGCCGCCAGCGGTCTTTTCGGGCGTCACCCGGTTAACATCGTCGATGACCAGCTTATCGAGCTGATAACGCGTATCAATCGACGGGTTCATGGTAACAGTCAGAATCATATTGAACTCCTGTTTCCGGGGCACGACACGCGCGACCCCAAACATACGATAGCTCGTTAAAGGATCTCGATCTCAAAGCCGCGGGTGACGGTCTCCCCCGGCTTGGCCACCAGGCAGCCGCGCTTGTGCTCCAGAATATCGTCCTCGTCGGAGCAGGTGGACAGGCCGCCCCACGGTTCCACGGCCACAAAGTCACCCTCGGGCTTGCTCCACACAATCAGGTACGGCATATCGGGGAACGTCAGGCGCACGCCCTTGTCCTCGGTCTTCTTGGTCAGCGTAACCACGCGGCTCTCGAGCACGTCAAAGATGGTCTCCGCGAAGTCAAAGAGTTCGTGGGTCAGCGGCAGGTCATGGCCAACCATCGGGTTCTTGCTGCGATGCTCAACATCAATCAGGCCCGTCGAGGGAACGGCAGTGCAGAGGTCGGTGGCCTCACGCTGCTCAAAACGAAGCTCGTAGTCGTCATAGGACTCGCCCTCGTCGAGCGGACACTTAAAGCCGGGGTGACCGCCCACAAAGAACGGCATGTCCTCGGTGCCCTCATTGGTCACCTCGTACGACACGGCAACCTTTTCCGAATCGATCGTGTAACGAGCAACGATCTTAAACGGATACGGGTACTGCTCGAGCAACTCGGCATGGTCGGCAGAGCTTAAGCTCAGCGCAACCATGTTGTCGCTCTGTTCCTCGAGCTTCCACTCCTGCTTGCGCGCAAAGCCGTGGCGGGCGAGCTTTACCTCGCGGCCGCCCATGGTCATTGCGTGGCCGTCACGAAGGCCACCGCAGATCGGGAAGCAAATGGGGGCCTGGCCCGACCAGACTGTCGGATCACCCTGCCACAGGTACTCACGGCCGTTGGCCGCAATAGAAGTGAACGACCCGCCCGCCGTGCTCAGTGCCACGCGGATAGAACCGTTATCAAGAACAAACTCCATAGGAGCCTTCCCTTTCTTACGACAGCCCACCAAGTCAATAGGGCTGATAGAAAACCGGCCCGCGCCCCCTCACAGAAACGCGAGCCGTCAATTGAAAAGCTGCAGAATGCCGGGTACCGCCAAGAGCGAAGCACTCAAGCCAAGCAAGCAAACGTGTTATCGGAGCAGCTTACTGAACCAGAAAGCTTCGCAACAACAGCGGTAACCCCACAGGTGCCCCCAACGTCAGCGAGCGGCGATCAGGTGCCCCAGGTCGCCGCGAAAGAGGAGCGACGCGTACTTCATGTACGCGAGCGACGGTTTGAGTGGCGAGATGGGGTGCCTGGGCGTCGCGCAGCGTCGACCCGTTACGCGGTTTGGCAAAACCGCGTAACCCCACTAGTCGTGGTATTCGCCGCGGTCCCACTTCTCCAGGAACTCGTCAAAGAAGTGCGGGTCAGCCTGAGCCTCGGCGTCGGCCTTATTGCAGGCATCGATCTTGGCGATCAGGGCATCGTGCTCGGGGGTCTTCTCGTAGGGCTCCTCCAGGAAGGCAAGCATGATATCGGCCATCAGGAACTCGCCGGTGATCTTGCCACCAAAGCCCACGATGTTGGCGTTGAGCTCACGACGGGCATACAGGGCAGAGGTCATGTCGCGAACCAGGGCGCAGCGGGCGCCGGGAACCTTGTTGACGGCGTTGGTGATGCCGATGCCGGTGCCGCACAGGGCCACGCCAAAGTCGGCCTTGCCGCTGGCAACAGCCTCGCCCACGGCCTTGCCGTAGATGGGATAGTGCGTACGGGTGTGGCTGTAGGTGCCGCAGTCGAGCACCTGGTAGCCAGCCTGCTCCAGGCGGTCGGCCAGATAGATCTTCTCGTCCGTAACGATATGGTCGCAACCGATTGCGATGGTCTTCTTCATCAGAACGTCCTTTCGTCTGAATTCACAAGTTGAGGTAGAAGTTCGAGTTCTCGGTGGCTCTCGTTAGGCCATCTTGTTGAGCATGTCGACACGGATCTGGTGACGGCCGCCGGCGTACTGTGCACGCAGGAACTCGCGGGCGATCTTCTTGGCGACCTCGGTGCCCACAACGCCCGGGCCCATGGTGACCATGCGCGAGCCGTTGTGCTCGCGGGTCATGTAGGCGGAACGCTCGTCGGAAATGTTAGCGACGACCATGCCCTTGATCTTGACGGCGGCCATATAGGAGCCGACGCCGTACTTATCGAATGCAAAGCCCTGGGAATCCTTGTGCTCCAGCAGGTCCTTGGCAACGGCGGTCGCGGAATCGACAAAGTCCGCGGCAGGGGTCTCGGAATAGTCGACGACCTCGTGACCGTCGGCGATGAGCATCTCCTTGATGGATTCCTTCATCGACATACCGTCGGCATCGGAAGCGATTACAACCCTCATGACATCCTCCTTGAGAGATACGCAGGTGCGTAGTTTCTGTTTGGAAGTGTTGAATCTCGTTCAGGTCCGGGCATCTGAATGTGCGATTCTTCACTGTTCATGTTTATTTGAACACATTCGAACAGTAACTGCAACAACTATTTGTTTATCTTTGTTCTTTTTTGAACAAATACCGTTCACGGATGATTGCTGACCGTTTGGACCGGGCGCGGGCGTAGCGACCATGTGTTCAACAAACAAAAGGGCGGCCGAGAACGTGTCTCGGCCGCCCTTCGGCGGTATTCCCCGGTATATACGGCAGCTTTAGCTACTAGGACTGCCCGCCCTTCTTGGCATGCTTGGACGGAGTGCCCAGAAAGCGGCCCGTCAAATAATTCGTCGGCCCGGAAATATCAATCCCCAGCAGTGTGTGCCCCAGCCACAAAAACGCCGCGAGCACCAGCAATGGGATAACGCACGAGGTCACTATCATCACTATGACACCTTCGATCAGATCGGTCACCTGCTGCACAATCTCATCGGTCATCTGCTTGGCGCCGCTGGTCACCGTCGTGACGAGACCCGAGGCACCGTCGGCAAGCTGTTCAAGCACGTTCTTGGACTCTGCGGACTCAGTCTTTTTCTTGTTTGCTTTGGAGCTATCGCTATCTGCCGCACTCGCAGCGTCAGTCGCCTTTTGCTCGGCCGCCTCGATGCTCACTCGATACGTTTCATCAACCTTCTGCGACACCCATACGCTCGCGGGCACCAACACCATGCTAATTATGGCGACCACCAGCACACGCGTTGCCACGCGACGAATGACCGTGCTCGTGCTCCAGCGTCCGTGAATGCCAAGCGACGCTGCAAAGAGCACCAGCGCAAACGGGATCAGGATGCCCAGGCCAACCGACCACAAAATCGTGAGTAAATATTTCTCTAGGTATAGCACGGCAAGCACGATACCAAGATTACCCGAAAGCTGTGCGAGCTGCTCGGCAACCGGCGTTCCCGTATCGCCCGGCAGCGCAGTGATACCCGCAGATAGGGCGACGCACGAGGTCGTGAGCGCCAATACATTGCCCTTCTTTTGATCGATGACCTCGATGGTAGAGTCCCAAGTCTTGGTATCGGCAAAATGCGAACGAGCCACAAACCCCGACAGCAGCGCCAGTACCACGAGCGCAACGATGAGGCCAATCTGCAGTTTTTTGTTTGCGCACACGACATCGGATAGGCTGGGCTGCAGCTCGCTCACCGTTGTTTGCTCGGTTATCTGGACAGGACGCCCATGAGCCATCTCGCCCGCGTCTCTCTTTTGAATCGATCCGTTGTCCGGCATTTGGATACCTCCTCATTCCGGCCTGTATTGCGGATGGAAGTATACCCACCCAGCGAAAAACCGAACGGCAAGAGGCGCAACAGACTGCTGCATGGCCTGCCCGCCATGAAATGAGCCCATCTACTACGTTTAACCGCCTATCTCCGACCATGCCCCGTGGCGTAAAAACAAAACCACAGGTAGAACGCTTGCAGTTTTTCATGAAACGCAGGTGTGTTCGGGGGTATCGGGTTAAACGTAGTAGATGCGCCAGTTTCGTGGCGACGCTGCCAACCGATCCCCTGGGGACGGAGAAGAACGGATCATTTTGGGCCGTCAGCCCCTATTTCACCGCAACTTGGAGGAGGACAGAAAAAGCCCTGCTGCGGGTAGCGGCAGGACTTTTGGAAGGGGCTTGGTTGTGAGGGCTCGTTAGGCGAGCTTGGCCTCGAGCTCGGCGATGCGCTTGTAGGCATCGATGGTAAAGCGGGCCTGCTTCTCCAAGATCATAGTGGTCATGAGGGTGTCCTGAGCGTGAGCCATGATGAAGGTCATCTCCATCTCGCCGCCGCCGGCCTCCTGCGAAAGCAGCTTGGTCTGCGTGTCGTGGGCGCCGATAAGTGCATCGCTGGCATCCTTGTGCAGCTGTTCGGCCTTCTCAAAGTCACCCTCGCGAGCAGCATCGAGCGCTGCAAGCAGATCGGTCTGGGCGTCACCTGCGTATGCGACAATCTCGAATCCAACCATCGAGATTTCTTCTTTGGTTGCCATATTGCGTTCCTTTCACATATGAACCAATGGAGAGCATCGCGTCCGGGCATCCGCGCTGCGCTGTGTATGACAGAAACATTAACATTCAAACAATAAAGAACAATACAAAACGTAATTTCGAGCTATGAACGGTCACTTTTAACCCGCGAACGGTTTCCAAACCATTTCGAACAATATCAAACATGATTAACGGAAACCCAAACAGGACCGCGCCCTAACGCAAATCGCGCACCGTATCGCCCTCTACGAGCACGCCGGGGATCAGCATGTGCTCCACGCCAGACGCAACTCCCTCGGCGCCGGCGATCTTGTCGACTGCCCACATGCCGACACGCTTGTTGTCAAAGCGCACGGTGGTCAGGCGACGATCGGGCACGATGTCGCCCAGACTATCATCAACCCCCACCACGCTCACGTCCTCGGGCACACGCCTTCCGCGCGACTCGAGTCCGCGAATGCAGCCGTAGGCCATGGCGTCATTGGAGGCATAGATGGCAGTACAGGTCGGATCGTCCGCCAGAGCCTGGCCTGCGGCATATCCACTCCGCGCCGTCCAGTCGCCACGGATGAGTCGCGGCAGCTCAATACCATGCGCGCGCAATGTCTCGCGCCAGCCCTCCTCGCGCTGCATGCCCGAAAGCGAGCGTTCGGGACACGAGATAAAGTGCACGGTCTTGTGCCCCTGCCCCAGCAAGTACTCGACAACCTGGCGCGAGCAATCGAACTGATCGTTATCGACCGTCGAGCACAGCGGGTGCTCCAGCATGGTAACGAGCACCGTCTGCATACCAGGCAGCGGCTCAAAGGTGCCAAAGTCCGCCGGCATGCGATTCATGATCACGACCATGCCATCCACCGGCAGTGCGCTCATGCGCGACGATGCGCTCTCGAGGGTATACGGATGTCCATCTACTTTAGTGAGGGTAATGGCGTAGCCGTGCTTATCGGCGGCGGCGGCAAAGCCCTCCATACGGTCGAGGTTGCCGGTACCGGTAATGTTGAACATGGCGACGCCGACGGTCTTAAACTTGCCGCGGCGCAGCGATCGACCGGCAAAATTGGGGCGATACCCCAGCTCGCGCATGGCGGCACGCACGCGCTCCTTGGTCTCGGGGCGCACGCTGGGTGAATCGTGGACGGTGCGCGAGACCGTCTGTTCTGAGACGCCCGCGAGGAGCGCCACATCCTTAACGGAAACCGATTTTTTAACAGCGGCCATAGGTCGATCTTTCTATGTCAACGATGCCATTGGTGGCACCCTACGCAGTCAAATGAAACGTCTTCAAGTATATCTAACGCCTCCCCCACCATACGCTCACCACCCAAAACCTACCGTTCACCGACATTTTTGCTTCCCCGAACGGCTTTTATCGCCCAAATGTTAACGTTGCCATTGTGCAAACACAGAGCCACCGGGCGGCTCAAACGTTTACGCGCAAGAAATCGACGGTCCGCAGGCACAGGGGCCATCGGTTCGCGTCTTATTTTGTGTCACAAAATGGCAACGTCAACATTTTGGCAACCAAACGTCAAAAGCTACCATCGTTGCTAACCCACCGACTCTTAGGAGCTTTGCATGGAGCAACTCATCGCCACCATCGAAAAGGGCCAGCCCTTTTTCAACGCGATCGCCCGCAACAAGTACCTCAAGGCGATCCGCGACGGTTTTATCTCCGTCATCCCCATCATCATCTTCTCGTCCATCTTCTGCCTGGTAGCCTCGGTCCCCAACATCTGGGGTTTCTACTGGCCCGATGACATCAACAACGCCCTGTGGAAGTGCTACAACTACTCCATGGGCATCCTGGCCATCGCCTGCGCCGCTACCACGGCCAAGCATTTCGCCGACGCCCAGAACCGCGATCTGCCCAAGAATAACCAGATCAACTTTATCTCGTGCATGTGCGCGGCCATCATCGGCTTCTTGCTCCTTTCGAGCGACACCATCGCCACGGATGCCGCCAGTGGCTTCAACACCACCTACCTTGGTTCCAAGGGCCTGCTGACCGCCTTCATCGCTGCGTTTGTGACCGGCATCATCTACAAGTTCTTTATCAAGCGCAACATCACCGTCAAGATGCCCGAGCAGGTTCCGCCCAACATCTCGCAGACCTTTAAGGACATCATCCCCTTCTCCGTCTGCATCACCGTCTTTTGGGTCTTTGACATCGTCTTCCGCGCTGCCTTTGGCTTCTGCTTTGCCCAGGGCGTCATCCAGGTGTTCCAGCCCCTGTTCACCGCTGCCGACGGCTACATCGGCCTTGCTGTGATTTACGGCGCCATGAGCCTGTTCTGGTTCGTGGGCGTCCACGGCCCCTCGATCGTCGAGCCCGCCATCGCCGCCGCCCTCGTTGCCAACATGACCGACAACCTGGCTGCGTTCCAGGCCGGCCAGCACGCTTCCGCTGTCCTGACCCAGGGTGCCCAGTACTTCGTCGTCTGCATGGGCGGCACCGGCGCCACGCTCGTCCTGGTCTTTATGTTCTGCTTCCTGGCCAAGTCCCAGGAGATGCGCGCTGTCGGTAAGGCCGCCATCGTCCCCGTGTGCTTTGCCGTCAACGAGCCGCTGCTGTTCGCCGCGCCTATCGTGCTCAACCCCGTCTTCTTTGTCCCGTTTGTCTTTGCCCCGATCGCCAACATCTGGATCCTCAAGATCTTTATCGACTTCTTGGGCATGAACGGCTTTATGTACACCCTGCCTTGGACCGTCCCCGGCCCCATCGGCACCATCATGGGCCTGGGCTTCCAGCCGCTCGCCTTTGTGATGCTCGCCCTTATCCTGGTCGTCGACTTCGTTCTGTACTATCCGTTCTTCCGTGCCTATGACGCCCAGAAGTGCGCCGAGGAGGCCGAGATTTCCCAGGAGGAGCTCGCCGCCAAGAACGCCGAGAAGGCCGCCAAGCTCAACGATGCCTTCCAGGGCAAGGCCGACGCCAAGAGCGTTGCCGCCGGCGCTGCTGCCGAGGCCGTGGAAGCCGGCGCTCCCGCCGCTTCCGCAGCACCCGCTGCCGAGGCAACGGCCACCAGCGACCTCAACGGCAAACGCGTGCTCGTGCTCTGCCAGGGTGGCGGTACCTCGGGCCTGCTCGCCAACGCGCTGGCCAAGGCCGCCAAGGAGCGCGGCATCAATCTTGAAACCGCTGCCGAGGCCTATGGCAACCACGTGGACATGCTCCCCGACTTCGATCTGGTCGTCCTGGCCCCGCAGGCCGCAAGCTACCTGGCCGACCTGCAGAAGGACTGCGAGCGCGTGGGCAACAAGTGCGTCGCCTGCCGCGGTAAGCAGTACATCGAGCTTTCCCAGAACGGCGATAAGTCTCTCGCCTTCGTAAGCGAGCAACTCTCGAAGTAAGTAACGCACAGGGCCAGCCGACCATCCAAGACCGGCTGGCCCTTCGATTTAGACGATTGGATCATCATGTCCGTTAACCCTGCTAGCGTCACCAACCCGCCTGCGCAGTTTCCCGAGGACTTTGTCTTTGGCGGCGCCACTGCTGCCTACCAGGTAGAGGGCGAGACCCGCACCCACGGTAAAGGCAAGGTTGCCTGGGACGACTTCCTGGAGGCCCAGGGGCGCTTTTCCCCCGATCCCGCTTCGGACTTCTACAACCAGTACCCCGTCGATCTGGAGCTGTGCGAGGAGTTCGGCATCAACGGCATTCGCCTCTCCATTGCCTGGAGCCGCATCTTCCCCAACGGCACCGGCGAGATCAACCCCGAGGGCGTGCAGTTCTACCACGATCTCTTCGCCGAGTGTCACAAGCACCACGTTGAGCCGTTTGTCACGCTGCATCACTTCGACACACCGCTTGCCCTCTTTGAGAAGGGCGACTTCCTCAACCGCGAGACCATCGATGCCTTTGTGGACTTTGCCACCTTCTGCTTTAAGGAGTACGCCGACCAGGTGACCTACTGGTTCACCTTTAACGAGATTTGGGCCGATGCCTCCAACACCTACATCGAGGGCACCTTCCCCGGCGGCGTCAAGGCGCATCTGGCCGAGGCTTTCCAGTGCGAGCACAACATGATGCTCGCCCACGCCAAGGCCGTACTGGCCTTCCACAACGGCGGTTTTAAGGGCAAGATCGGCGTCATTCAGTCGTTGGAGTTTAAGTATCCGCTCAACGAGAACGACCCCGCCGACATCAAAGCCGCCAACAACGAGCACGTGTTGCAGAACCAGTTCTTGCTCGACGCCACCTTCCGCGGCGACTACGCGCCCGACACCCTCGAGTGCGCCAACCGTCTGGCTGCCGTCTCGGGCGGCACCATCGAGATCCTGGATGAGGACCTCGAGATTATGCGCGAGGCCGCGCTCTACAACGACTATCTGGGCGTCAACAACTACCAGTGCCGCTTCTTGAAGGCTTACGACGGCGAGAACGACCTGCACCACAACGGTACGGGCGAGAAGGGCACCGGCCGCTGGCGCGTTAAGGGTATTGGCGAGCACGTGAACAAGCCTGGCATCCCCACCACCGACTGGGACTGGATCATCTATCCCGAGGGCCTGTTCGATCTACTCGTCTACATTAAGCAGCGCTACCCCAACTACAAGCAGATCTTCATTACAGAAAACGGCATGGGCTACAAGGACCCCTACAAGGACGGTTTTGTGGACGATCAGCCGCGCATCGACTACATCGAGCAGCACTTGCGCTGGCTGCTCAAGGCCATGGAGGTGGGCGTCAACGTGGGCGGCTACTTCCTGTGGAGTCTGCAGGATCAGTTCTCCTGGACCAATGGTTACAACAAGCGCTATGGCTTCTTCTACGTTGACTTTGAAACCCAGAAGCGCACGCCCAAGGCAAGCGCCTACTGGTACAAGCACGTGGCGCAGACCCGTCGTCTGGACTAGCGGCTGGCGACCGGCGGAATTGCCCCGCTCACATAACCTGTCCCCATTTCTCAGCCGGGGGTGGCACGTCACACGGCGCGCCGCCCCCGGCCTTTTGTTTTTGTTCGGCTGGGGGGCCGTTTGTCTCGATCTGTAACATCTAGCCGAGTTTTTGGTCCCTAGCTGTTACAAATCAAGACAAACCGGGAAGACGGGGCCGAATTGTCTAAATCTGTAACACTAAAACCGGTTTTGGACGTCTGGTTGTTACAGATTGAGATAAACGCACAGGACAATCCTCTCAATCTCGATCTGTAACATCTAGCCGAGTATTTCGGTCCTAACTGTTACAGATTGAGATGAACGAGCCGAGCACGTCTACGCCCGCAGGTCCTTTACGCTGGAACGCTCGACCAGCACGCCCGACACAAGCGTGCGGCTTCTGGAGCTCGGAGCCTCAAGACCTGCGACGACCTCGTTAAGCGCACGGATGCCCAGCTCGCGGTGGCGAAACTTCACCGACGTCAGAATCGAGTTAGGAATCGTCTTGTAGAGTTCATCGTCGAAGCCGATCACGGACACGTCGTCGGGCACACTGAGCCCTTTGTCACGTAGAGCCATCATCACGCCGTTTGCCATGCAGTCGTTAGCGGCGAGGACCGCCGTGCAATCGGGTTTATCGGCAAGCACAAGACCCGCGGCATAGCCACTATCCGCATTCCAATCGCCTTGCAGAGGCTCGGGCGGCTCAATGCCACGCGCCTCGAGTGCCGCACGCCAACCTTTCATACGACACTGGCTCGACAGCGCTTCTTTCTTACCAGAGACGAAATATACGTTCTTGTGCCCACGATTTAAGAAGTACTCGCACGCCATGCGCGCACCACCCTCTTGATCGTCACTAACGGTAGAGCAGGCAGGATGCTCCATCGGCGTGATAATCACCGTCTTGAGGTCCTTCGGCGCCTCAAAGGTATCAAAGTCATCGACCATCTGGCGCAGATTGAAGATCATGCCGTCGACGGGAAGCTGCGACATCCTACGCGCCGCCTCGGCAAGGGTCATCTTCTCCCCCGCCCGCTTTTTGATCATCGTGAGAGCAAAGCCTCGCTCTTCGGCGGCATCGGCGATACCGTCAATCATGTCCACGGCGCCGCCCGACAAGTGGAACAGCACCACGCCGATGCACCCGTAACGGCCCAGCTTGAGCGAACGCGCGGCAAAGTTGGTTCGAAACCCGAGCGCCTCCATTGCGGAATGGACCTTATTGCGTGTCGACTCTCGTACGCTATCGGGCTCGTTGATCACGCGCGACACCGTCTTGAGAGAAACGCCCGCGGCAATCGCCACATCGTTCATCGAGACATTCTTCTTGTCCATCGTTGCCACTGCTTCTCCACTCGGTTCTCTATCGCTTGTTTTTTGCGTTCTAGCATACACTACCTGCCCGACTGACAAATCAGCCGTTTATCGGACAATATCGACCGTTCACCCGTAAATCCTTGTTGCTCTTCCAAAAATGTCTTACGTTGTCATTAACGAAATGACAACGTTGTCATTTCACAATGCCTTCCTTAAGCAGGAAGGTTTCCGGGCAGTCCTGACCATCCATCGACGACCAGTTCCATCCACATGCATCGCGCATCAAGTAGCAAAGGAGCTCTATGGACGCCATCGTAAAGATGCTCGAAAAGCATCAACCGTTCTTTGAGAAGATCTCGAGGAACATCTACCTCCAGGCCATCAAGGACGGATTCCTTGGGTGCATGCCCATTGTCCTCACCTCTTCGATCTTCCTGTTGATCGCCACCCTTCCTGGCGTAGTTGGCATCACGCTGCCCCAGCCGCTCATCGACTGGTGCAACAAGCTGTACAACTTCACCATGGGCGTTATGGGCATCATGGTTGCCGGCACCACCGCCAAGAACTTCACGGCTTCCATGAACCGTCGCATGCCCGCCGGCAAGGTGCTCAACGACGGCTCCACCATGGTAGCCGCCCAGTGCAGCATGCTGCTGCTCGCTGTTACGCAGTTCACCACCAAGTTCGACGGCTCCGAGCTTTCGGTCTTCGATTGCACCAGCATGGGTACGCGCGGTCTGTTCTCGGCTTATATCGCCGCGTTCATTACCGTGTGGGTCTATAAGTTCTGCGTCTCGCGCGATCTGACCATTAAGCTGCCCAAGGAGGTTCCGGGCGCCATCGCTCAGAACTTCCGCGACATCATCCCCTTTGGCGGCGCCGTCATCATCTGCGGCATCATCGATGTCGTCGTGCGCAACCTCATGGGCGTTCCGTTCTCCGAGCTGCTCATCAAACTGCTCTCCCCGCTCTTTACCGCTGCAGAAACCTATCCTGGCCTTATCCTTATCCAGGCAGCCACCGCGTTCTTCTGGTTCATCGGTGTCCATGGTCCTTCGATTGTCCAGCCGGGCATCGACCCCATCCGTCTTGCCAACCAGGCCGAGAACCTGCAGGTTCTGCTGGCCGGTGGTCACCCCGCCCATTCCCTCACCTTCAACATGTCGCTCGTGGGTGAGTTCGGCGGCACCGGCGCCACGTTCATCGTGCCGCTTCTGCTGATTCTCTTCATGAAGTCCAAGCAGCTCAAAGCCGTCGGTAAGGCCTCTATTGTTCCTGTTGCCTTCGCCGTCAACGAACCGCTGCTCTTTGGCGCGCCGATGATCCTTAACCCCTACATGCTCATCCCCTTTGTTGCCGCCGGCTGCGTCAACGTAAGTGTTGCCAAGTTCTTTATCGATAACGTGGGCATGAACGGCTTCTCCTTCGTGGTGCCTTGGGCCACCCCCGCCCCCATCGGCATTTTCATCACCACGAACTTCCAGCTTATCGCCCTGGTATTTGTCGCGATCATCATCTTGCTGGACGCCATCATCTACCTGCCGTTCTTGAAGGCATACGATAAGCTGCTCTGCGACCAGGAGGCCGAGCGCGCCGCCGAGCTGGGTCTCGAGTCCGATGGTGCCGCCACCATCGCCGCCAGCACCTCTGCGCCCGCTGCCGAGCAGACCGCCGCTGCCGCCGAGCCGACCGCCGCTGCCGCCGACAGCAAGCCTGCCGCCGAACAGCCCGAGCCTGCCGCCGATGCATCCGCCAAGAAGGACGTCGATGGCCTGAAGGTCCTCGTCCTGTGCGCCGGCGCCGGCACCTCTGCCATGCTTGCCAACGCCATCAAGGAAGGTGCCGCACAGACCGGAGAGAACATCGCTTCCTCCGCAGGCGCCTATGGCCAGCACACTGCCATCATGGATCAGTACGACGTTATCGTGCTCGCCCCGCAGGTTCGTAGCTACTACAACGACATGAAGGCCGACACCGATCGCCTGGGCATTAAGCTGCTCGCTCCGCGCGGTAAGGAATATATCGACCTTACTCGCGACCCCGCCGGCGCCATCAAGTGGCTCCGCGAGAACCTCGACTAGTTCCTCCCTCTGTTGGTGCCCGGATCCCCAGTTCGGGCACCTCTCCCTATTCGTATCCCACAGAAAGGATGACTCATGAACAACCCCATGCAGTTCCCTGACGGCTTTGTGTTTGGCGGCGCCACCGCTGCTTACCAGGTTGAGGGCGAGACCCGCACGCACGGCAAGGGCAAAGTGCCCTGGGACGATTTCCTGGCCGCTCAGGGTCGCTTCTCCCCCGATCCCGCAAGCGACTTCTACAACAAGTACCCGGTCGATATCGACCTGTGCCAGCGCTTCGGCATCAACGGTATCCGCGTCTCCATCGCTTGGAGCCGCATCTTCCCCAACGGCACTGGCGAGATCAACCCCGAGGGCGTCGCTTTCTATCACGAGCTTTTCGCCACCTGCAATAAAGCCGGCGTTATCCCCTATGTCACGCTCGATCACTTCGATACGCCCGAGGCCTTTTACCAGAACGGCGGCGAAGGCTTCCTGACGCGCACGACGATCGACGCCTTTGTCGAGTACGCCAAGTTCTGCTTTGCCGAGTTCACCGAGGTCAAGCACTGGTTTACCTTTAACGAGATTCCCGCGACCGCCGAGGGCAGCTTTATCGTCGGCAACTGGCCGCACGGCGAGAAGTATCGCCTGGACAAGGCCTTCCAGCTTATGCACAACATGATGGTGGCCCACGCCAAGGCTGTCGTCGCCTTCCATGAGGGCGGCTTTGAGGGCGAGATCGGCATTGTCCAGAACCTAGAGCCCAAGTATCCCCTCGACCCCAACAACGCCGCCGACTGCGAGGCAGCTCGCATGGCCGACGTCATCAACAACCGCTGGGTACTCGATGCCACCTTCCGCGGCCACTATGCAGCCGACACCATGGAAGCCGCGACCAAGCTGGCCCATATCGCCGGCGGCGAGCTCGACGTTCGCGACGAGGACATCGCCGCGCTGACCGCCGCACTCCCCTACAACGATTGCCTGGGCGTCAATACCTACAAGTGCCAGTTCCTGCGTGCCGCCGAGGGCGAAAACGACATCAACCACAATGGCACCGGCGACAAGGGCTCCTCGCGCTGGTTCCTCAAGGGCGTGGGCGAGGCATGCGTGCGCGAAGGCGTACCCACCACCGATTGGGACTGGATCATCTATCCCGAGGGCCTGTACGACCTGCTGCTCCGCATTAAGAACGATTACCCCAACTATAAAAAGATCTACATCACCGAGAACGGCATGGGCTATAAGGACGACTTCGAGGATGGCTTTATCGATGACGCCCCTCGCATCGACTATATGCGTCAGCATCTCGCATGGATCCTCAAGGCGATCGACGGCGGCGTAAACGTCGACGGTTACTTTGTGTGGTCGCTGCAGGACCAGTTCTCCTGGACCAACGGCTACAACAAGCGCTACGGCCTGTTCTACATCGACTTTGAGACCCAGGCCCGCTATCCCAAGGCAAGCGCGTACTGGTACAAGAACGTCGCAGAGACCGGCCTGCTCATGGCCTAGTTTCCGCCGCATACCCCCTGTCGGCCGCATACGAATCCCTCCACGGGTTCGTATGCGGCCTCTTTTGTTTTGGCGCGGCCCGAGCAGGTCGTTTATCTCGATTTGTAACATCTAGCCGAATATTTCGGCCCTAGCTGTTACAAATCGAGACAAACAGAACGCCCGAGCAGAAATATCTCAATCTGTAACATCTAACTCGCTTTTAACCGTCTAACTGTTACAGATCAAGACAAAGGTGATGGCTGGATAGACAAAACCTCGATCTGTAACACCTAGTCGAGTTTTTAGGTCCTAGCTGTTACAGATTGAGACAAACGGAATAGGCCGGGCCAAAAATCTCAATCTGTAACATCTGGTTGGTGACTTCGCCCCTACCTGTTACAGGTTGAGACAATTTGATAGCGAAGTCCCCATTTGCGCGTCATATCGCATAGCGCTGACGCGCCGATTCCCCACAATGACAGGGGGGCAAAAGTCCTCACACAGCGCTTGCTAGCAATCCTGTAGCGCTAGCTAGCAAATGACCTGCGTGTGTTCCTCGATGGCGGCGCGGTCCTCGACCGAGATACTCGGCTCGCACACCACGGCGTCCAAATTGTCCAGGCGGCAGAAGGTGTAGAAGTCGCGCTTGCCGATCTTGCTGGAGTCGGCGATCAGATAGCGCGAGTCTGCCTTGCTAAAAGCGAGCTGCTGGATACGGCCCTCGTCCATGTTGGACGTAGATACGTCACCGTCCAAGATGCCGTTGGCGCCGATAAACGCCGCATCGATACCCAGCGCACGCAGGGTATCCTCGGCCGTTGGTCCCACAAAAGCGGCGGTGCGACGGCGATACATGCCGCCCACGAGGCACAGGTCGCAGTCCTCGCGCGCCTCGAGCAGGTTAAACACCGAAAGCGAATTGGTCACAATGCGCAGGTGAAACGCCGGTAGCATCGATGCCATCTGCTCAACCGTGGTGCCCGTACCCAAAAAGATGGTCGAACCTTCCTCGATAAGCTCCACGGCACGGCGCGCAATCTGCAGCTTTTCCTCGGCATGCTTGGTGCGCTTTTCGCTGTGCGAGTACTCGTGGCGCAACATAGCGTGGGGACGACCCTGCGCACTGCGGGCGCCGCCGTGCACGCGCTCGATCTCGCCCAGGCTCGCAAGCTCCTCAAGATCACGGCGGATCGTCATATCCGAGACGCCCAGTGCATCCGAAATCTCCTTGACCGAGACCGTGCCCTGCTCCTCGAGCAGCTGACGAACCTTATCCTGTCGCTCCGCTTTAATCACGATGAATCCTCGCCGTTCTTTGTGCGCATATCATTCAAACAGTAACGAACAAATTGTATCAGACTCGCGCGCGTCAAAAATGAACGCCCGCACGGCTCCAATCATCACTTTTTTGAGAAAAATACCCCCTGCTTTAGTGGGATGTAGTGATAATCTCACCTGTTCGCGCTACAGTTTGTCGGAAATACCTCGATGTTAGGAACCAAATGATCACTTCTGAGCTTTTCGGCACCGCGCCGTGCGGTACCCCCGTTCATCGTTACACCCTCAACGGGCCCGAGATCTGCGTTCGCATTATGGACTATGGCGCCACCGTGCTGGGTATCGATGTGCCCGACATTCCCGGCAACGTGCGCGATGTGGTGCTGGGCTTCGATAAGCTCGAGGATTACTTTGACAACCCCGCCTGCTTTGGCGCGACCATTGGCCCCGTGGCAAACCGCACCGCGGGCGCCACGATCACCATCGACGGTACGGACTGGCATATGCCCGCCAACGAGGGCGCCAACAACCTGCACAGCGATCTTGAGCGCGGCCTGCACAAGCGCGTGTGGGATGTTGAGCTCGACGAGGTTCACAACGCCGTGCGCATGACCACCTCACTTGAGGATGGCGAGTTGGGCCTGCCCGGCAACCGCACCTTTACGGCCGTGTTTACCGTGACGCACACCGGCCGCTTCCGTATCGAATATGGCTGCGAGAGCGACCGCGCCACGTACGTGTCCATGACCAACCACACGTACTTTAACCTTGCCGGTCATAATGCCGGCATGGACTGCGAACACTTCTTTGTTGCTAACGCTGCCCACTACCTGCCCATCGACGACCAGAACATTCCTACTGGCGAGATTGCTCCGGTCGAGGGAACACCGTTTGATTTTCGCGAGTTACGCCCCGTCGCGCCCGGCATGGAGGCCGACGATCCGCAGATCAAGCAGGCACGCGGCTACGACCACTGCCTGTGCATCGATGGCTATCAGTACGGCCGCAACCTGCGTCGCGCTCTGCATGTCGAGGAGATGTGGACCGGCCGCGAGCTGGACTACTACACCACCGCCCCGGGCGTGCAGCTCTACACCGGCAACTGGCTGGGCGACGAGCACGCCAAGGACGACGCCAACTATGGTTGGGGCGCCGGCTTTGCCCTCGAAGCCGAGATGTACCCCGACACGCCGCACCAGCCGCTGTTCCCGCAGGGCATTGTGGGCCCGGGTCACCCCTACAGCAATGTGATCGAGTACCACTTTATGAGGCACTAAGACCGCAACGCGACATATCGCACAGCAGCGCCCGCCGGCACACCGCCGACGGGCGTTTTTCTACCTAGTTGTAGGCAATCAGGCACATCCCGGCTTGAGTGATTAGTGCATTTAACGTGAGAAAAGCCGTCAGAACACTTGCGCGGATTTGCGATGTCCCGTATCATAGACAGCCGTTGACGCCTCAGCTGCGTCACCACATGGCCGCCAGCGTAGCTCAGTTGGTAGAGCACCGCTCTCGTAAAGCGGGGGTCACCGGTTCGAGCCCGGTCGCTGGCTCCATCGCACAAGACAGCCGCCTTCGGGCGGCTTTTTTGTTGCCGATTTTGAGTGCGCGTGCCAATCCACGCATCGCAACAGCGTCAGCTCCCCTATTCAAAAACAGAAACCCCGTTAATCGTGATTCCCCTAGGGAAAACACGATTAACGGGGTCGTAGCGTGCTTCCCTTAGGGAAAACACGCCAGCATACGAACAGCTCAGTCGGGCAGCGCGCTATTCCTCCCAGTAAGCGTCTGCAAGCAGCTTAAAGCAGATCTTCTTGACCGGCTGCGCGCCATC
>NZ_JBQKFW010000019.1:0-25495 GCF_052119145.1 Collinsella sp. LCP19S3_H3
CAGCTCCGAAGGTCCGCAAAATTAAATCACGCTACGCGATTATCCTGTCGAGGTCGCGTTGGTGTCGGTGGGGGTACCCCTGAAAACGGCCGCGATCATTAATGGCCCCGTCGTGCGCTGCGCGCGACGGGGCAATTCGATCTGCGGATTGTTTTCAGGGGAAGCCCCAAGGAGACCTACGCGACCTCGACAGGATAATCGCATTCGCTGATTTAATATTGCGCTCCTTCGGAGCTGCGGATAAGCGGGCCTCGTGCTGCGGAATGTTTTTAAGGGGATGCCCCCGGGTGGCCCTATGGCAACGTGGCTAGCGATGTCTATAGGGACCCACGCTTTGAAGGGGCGCCGGGCTGAAATTATGGCCCTTTATTGATAGGGGCTCTTGCTAGGCTGGAGCACTTACCAGCAACAGGCTTCGACTATGTGCTTGGTTTACGCCGCACTGGGTTCCTTGTATTCGAAGACTGGTTCTAGGAGGTCTTCGATGTTGCAGTGGAGGACTTCTGCTATGGCTCTTACGCTTGTTACCGAAGCCTCATTGATGTTTCTCTGGCGCTGCTCGTACATTTGGATTGAGCGGAGTGACACACCCGATTCGTATGCTAGGTCTTGTTGGGTTTTCTTAAGCTTCTTTCTTGCTAACGCAAGTTTGGTTTGCCTGGACGCTTTTTTCGCCATATCGCAGACGAGGCGAGCCACTCGTTCCTCCGATGCTTCGTGCCAGGGGTAATACAGACTGCGCAGCACATCAAATGGAACGACATGCAGCAAATCTTCGAAAGACTCTCCTAGGCGCCACTGCAGGTATGCCAGCATCCAGCCCGCCCAATATTCCGGCGTCTTCTCAAATCGATAGGTGCAGTCCGGTATAGGCCTGTTTTGATAGCCCGACCTTTCAGCGATAAGCGCGAACAGCTCAACACCCGATTTTCCCGACACTACCCATGCGTTGCCGCGTTCAAACTCGCGAGCAACCCCGCTCAGGCAAAAGAGTTCAGCAACTTCAGATCCTTCTGCTCCATAGTCATTGACGGCATAGTCGAAGCAGTCGCCGAGGTTGTTCATTGCGTCCTCGAGGTAGTAGACGGGATATGTCCTACTCGGTCCACGATCTGTTAACTCTTGGATCATTTAAATCAACCCTCCCTGCCATTAAATCCCTAATGTCGATGCCTTCGGAATCGAACCCATTGACCGTATCCAAGTATTTGTGTCGAGCATTCTGCTCTCGCTCAAAACGCTTGGGATAAAACTCAGACCCCGAAGCCCGCTTCCAATCGCAGAATCTAATCATCGAAAATGCGCGCTCGCTCATAAGGGCATATTGGATACCCAAATCACCCAAGCACATGATACGTTGCAGCTGTCTGAGCGATATCATGCCGCTGACAAACTGTCTTGCAAACGAAAAATAGGAGTCGTCAGCACGATAGCCTCGAATAACGTCATAAGGAGATGTATCAATTAAGCAGTTATCAAGTAGATAGCGAAGCCCTTCACGCGCCAATGGCGTCGAAACATTGAACTCTCTGTTATTCGCCAGAATTGCAAGCCAATTGAGGATTGAAAACTCCCCAGACTCCAAATCCAAGACCGAAAGGCCATCTAAATCAAGCTCATATCGATTGGCAACGCCATCAGACTCGGTCCGGCATGCCCATTCCATCGCCATTTCCTCATGTGACGTGCAATAAAACCCGCGCCCATAGTCATTGAATTGTCTGCATTTATCCAACGACGGACGTTCGACAACAACCTCCGACCCGTGCCAAAGCTCCATATCGACCTCCGAACAAAAATATCACCCCAGTGATAGTGTACCAACAACTATCACTGGGGTGATATAGATGGATGAATACTATTGTCTGCCAAGAGCCCCTACTAGAGGCAGGCCTCGGCAATGCGGCGCTTGAGCTCGTCGATGCCGGTGCCGGTCTGGGAGCTTGTGATGATTACGTTTTCGGCCGGGACGTTGAGTTGCTTTTTGATGGCTGCCGCTTGGCGTGCCTGCTGGGTGCGGCTGAGTTTGTCGGCCTTGGTGAGGCAGACGATAAAGTTGAACTCGTTGCCCTGCAGGTAGTCGATCATGTCATGGTCGAGCTTGCTGGGGTCATGGCGAATGTCCACCAGCGACACAACCAGGTTAAAGCTGCGCTCGGAGTCGAAGAAGTCGCCGATGAGCTCGGCCCAGCGGTCGCGCTCGGCCTTGGAACGACGGGCGAAACCGTAGCCCGGCAGGTCCACAAAGTGCACGTCGTCGGCCTCGAAGAAATTGATATTGCTCGTCTTGCCCGGCGTGCTCGAAACCTTGACCAGGTTCTTGCGGCCAAAGAGCTTGTTCATGATGGACGACTTGCCCACATTGGAGCGGCCCACAAAGCTCACCTCGGGACAGGTGGACTCGGGGATCTGCGAAACCTTGCCGTAGCTGGCGACGAACTTGGCAAGCTGGTAGTTAATGGAATCGGCCATGGATACTCCTTGGTCGTAGGTTCTTACAATAGGGATGCACGATTACGCAGCGGCGATGCAGCGGACGATATCGAGTGTGATGCCGCTCGCGGTGCGGGCGTACTCGTCCAAATCGAACTCTCGCTCGCAAAACGCGTCATATGCCTCGTCACAATTATCGCTGATAGCACGCAGCACCAGACAATCGACACCGTTCTTGGCTGCAATATGGGCAATCGCAGCACCTTCCATCTCAACGCAATCGGCATGCGTCACGTCGATGGCGGCGGTGCGCATGGCGTCGCCCGTTACAAAGCGGTCACCTGTAGCGATAGTGCCAACCAGGAACTGTTTAGGGTCCTTCTCCGCAGTGGAATCGGAAGCGTCAGCATCGATAAACCCATGTTCGGCAAGCACGGTGGTGGCGATGTCAACCAGAGCCGGTGTCGAGGCAAACTCCTCAAGCTCCGGCGCCGACTCGGCGATGAGCGCCGTGTCGGTATCCAGATAGCGCAGGCACTTGCCAATAACCACGTCATTGATATGGAGTTTGGAGTTTAAGCCACCCGCAATGCCCGAAAACACAACGGCCTGCGGAGCATATTTGCTGATGAGATGCTGTGTTGCACCAGCGGCGTTTACGGTTCCCATGCCAGCGGTCGTGGCGACCACTGACAGACCGTTGAGCTCGCCGCTTACAACGCTCAAGCCTGCCTCTTGCGACACATGGGCGCCGTTCAGTTCTTCTTTAATCTGCGCAACCTCTTTTTCGAGTGCACCGATGATTGCGATGGTAGGCATACCATCCCCCAAACCTGTGAAAACTGTTTATCCACGGTATGGTACCAGCATTTTGACTCAACCGCGCAATACGAAGCCGTTAGGCCAGCGCAGCGCGGGTATCGTAGAGCGCCTTGGCGATGGCGGCCACGGCCTCACTCGAACGGTCACTCCACGGCATCGACGTCATGATGCTCATAATGTAGGTATCGCCATCGACATCGATGAGGCCAGCATCGCACGTCGCATTGCAACCTGCCTCGCTGATCCAACCGGCCTTGTTACGCACCATGGCATGGTCGTCCGCAATGCCGTCACGGATAAAGGACCGGGTCGTAGAGGCCAGAAGGCCCGACAGCCATTGCGACGTCTCGCTCTCGCGGCTCAAATACTCGCTCATCTCGCGCCACAACTTGGCCGAGGTGCGCGGGCAGTAGGTTGGGAAATCGCTCATTGGATCGAGCGCGACCTCGTCTTCGACGCCGAGTGCGGCAATCCAATCCTCGTAGCCATCTTGATCAAACGTTGCACGCAACGCGATAAACGAGTCGTTATCCGAGTTGACGACCGAGGTCTCGATCAGGTCGCGAACCGTCAGCCAGCCCATACTGTAGCCGCCATAGGTGCCCAGAGTATCATCGAGCGATACTTGCCCTGTCTCGACCAGTAACTCGCAGACGTAGAGTACATAGAGCGCCTTGTAGCTGCTCGCACCGTACACCTCGGCGTCCGCGTTATACGTCACGCCCTTGCCGCTCGACAGATCGTAAAACACCACACCCACGTCGCCCAATTCCTGGGCCTGATCAAGGGTATCTTGGAGCGCGGCGAGGCTCTCATCCTCAAGGACGGGGATCTGGTCATCAACCAGTGAGAAGGTCTGCACGGTATCGCCTGAGGGAATATCGTTAAAGTCCGCCTTCGAAAGCCTCGTCTTGAGGCTCGCTGTCGACAGGGTTTGACTTGCGGTGGCTTTAGATTTAGAGACCTTTTTGTTTTGCGTCTGTACCGTTGACGCATCTGAGTGTGCCATTCGCTCCGACGCGTAGGTTTTAGCGGTAATTCCGAGGATAATAACCGCCAACGTTAGCATCCCCATGGCGGCAATCTTCGTCACGCGGATGTGAGCGTCGGCAAGGCCACGCGAAGACGTGCCCTTCGTCTCATATCTGCTGCTATGCTGCGGCACATGCTCGTCCCGCGATGCGTTGTTTCGCACGTGGTCTCCTGATTGCTCCCGTTCATATACGAGCAGCATAATACCGAGCAGTCATTTCTTTCCAAAGATATTCAGAAGCGTTTAAGGTGTCTTTAAAGAAACCACAAGCGTATTTATCCAAATGGCACGATTCTGTTGCGCATCTCACCGCAACCCAGAGAGCAGTCTTTTTAGGACGGGGCTCTTTTAGCTACTTCTCCACCCTACCGGCCCCAAATGAGCTACCCCTAGCCGATGGCGTTTTTGAGTTCCGCGCGGCGCTTTTTCATGCCCGTCATGACGGCGTTGCGCAGCTCGGGGATGCGCGCGGCATCCATCTGTGGAACGCCCTCGAGCTTATAGGGAATCCCCAACTGTTCATACTTGACGACGCCCATCGTGTGATACGGCAGCATTTCCAGGCCCACCACGTTATGCCACGGGGCAATCAGACGACCGAGTGCCTCGCACTCCTCTGCCGTGTCGGTAATGCCCGGTACTACCACGTGACGGATAACGACCTTGATCCTGCGACGCGCCAGCTCATCGCCAAACGCCAGAATGCGCGCAGGATCGCAACCGGTCAGCTTTTTATGCTCGACGGAATCGGCGTGTTTAATGTCGAGCAGCACCATATCGGTCTCGTTGAGTACGGCATCGAACTTCTCGGGATGCGCGGGGTCGAACGCATAGCCGCAACTATCCAAGCAGGTATGTACGCGACCATCGGGGTTGTTGTGCATTGCGCGGAACAGGTCGGCCAAGAACTCAGGCTGCAGGAGCGGCTCGCCGCCGGATACCGTAATACCACCGCTGCGGTAAAACTCATGGTTGCTCTGGAACTCGTCTATCAGGTGCTCGACGGTCACCATGGTGCCGCCGTTAACCGACCAGGTATCGGGGTTGTGGCAATACGCACAGCGCATGGGGCAGCCCTGAACAAACACCACAAAGCGGATGCCAGGTCCATCGACCGTTCCCATCGTCTCGATCGAATGCACGCGGCCCAGGGCAAACGCGGAGTCCTCAGGACGAGCGTCCATACCCTCGAGCTTCATCTCAGCCATTCCCGCTACCTTGCCTCTCATTGGTTTTAGCTACATAAATGCCAGAGTCATTCTAGCCTATATGCTTGATGGCGAAACGGTTTAGCGGTCAATTGGATTGTCCTATTCGGCCCCATGCAAAAGCGGCGGGAAGGTTGTCGCAACCCGCCCGCCGCCGAGGCAATAGAAATCGATAGACGCCAGGCGTTACGCCTTGAGCGTGAGCACCGCGCCGAAGGCGGTCGGGCCGCAATGGCTCGAGATGACGCCGCCGACCTGAGTCCAGGTAACGTCCCTAAAGCCCAGGTCGTGCGCATAGACTTCCATGTCGTCGCGCAGCTCCTCGGAAAGGCCTACCGAATACGCCAGGCCAATGTGCGAGTAGTCAATTTCGCCCTTCGCAACCATGTGGTCAATAAAGGCGCGGGCGCACTTGAGCATAGAGCCGCGGAACTTCTTGGTCGCCACGAACTTGCCACCCGTTACCTCAATGCAGGGCTTAATCTTGAGCAGATGGGCGCCTAGGAACGCGACGTTGGACAAGCGACCGCCCGCCTTAAGGAAGGCAAGGTCGGTAGGAACAAAGCCCAGCAACACGCGGTCCATAACGGAGCTCGCGAAGGCGAAGATCTCGTCGACGGTGGCATCGGGATGAGCCTCGATGTATTTGGCGGTCTCGACGACAACAAGCGACTGGCCCACCGAGACAAAACGCGTGTCCATGGAGAACACGTAGTCGCGCCCCTCTGCCGCGATCTTCGAGGACTGATGCGAACAGGTCGTGGCCTCGGAATACGCAAGATGCAAAATGGTTGCGTCGGGCTGCTCGGCGTGAATGCGGTCGTACACGCGAGAGAAATCTGCCGGCGCGCAGCCGCTGGTCTTGGGCATCACGCCAAACTCGTTGCAGCGCGAATAGATCTCGAGCGGATCGATCGAGCCGTCCTCGACGGTCTCGTCACCAATCGTGACATGCATGGGCACACGCACGATGCCGTAGCGTTCGCAGAGCTCTGGCGTCACATCCGAACCAGATTCAACCACGATTACGTACTTGCCCATTCTTATCACGACCCATCTCGACGTTGACTTTTTAATATGTGACGCACGTCCGCCGTCCTGCTACAGAACGGCCTCCAAGCGCCAAAGAGACGCCGTCCCTTGCACACAACAAAGGACAGCGTCTCCCTGGAAAACTCCGTTCTTAACTGAGATTTTACACGGTTTATTACTAAGTGTTACTTACTCCGCAAACGGTAGCTATACGCGATAAACGGTAGCAAGTAAGTATCCAGAACGCTCAACCCATTAGGAGCGTTCCGCCTAAAGGGTG
Organism: Collinsella sp. LCP19S3_H3; assembly: GCF_052119145.1. Lineage (NCBI taxonomy): Bacteria > Bacillati > Actinomycetota > Coriobacteriia > Coriobacteriales > Coriobacteriaceae > Collinsella > Collinsella sp. LCP19S3_H3. The sequence goes on from NZ_JBQKFW010000019.1 coordinate 6,809, forward strand.
ACTACAAAGGACCCCCGCCGGGGCTGTTTGGGCTACCTCCCAAAACATTCCGCAGGACGCAAGAAGCCCTCGCCGCACGAAGTGCGCAGCGAGGGCTTCTTGCATGTCCGAGGACGTTTTGGGAGGTAGCCCAAACAGCCCCGGCGATCCTGCGGGAGTTAAACCCCTTTAGAACTTGTTGTGGAAGGTACGCGAAATGACCTCGTCCTGCTGCTCCTTGGTGAGCGTGTGGAAGTTCACGGCATAGCCGGAAACGCGGATGGTCAGCTGCGGGTACTTCTCGGGGTGAGCCTGAGCGTCGAGCAGCGTCTCACGGTTGAAGACGTTGATGTTCAGGTGGTGGCCACCCTTCTCGGCGTAAGCGTCGAGCATGTGGACCAGGTTGTCGGCCTGAGTCTCGGAAACTTCAGAAACCTTCATAATGTGTCTCCTTCAATCGATAGGCGCCGGCCGAAACCGGCGCACTAATCAGTAATCGTTATTGTTAGTATAGCACTAACAATAGTTACTCGCCCAGCTGATCAAGGTCGATATCACCAAAGAACACTTGGTCCTCCTTGCCGAGCGCGCCCGGGATGATGGAGAAGGTGTTGGAGATGCCGTCCTGGGCATCGCGGAACGGGAGCTTGGAAACCGAAGACAGCGAAGCGATGGCGCCGTGGCTATCGCGCTTGTGCATGGGGTTAGCACCCGGGGCGAACGGCTGGCCAGCCTTGCGGCCATCGGGCGTGGAGCCGGTCTTCTTACCGTACACGACGTTGGAGGTAATGGTCAGAACCGAGGTCGTGGGCACGGAGTTGCGGTAGGTGTCGTTCATGCGGATGTACTCCATGAACTGGTGCACAACGTCGTGAGCGATCTGGTCGACGCGGTCGTCGTCGTTACCGTACTTGGGGAACTCGCCCTCGGTCTCGAAGTCGACGATGATGCCGTTCTCGTCACGGACGGGGTGGACCTTGGCGTACTTGATGGCGGACAGGGAGTCAGCCACGACGGAAAGGCCAGCGATGCCCGTAGCGAACCAGCGGTGCACGTGCTTGTCGTGCAGAGCCATCTGGATGCGCTCGTAACAATACTTGTCGTGCATGTAGTGAATGATGTTCAGCGAGTTGACGTACACGCCAGCGAGCCACTTCATCATGTCGTTGTACTTGGCCATAACGTCATCGTAATCGAGCGTGTCGCCCTCGACGGCGCGATACTTGGGGCCGACCTGCTTCTTGGAGACCTCGTCAACACCGCCGTTGAGTGCGTACAGCAGGCACTTGGCCAAGTTGGCACGAGCGCCGAAGAACTGCATCTCCTTGCCAATGCGCATGGAGGACACGCAGCAGGCGATGCCGTAGTCGTCGCCGTGGTAAACGCGCATGAGGTCGTCGTTCTCGTACTGGACCGAGGAGCTGGCGACAGAAGTCTTGGCGCAGAACTTCTTGAAGTTCTCGGGCAGACGGGTCGACCACAGAACGGTCATGTTGGGCTCGGGGCTGGTGCCCATGTTCTCGAGCGTGTGCAGGTAGCGGAAGCTCATCTTGGTAACGAGCGTACGGCCGTCAACACCCATGCCGCCGATGGACTCGGTGACCCACTGCGGATCGCCGGTAAACAGGGCCTGGTACTCGGGGGTACGGGCAAACTTGACCATGCGGAGCTTCATGATGAAGTGATCCACGAACTCCTGGATCTGCTCCTCGGTGAAGGTGCCGTTGGCAAGGTCGCGCTCAGCGTAGATGTCGATGAACGTAGAGGTACGGCCGATGGACATAGCGGCGCCGTTCTGCTCCTTGACGGCAGCGAGGTAGGCGAAGTACATCCACTGGATGGCCTCCTGCGTGTTGGTAGCAGGTTTGGAAATATCGAAACCATAGGTCTCGGCCATCATCTTGAGCTCGCCGAGGGCGCGGATCTGCTCCTGCAGCTCCTCGCGATCGCGGATGTTGTCGGCGGTCATGACCGTCGGGGTGGAAGCCTTCTGAGCCTCCTTGTCCTTGATCAGGTAGTCGACGCCGTACAGGGCGACACGACGGTAGTCACCGATGATGCGGCCGCGGCCATAGCCATCGGGCAGACCGGTGATGATGTGAGCCGAGCGGCAAGCACGCATCTCGGGGGTGTAGACATCGAAGACGCCGGCGTTGTGGGTCTTGCGCTCGAAGGTGTAGCGCTCGACAACGTTCTCGTCGACCTTGTAGCCGTGCTGGCTGGCAGCCTGGCAAGCGATGCGGATACCACCGTTGACGTGCAGAGCGCGCTTGAGCGGCTTGTCAGTCTGGAGGCCAACAATGGTCTCCTTCTCGCGGTGGGCGTTATCGATGTAGCCAGCGGGGTGGCTCACGATACCCGTGACAGTCTTGGTGTCCATATCGAGGACGCCGCCCTGCTCGCGCTCCTTGAGCAGCAGGTCGAGGACCTCGCCCCACAGCTCCTTGGTAAGCTCGGTCGGACCGGCGAGGAACGATTCGTCGCCCTCGTAGGGGGTGTAGTTCTTCTGGATGAAGTCTCGGACGTCAACCTCTCCCGTCCAGATGCCTTCCTTGAAGCCTTCCCATGCCTCCTGCATTGTGTAACCACGCTCCTAGTTACGTATAATGCGGCGCTCTCTCACACCGCTGCTTATTGAATTCTTGAATGTTCGGGTTGCATGACCGGCTTCATTCGCCTTCCATCGCGCGTTAGCACAGGGAAAAACGTTTGTCCACCTTGGAACTGCAACCCAAAACCCAAGATTTCACCCGTTTGAGAAGGATAACATAGCTACCCCCTTCATCAGGGCTGTTATATGTTTCTTTTTTTATACCATTAGGGCGTTTTTAACAAATCCGCAGGAAATGCGAGCGTGAACAACTACCGTTCACCGATTTGTTTGGTATTTTTCCTTGCCTTTGTACGACGTTCACTCTAGCTGTTATGCCAGCTTTAGCAGGGTAAAGTGTCCCAGAGACCCACAGAAACTGCAGGGCGGCCCCGAGATTTCCCCCGGAGCCGCCCTGTGGCGTGGCTAGTTATTTAGCTTTGATTGCCGCTTGGCATTAGGCGGCTGCGGTGACCTTGTCGACCGCGGCCTTTTTGCTGTCGCCGTGACCCTGGCCCTCAAAATGCTTGTAGCACCAGCTGGTGACCAGCGGGGTCAAAATGGCCGTCACGATGGCGCACGCTGCAACCTGCGCCGTAGCCGTCGCGAGCACGGCACCACCGTACATGGCCTCGTTGACGCTTGCCATGGCGGCAGGCGTGGCCACATTGGCTCCGGCGCAGCTCGAAATGGCCGCACCTGCGACACCCGTACCGCCCGTGAACTTATCGACCGCGATGACGGGAATTGCAAAGACCACCGAGCAGATCACGCCGAGCAGGATGCCGGGAAGACCGCCGTTGATGAGCTGGCCAAAGGTCATGGTCGAGCCCATGGCAAAGAAGACGAGCACGATGATGGCGGAAAGTGCCGGAGCCATCATCTTCTTAAAGCTCGGGAAGAGGTTACCCAGAACAATGCCGACGACGATCGGCAGGATGGCGCCCACGAGCGACCAGCCGATCGGAGCCTGGCCAGCAGCGCCGAGCACGATCATTGTGACCGGAGGGCCGACAACGAGTGTGGTGATGGCGACGGCGCCACGTTCGGCCTCGTTGCCCATGGTGCCCATCAGACCAGCGTACATAGCGTTGTTGGCGCCGGTGCAAGCCGCCAGCATCACCATGGCAGAGATGCCAAAAAGGTTGTCGTTGAATACATAAAGGATGAGCAGCGACACGGCAACGACCACGATCTGCTTGACAGCGATGATGACGGCGCCGCGTGCAGCGGCGGCAGGAGCACTTTTAAACGAAATCGTCGTACCGACGATGAGCAAAAAAGCGCCCACGAGCGGGCTTGCACCCTGCTGAGTCATGCCAAGCGTAAAGCTGCCGAGCGTTTTGAACAGGTCGGGGAATAGCGTGTTGAGCAAGCAGCCCAGCAAAAGCGGCACCAAAATATTGGCGCCCGGGATGGAGGACATCTTAAAGAACGGCTCCTTTGCAGCCGGCGCCTCCACCGCAGTCGATTCACTCATATATATCTCCTTTGGATGCATGCGAATCGTAGCCGCACGCGCCTATGTCAGAAAGAAGGCGACAACCCCGAGTCGCCAGGGTCGCCGCCAAACGATTACCGCGGGGTATTACCCGTCCAGGACGATGCCGCCGTCGCAGTCACCGATCTCGCCGTTCACGAAGCTGGCGAGGTCGGAAGCGAAGAACAGCACCATCTGCGCAGGCTCGCTGGCCTGGGCGGCGCGACCCAGAGGAATACCGTTGATGATGCGCTGAGAGTTCTCGTCAGAAAGGATCGACGTCATGTCGGTAAGCGTGAGCGACGGGCACACAGCGTTGCAGCGGATGCCGAACTTACCGCCCTCCTTGGCGACCGCCTTGGTAAGGCCGTTGACACCAGCCTTGGAGCTCGCGTAGGCCGCGGTGCCGAGCAGGCCGCCGCCGATCTTGCCAGCAACGGAGCTCACGTTGACGATAGTGCCGGCATGTGCCGCCTTAAAGTGCGGGTACACGGCATTCATCATGGTAAAGGTGCCGTTGAGGTTGATGTCGATGGTGCGACGCCACTCGGTGTCGTCGATCTCGTCAAACTTCTTGGTGCTGATGACACCGGCGCAGTTGATCAGGATGTTGGTTTGCGGCAGGTCCGTAAAAATCTGCTCGACGGTCTCGCGCGCCTTGGGCGCATCGGCGACATCGAGCTGATAGAACTTGTTGCCCTCGCCAAGCTCGGCCACAGCCGCCTCGCCCTTAGCAGCGTTCCTTGCGATGAGCGCGACGTGTCCGCCGCCCGCAACGATACCCTTGGCAATCTCGAGGCCAATGCCCTGAGTGCCACCGGTAACGATCGCGGTTTTACCCGTGAAGTCAAATGCCATGACTCCAACCCCCTTGATTCAGGTGTCTCCTTGCGGGAAGTTGGAGCATCGCACATGGCGATAAATGAGTCCCAGTCGTCATGGTGGTGACAACCCCTCGCCTAACCGCGGGCATGATAGTTCTTTGAAACGCTTCAGCAATTGAATTATTTTAAGTCTTTATGCGCTCTTTATATTGCCTAGTGGCCAAGTAGATTTTTGGGACATGTCCAGAAATCTACCGAATAGGATGGTTGAGCGGGGGTATTATTTTTCACCGGAAATAGTTTCTAGTGTTAGGGGTTTTCGGTGAAAGATACCGATTTCCGTGAACTTGGGCGTCAGCTCCTTACCGAGTTCGGCAGCATGCATCAGCGCATTTCGCGCTTTGCGGACAAAGCCCTCAGTGGCGAGATGGCCGTCATGCGCGCCCTCATGCTCGCTGGCGGTTCGCTCACGCCAAGCGAACTCGCCGATCGTGCCTGGGTCTCGAGCGCCCGCATCGCCAATATCCTGCGCGCTCTCGAAGCCAAAGGCTGGGTCGAGCGCGAGCACTCAAAGACCGACCGTCGTCGCGTACACGTCACGGTGACCGACAAGGGATTCCATGATCTCGAAATCAAGCATCGGGAATTCGAGGACCGCACCGCGGCCTTCCTCGAGCAGCTCGGCGAAACAGATACCCAAGAGATGGTGCGCCTTCTTAGGCGTGCCAACGAAATTATCGACCGCAATCAAGAAAGGAGAGATGCCGAGTGAGGATTCTCAAGCTCTTTAAAAAGCATGTCCTGGCACTGTTCGCAGCTATCGTACTTATCGTAATCAGCTGCAACGCCGATCTGGCGCTGCCTACGTATATGAGCGACATCGTCGACGTGGGCGTGCAGCAAGGCGGTATCGCCTCGCCCGTACCTGACACCATTCGCACCGAATCGCTCGACGACCTCGAACTCTTTATGAGCGATAAGGACGCCAAAGCTGTGGAGGCCGTGTTTAGCAAGGCGGATAATAACGGCATTCGAACGTACAAGGGCACCGAGGAGGAGCGCGCCGACGGCGGCAAGATTGCCGACATCGTGAGCCTGCCCGAGACCGTCGTCCTTTCGTTCAACCAGGGCATTGACGCCAACTCCATGGATGACATGATGGGTTCGTCCAGCGAGAATAACAACAACGCCGCCCAGGCCATGCCCACCCCCGAGCAGATGGCGGCAATGACGCCCGAGCAGCTCGCCGAGATGCAGCAGAAGGCCGCGGCGGCGCAGAACATGCAAAAGCAGATTGATACCGACGGCGGTAAGATCACCATGAAGAGCCTGCGCCTAGGCGTTGAAGGCGGCCTAATCGACCAGGGCAAGCTCGTCGAGGGCGCCAACGATATGGCGGACAAAATGGGCTCCATGTCGGGTTCCATCGTGACCCAACGCGCCGTGAGCTATGTACAAGACGAGTACAAGGCGCAGGGCATCGACCCCGCCGACGTGCAGAACGCCTATCTGGGCCGCATGGCAACCACGATGTTTGGTCTGTGCCTGATCTCGCTCATCGCCACCATCCTGACCGGCGCCGTGGCCTCGCGCACCGCCTGTTCCATCGCACGCGACCTGCGCCGCGAGACCTTCAACAAGGTTATGCACTTCTCGCCGGCCGAGGTGGGCAAGTTTAGCCAGGCCTCGCTCATCACCCGCTGCACCAACGACATTCAGCAGATTCAGATGGCCGCAACCCTGTTTATCCGCATGTGCCTGATGGCCCCCGTCATGGGCATCGTCGCCGTCATGCGCGTCCTGGCCAACCACACCGGCCTGGAGTGGACCATCGCCGTGGCCATCATCGCGGTCTCGGCCGTCGTCGGCGTGCTTATGGGCCTCACCATGCCCAAGTTCAAAAAGATGCAGAGCTTTGTGGACCGCGTGAACCTCACCGCCCGCGAGCTGCTCGACGGCCTTATGCCCATCCGCTCGTTCAACCGCGAGGAGCATGAGCTCGAGCGTTTTGACAAGGCTTCGCTCGACCTAATGACCACGCAGCTCTACACCAATCGCGCCATGAGCTTTATGATGCCGCTCATGATGCTCGTCATGAACTGCATCACCGTGCTTATCGTCTGGTTTGGCGCGCAGGGCGTGTCCGATGGCGTGATGCAGGTCGGCAACATGATGGCGTTTATCTCCTATACCATGCAGATCGTCATGGCGTTTATGATCCTCACCATGGTTTCGGTCATCCTGCCCCGCGCCGAGGTCGCAGCCGAGCGCGTGGAAGAGGTCATCACCTGCCCCACGAGCATCAACGACCCCGCCTCGCCCAAACTGCCCGCCGCCAGCGCACCGCGCGGTGAGCTCACCTTCCGCGACGTGAGCTTCCAGTATCCCGATGCCCGCGCCGACGTCATGAGCGGCGTGAACTTCACCACGCATGCCGGTCAGATGCTCGGCATCATTGGTTCCACGGGCTCGGGCAAGTCCACGCTCGTACAGCTGATTCCGCGCTTATACGACGTCACGGGCGGCAGCATTTCACTCGACGGCATCGACGTGCGCGATATGACCCTTTCCGAGCTTCGCCGCCGCATTGGTTACATCCCGCAGCAGGGACGTCTGTTCTCGGGCACCGTGGAGAGCAACCTTAAGTTTGCCGGCGACATGGTAAGCGACGAGAACATGCACGAGGCCGCGCGCATCGCCCAAGCCGAGGACTTTATCGCCGAGCGCGAGGGCGGCTACGACTCCCCCATCAGCCAGGGCGGCTCCAATGTCTCGGGCGGTCAGCGCCAGCGTCTGGCCATCGCCCGCGCGTTGGCAAAAAAGCCCGAGGTCCTGGTGTTCGATGACTCGTTTAGCGCCCTCGACTACAAGACCGACGCGCGCCTGCGCGAAGAGCTTGCCAAAAACGTTACCGACGCCGCGCTCGTTGTCGTAGCCCAGCGCATCGCGACCATCATGCACGCCGACCAGATCATCGTGCTCGACGACGGCCACGTGGTGGGCACTGGTACGCACGAGGAGCTGCTGCACAGCTGCCCGGCGTACCTGGAGATCGCACAGTCACAGCTTTCCGCCGAGGAGCTGGGGGTCTCTCAAGAAGAAATTGCAGCCGTTATGGAGGGAGGCGAGCACTAATGGCAGACGAGACCAAGACTCAGATTCCCAAGCCCACCCGCCAGCGCGGTCCCATGGGCCGCATGGGTGGCATAGGCCGCGGCGAAAGGGCCAAGGACTTTAAGGGCGCCATGCGGCAGTTGCTCGGCTATATCGGTCAACACAAGGTTGCCGTGCTTGCCGCCGTCGCCTTTGCCGTGTGCTCGGTCGTCTTTAACATTGTGGGACCCAAGGTGCTCGGCCAGGTTACGACCAAGCTGTTCGAAGGCCTAGTCGCCAAGGTCAACGGTACCGGCGATGTCGACTTTGCCTGGATCGCCAAGACGCTCGGCTTTTTGCTCTGCCTGTATCTGGCAAGCTCTGTTTGCAGCCTCATCCAGGGCTGGCTCATGACCGGCGTCACGCAAAAGATTTGCTACCGCATGCGCAAGGAAATCGCCGCCAAGATCGCTGTCGTGCCGATGAGCTACTTTAACGGACACAGCAAGGGCGATGTGCTCAGCCGCATCACCAACGACGTCGATACGCTGGGCCAGTCGCTCAACCAGAGCGTGACGCAGCTCATCACGTCGGTGACGCAGATTATCGGCGTGCTCGTCATGATGCTGTCGATCAGCCTGTCGCTTACCGGCGTCACCGTGCTCACACTGCCAGCCGCCGCGATTATCCTGACCGTGATGATTCATTTCTCGCAGCCGTACTTCCGCGAGCAGCAGCAGGTCCTGGGCACCGTCAACGGCATTATCGAGGAGGACTTTGCCGGCCAGAACGTCATTCAGGTGTTCGACCGCGCCGAGGCCTCAATCGAAGAGTTCGACCGTCAAAACGACCGCCTCTTTATTAGTGGCTGGCGCTCGCAGTTCCTGTCGGGCCTGATGATGCCGCTTATGAGCTTGGTGGGCAACATGGGCTACGTGGGCGTCATCGTGGTGGGCGCACAGTTCGCGCTGACCGGCAATGCCACGCCCGGCGACATCCAGAGCTTTATCCAGTACGTTCGCAACTTTACGCAACCCGTGCAGCAGCTGGGCAACGTGAGCAACACGATGCAGTCTATGGCCGCTGCCACCGAGCGCGTCTTTGAGTTCCTGGCCGCGCCCGAGGAGGAGCAGAAGGCCGACGCGCAGATTCCCGAAAAGCGACCTGGCCATGTGGAGTTTGACCACGTCAAGTTTGGCTACACGCCCGACAAGACCATCATCCACAACTTTAGCTGCGAGGCACAGCCCGGCCAGACCATCGCCATCGTCGGTCCCACCGGCGCCGGCAAGACCACGCTCATTAAGCTGCTACAGCGCTTCTACGACGTGGACGGCGGCTCGCTGCGCGTCGATGGCGTCGACGTACGCGATTGGGACCGCGCGGCACTGCGCGGCGAGTTTGCCATGGTGCTGCAGGATACGTGGCTGTTTAACGGCACCATCCGCGAGAACATCCGCTACGGACGCCCCGATGCAAGCGATGCCGAGGTTGAGGCCGCTGCACGCGCTGCACGCTGCGACCACTTTATCCATACGCTCGCCGGCGGTTACAACTTTATGATCAACGAAGAAGGCACCAACCTTTCGCAGGGCCAACGCCAGCTCGTGACCATTGCCCGCGCCATTTTGGCCGACCGCCCGGCGCTGATTTTGGACGAGGCGACATCCAACGTCGATACCCGCACCGAGGAGCTTATTCAGCGCGCCACGGATGCGCTGATGCAGGGCCGCACCAGCTTTGTTATCGCACACCGCCTGTCCACGATCCGCAACGCCGACGTGATCTTGGTAATTCGCGACGGCGACATCGTCGAGAAGGGCACGCACGACGAGCTGCTCGCCCAAGGCGGCTTCTACGCCGACCTGTACAACTCGCAGTTCGACGAAGCGGCGTAAATTCTGCCGCAGGGAACGAATAACACCCGAGAACGGGGGCGCAGGACAACCTGTGCCCCCGTTTTTTGTTCTGCGACCCTCAAACCGCCTCCCCTGGGACCAAATCGACGGCCTCTTCCAAGCCGCGTGGTATCATTCCATTCCAGGGCCAGCCAACGTTTGCCCAGATAAAACCTGCCAAAATAAACCTGTCCCTTTTTGGCAGGTTTTGGGGTGACGAAGGCTTGCACTTTAGCGTGCGACAGCGGATAATGCCGAGCATTCGACAATGCACACTTTGTCTTATTTGATTGAGGAGGCCCCGTATGGCCATGGAATTCAAGCGCAGGTTGCCGATCCCCATGGAAATCCGCGAGGAAATGCCGCTTTCCGCCGATCTTACCGCCAAAAAACAGGCATTCGACGCCGAGGTCGCCAAGGTCTTTACCGGCGAGGACGCGCGCAAGGTGCTCATTATCGGCCCGTGCTCTGCCGACCGCGAGGACTCGGTGCTTGAGTACATGAACCGACTGGCCAAGGTCGCCGAAGAGGTCAAGGACAAGCTCATCATCATTCCGCGCGTCTATACCAACAAGCCGCGCACCAAGGGCACCGGCTACAAGGGCCTGCTGCACAACCCCGACCCCGAGGCTCCCGACGACCTGCTCGAGGGCGTCAAGGCCATCCGCCATATGCACCTGCGAGTCATCGAGGAGACCGGATTCTTTACCGCCGATGAGATGCTCTACCCGTCCAACTACCAGTACCTCGTCGACCTGCTGAGCTATGTCGCCGTGGGCGCGCGCTCGGTCGAGAACCAGGAGCATCGTCTGGTGTCGAGCGGCATTTCGGTGCCTGTGGGCATGAAGAACCCCACCGCCGGTTCCACCACCGTTATGCTCAACTCCATCTACGCCGCCCAGGCACATCAAAGCTTCATCTTCCGCAACTGGGAGGTCGAGTGCGACGGCAATCCGCTCGCGCACGCCGTCATGCGTGGCTACATTGGTCTCGACGGTCGTACCTACCCCAATTACCACTACGAGCATCTGGAGCGTCTGGCTGAGCGCTATACCGAGCATGCCGGCTACGCCAACCCGGCGGCGATCATCGACTGCAACCACGACAACTCGGGCAAGCGCCCGCTGGAGCAGCACCGCATCTGCAAGGAGGTGCTCGACAGCTGCCGCCGCAACGAGTCCATCTCCAAGCTGGTCAAAGGCTTTATGATCGAATCCTACCTGGAGGACGGCAACCAGTCTGTCGACGGCGGCGTCTTTGGCAAGTCCATCACCGACCCGTGCCTGGGCTGGGAAAAGACCGACTACCTCATCCACGAGATCGCAGAGCGGGTGTAGGTTACGGCGTTTTACCAAACGCCGTAACCGGCCGACGCTGCAAACCCGCCAGAGCGGCAATCTGCCTTTCAGCTTCGACGGCATGACCAAAAGGTCAATGCCGCCTCGCTTCAAGGCACCTTGCTCGCGTGTACGGGTTTTCGCTGACGTTTTTCTACCAGCGTCGTTGCCAAAGCTAGCACTTGGGGACGCTCCTTTTGGGGTAGTCGTTGGGGACGTTCTTGTTTGACTAGTCGTTTAAGAACGTCCCCCATGACCACCGCAAAAAAGCGCCGCCGCGGACGCTCACGCATCCGCGGCGGCCTGCACTAAATCGCGACGACGGCTGGCACCCTAGCGTTCTACCGAGCAGATCGTCCGCTCTTTACCTCGATCGACCGATTATCCCTCGTATACGATACGGCCATCAGAGACAGTGAACAGAATCTTGGTATCGGAGATCTTCTTGGGATCGCAATGAAGAATGTCTTGATCGAGCACCGTGATGTCGGCGAGCTTGCCCACCTCGAGCGTACCGATTTTATCCTCCATGTAGTTCTCGAAGGCAACGTTTTTGGTGTATGCCTCGAGCGCCTGATATGCCGTGATGGCCTGCTCGGGCCAACGGTACATATCGGTGTCCTCCTCCTCGGGATACGGGCTGTTGCGCGTAACGGCCACCTCAATCTCCTCGAGCGGCGCATAGCCGGTGACCGGGCCATCGCTCGCACCGGAGATAAAGCAGCCGGCCTCGAGCATATTCTTGACGGGGTAGAACTTCATGGCGCGATCCTCGCCCACAAAGGCGATCTCGAGGTCGCACAAAGGATCGTGATACATCCACAGGAACTGCAACGCGCACACAATGTCGAGATCGACGACGCGCTGAATGTCCTCGTCGGTGATTGCACACACATGCGTCATGGTGTTGCGGCGATCATCGCGCTCGCCGTTCTCCTTGACGCAGCGCTCGTAGGCATCGAGTGTATTGTGGACGGCGCCATCTCCGATCGCGTGAACATGAATCTGAACACCCTCTTTGTCGAGAGCGGCCACCATGTCGCTGAACTCCTGCTGATCCCAGACGGACTCGCCGTGCCAGTTATCGCCCTTACCGGCGGCGGAGGTATATGGCTCGAGCATCACGGCGCTGCCGCCCTCGGTAACGCCATCGGAGTAGATCTTAACCGTACCGGTAGAGATCATGTTGCTATCGAACTTCTTGAGGTCCTTCACGGTTTTAATGGCCTCTTCAGCCGTAATGCCGGGCCTAATGGTAGGAAGTACTCGCATGCGCAGGTTAAGCTTGCCATCTTTCTCAAGGTCAGTATAGAACTGGCAATCCTGTGCCGTAGAATCTCCCACGACGCTTATGTTGGTAATGCCGGTGATGCCGTATTTCGTAGCCACCTGCTGGTACTTGTCGATAGCGTTCTCAAGCTCCTTGTCCGTATGCTCGACGGAGACAACCTCCCTCACCATAGCTGCAGCAGAATCGATCAAGTAGCCAGTCGCCTCGCCGTTTGCATCGCGGGTGATGATGCCGCCCGTGGGGTTGGGGGTATCGTTATCGATGCCCGCAAGCTCGAGTGCACGGCTGTTGACCCACACCGAATGATAGGAAACATCGGTCAGCATGATGGGCTTATCGGAGCAGATCTCATCGAGGATGGACTTGTTGGGACCGGGATTGGTGCCATCCTCTTGCTCGAAGGCGTTGATCATGAACGAGCCGCCAACGTAAGCCTCATCATCGGGATGCTTGGTTACAAAATCACTGACCGCCTTCTTATACTCATCGATCGTGGTAGCCTTGGTAAGATCGATTTCGTACAGCGCGGTCACCCAGTTGCCCGGAGCGTGGATATGCCCGTCCATAAAGCCGGGGATCACCATACCGCCATCAAGATCGATGACGCGCGTGTTGTCATCGATGTACTCGTCAACACCGGAGTCTTCGCCTACATATACGATCTTGTTGCCCGAGACAGCCAGGGCGGCCGCGGTGTCGCCCTCTTTGACCATCGTCTGAATCGTGCCGTTACGAAAGACGATGGATGCCTTATCGGAACTCGCGCTACCGGTGCTTCCGGCATTTGAAGAATTGTTGGCGCAACCGGCGGCACCCACCGCAACAGCCGCGGCGCCCAACGTGCTCAGGCCGAGAAAGCTTCTACGGGAAACGGGGGGGATAGAGGTCTTCATATAACCCACCTTTCAGTTGACATCGCCGCGCTTTTGCGACGCTTGCTATCACCTGAATAGCACCCCCGGGTATAAACTTGTCAGCACAAACGGGGTTATTGCCGTAAGCGGAGGCTTATATCCCCTATAACCCTGCCTTTAACCTGCCCAAAAGCTCTGAAGAAGCTCGGACCGCGATGAGACACCGCATTTACGGAATATCGTGTGAACATGCGATTTGACCGTGCCGACAGAGATAAACAATTCATTCGCTATGGCGCGGTTATCCTGACCATCGAGCAGAAGGTCGAGCACTTCGCGTTCACGCGCGGAGATATCGTACTGGTCGCAGAATGCCGAGAAGCGGACCTCCGCAATCTGCTTGGCAGAGGTGCCAGACGTTGTGGGCGGAGCAGAAAAGCGCAACGACAAGATCCGCGACGCCGCACGAACGGTATATATCGCGGCCACCACGCTCATGATGTTCTCTGGGATGTTTCTGCCGTAGGCAAAATACAGGTAATCGGTGACTTCGATCCGCCCAATATTCAGCCCGAGAACGCGTACATCCTCTATCAGAACAAACGCCGTCAACACAGCCATCACAATAAGAAACCTGCCGTAGCGTGCATAGAAGCTCTTTCGCGCCAACGGCTTGCTTTTGCGGTAGCAGACGAAAATCATGCCAAACGCCACGAACATGAACAGGGAGCGCAACGCATAAAAGGCGAGTTGTTTGATTGAATCGGGCTGCAACACAAGCGACATGGCCTCGAAAGCAGAAAAGGCGATGCAGGGCACGAGCATGTGAAGCCGGCTCGTCTTGTTTACGATCGCCAATGCAAATGCCCACATGCTCGCCATGATTCCAATCGATAGGACGAGTTTCGCTATGGGGTGAGTCATGGGAAATTGTCTGCTGAGGATATCTGCCATCATCTTACGGCCCTGATACTCATCGAGGAATACGATGGCGCTTTCGAGCATGTCGAAGAAAAAGAAGGCCGAGACCGTCAAGTAGCTTGTTCGATGTGAGACGAGGTACGTGCATACCGATACGCACACCGCCACCATGCAAACCAAGACGAATGTGATTCCGTAGAAGAAGCAGAACGTACTCACTACCGGGCCTTTCGCTTATTGATATGTGCTAAGGATAAACTTTACGCCAAAGACATGCAGATCGCTGTCTTCAGCGCAAAATCCAGCCAAAGAAAGGAAGGGTGAAAGACGCATATCCCCCACCCCAGCGCATGGGCGAAACTAGCCAGTGATGCGGGTGCCGGAGAGGCCGGCCATGGTCTCGGCGATGGTAGTCGTTGGGGACGTTCTTGTTTGACTAGTCGTTTAAGAACGTCCCCAACGACTACCCAGAATGAGAGTGGATAATCTCCCGTTTTTGGCCTATATCAGCGCTAAAAGTGGGAGATTATCCACTCTCGTCGAGCGGGCGTCCGATAATCCACTCTCATTCTCTCTTGGAACCCTCCGTCCCCGAGGAATCGAGGCTCGTCTGCCGAATGGTCGATGCGGCCGCCCTGCGTCCATGTCACACTCATAGATGGCCTGACCCAACTTGGAAGGAGCCTCCATGAGCCTTGAGAACGTAGCCCTGCGCGCCGCCACGCTTGATGACCTGACCGGCATCGCCGCCATCTACAACCAGCTGTGGTGCAACACGCTGCGCAACCGCGGCGACGTCGAAGCCGCCGATTTCTGCGCACGCTTTAACATCGCCATGCAGCTGCAGCGTTCCCCCATCGCACTCGTCGCCGAGGCCGAGGGCCGCATTATCGCCGCCTGCTGCATCGGCATCTTCGAGGACGGCAAGCCGCGTACCAATCCCACCTGGGAGCCCTGTTACGACGAGCTGTTTATCCAGGCAACCGAGATGGCAAAGACCGCCGATGCCAAGCTCGAGGGCTCGCTCTTTGGCGACAGTCGTGAAAAGGCCACGGCCGACCGCTTTGCCGCCACGGGCAACGAGTATGCCCAGGGCCAGCTCAACCTGATCATCATTGCGCCCGAGTGGCAGGGCAAGGGACTCGGCCGCGAGCTCATCGACCTTGCGCGCGCCGAGCTCGCCAAGGCAGGCTGCACCAAGTTCTTCCTGATGAGCGACTGCAACTCCGACTGGCAGTTCTACGAGCACCTCAACATGAAGCGCATCCTAGAAGATCACAGCCAGGACACCGGCGACGGCTTTATCGTCTACATGTACGGAGGCGACACGCAGGATTAGCCCGCACATCCAAGCCGCACGGCCCGCCGTTCAGCTGAAACCACCACACAAAAAGTCCGCCGACCATTGAAGTCGGCGGACTTTCGCGTGCGGTCAATCAAGCGCTGTTCACCATGGAACTGCTATTTACAGCGCGCCTTAGGCTGCTGCTGGGTGATGCAGTGGATGTTGCCGCCGCCGTAGATAACTTCACGGGTCATGATACCGATGACTTCGCGGTCCGGATAAGCAGCTTGGATATCCTTGAGCGCCTGGGCGTCATTGGGATCGCCGAACTGCGGTACAAGCACCGCACCGTTGATGGGCAGGAAATTGAGATAGCTCGGTTCGAAAGCGTCCTCGGGAGTACGCGGCAGCACGCCTTCGACGGGATCGATCGTGCTGGCCTCTTCTTCGGTCATATATACCGATGTCGCAGGCATGATCACCTTGTGGATCTTGAGCTTGCGACCCCTGGCATCCGTGGCCTCGGAGAGCGTCTTGTACGCCTCCTGGCACTCCTTGTAGAACTTGTGGTTGGGATCGTCGGTCCACATGCAGCAAACTTCGCCGGGCGCACTAAAGCATGCGACGTCGTCCACATGGCCGTTCGTTTCGTACGGATCGATTCCGTCCTTGATCCAGATAACCTTCTCGATACCGAGATACTCAGAGAGTTTCTCCTCAATCTGCTCCTTGGTGTACTGCGGGTTGCGGTCCTCGTTGAGCAGACACATCTCGGTGGTCACGACGGTGCCTTGACCATCACAGTTGAACGAGCCGCCCTCGAGGATGTAGTCCTCGGGACGATAACGGTTAACCTGCTCAAGCTGTGCCACCTGCAGGCCAATGGAAGCGTCCTTGTCCCACGGGAAATACAGGCCGTCAATGAAGCCGCCGTAAGCATTAAAGTGGAAGTGCGAAAGGGCCACCTCACCATTGTCATTAACGAGGAATGCCGGGCCGGGGTCGCGAATCCAGCTGTCGTTGTACTCCATGTGGATAACGCGCACGTTCTCAACGCCGTCGAAGATCTCACACACCGCGGGGAAGTCTTCGGTGTTGACGCCCACAGTGATGGGCTGAAAGCGTGCAACGGTCTTAATGATCTCGGTGAAGACCTTCTGCGCCGGCTTGGCACCGCAGCGCCACACGTCGGAGCGGTGCGGCCATAGAATCCAGGTGCGCTCCTGCTCCTCATACTCACCGGGCATATAGAACCCGTCCTTCTTAGGCGTGGATTCACTCTCGTAGATTGTCTTCATTTCAAGCTCCTAAATCTCGGTGCTTTTGCTTGACGAGACCATGATGCGGCCGCACCGAGATGTTCTCAATGGTCCCTCGAGCCCCTTTCAACGACCGACGGTATACCATTCGCTGACCTAAAGTTCTATTCAGGCCGAGAACATGACATACTGGGTTCCACAATGGAAAGGACGCCCTATGCCCCCATGCAATAAACAGCAGACTATTGAGTTGGACAGTACGACCTGGACTGCTCTCAACGAGCTCGCGCTTGCAATCCACGCATCACACGGTATTGATAAGCTGCAAAAGGAGACCCTCGAGGGAACGACAGGGCTCGTGCCCCATCGGATCGCCATGTTCGACCTGATCGAGGCGGCGGACAGTGATGCCCCACGCTACGTCCATCCTGCAAGCAGCGGAATGGACGACCGCGCACTGAGCGACTACTACAACCGCTACGCCGCGATGGACTATACAACATGGAGCTTTGACCTACATAAGGTCGGCGTCTACCGCGACCTCGACCTGGTCGACGTCGAGCGACGCGATGCCACGCCCATCTATCGCAAATGGATGGAACCGCAGGGCGTCTACTTTGGCTGTACGGCCACGCTCGCGCACAACGACAGCCCGCTAGGAAGCATCGCCCTGTTTCGCGAACGCACGGCCGGAGACTTTACCGATACCGAGCTCGCAATCCTCCTCGAAATCGCTCGGCACGCGAGCCTCGCGCTCGCCAACCTCTATCCTCGGGGCATTAAACTCACCCAGACCGAAGACACAAACCAGCTGAATGCTTTCATTGCAGAACATAATATCCAACCGCGCGAAGCCGAAGTCATGCGGCTCATGCTCGACGGCAAAACGAACAAACAAATGGCAAACGAGCTATTCATAAGCGAGTCGACCGTAAAGAAGCACGTCAACGCCATCTATCGCAAGCTCGGCGTCAGCAACCGACTGGGCCTTATGACTGCCGCGCAAAACATCCTGCGATAAAAAAGGCGCCCTCCATACGGAGAACGCCCTTTGATTTCGCCATTTGAATTAGTGTCGGCTCTGGCTCAAAGAGTAGACGGGGTCATTTTGGTAGGTTTTATCTGGGTAAACGCCAATACGACACCCAAACCTCTACAGAAGGAACAGGCACTTATGTGGTGGTTCAGAAAGGAAACGGCCCGCTCCGGCGGTTTATCTCAATCTGTAACAAGTAGAGGCGATTTATTAAGCTAGACGTTACAGATTGAGACGTTGAAGATAGCGCAGAAATAGCCGTCGCATTTGTGTTGGTTTTGAACTCTCCGCGACGGGATGCTAGACTGGCAACGTATACATTCGCGCCAGAACACGGGTCGCATGAAGAAAAGGAGATGCCATGGCGCCTATCGCACCGCTCAAGATGCTCGTCGCTCCTGCCGCCAAGGCCATCGCCCGCCTGAGCGACTCACTCACCTACGACGATGTCCCCTGTCTTGTCGACGAACGTACGGACAGCTGCCCTTACCTGGGACACGTCCCCTACTTTGCGCCTAAACTCGCTTCTGACCCCGAGCACCGCGAGCGGTAATCCAAGATGCAGCAAGCGCCGCGCAGCTCGCGGCGCTACTGTTTTGGTGCAAAGAAACCTGTCCCCCTTGCACCAACGCCGGGATTATCGACGCTGCGGCCGCGGCGCGATATGAGGCGCGAGACCTCGCCCAACAGCACACCGATTACCACGCCCACGAGAATCGGCAACTTTGTCATCTCGGCGGGTGAGCTGTTGAGCGGCACAATCGTGGCGACAATCGAAAGCACAAGCTCCACCACGGGAATCGCAAGTGCCACCGCGAGCACCTTGCCCTCGAAGGGCGC
>NZ_JBQKFW010000020.1:0-19119 GCF_052119145.1 Collinsella sp. LCP19S3_H3
CCCCCCCCCCCCCCCCCCCCCCCCCCCCCCCCCCCCCCCCCCCCCCCCCCCCCCCCCCCCCCCCCCCCCCCCCCCCCCCCCCCCCCCCCCCCCCCCCCCCCCCCCCCCCACTGGTCTGCGGAGTGTTCTGAAAGCTAAGCCCGGCCCCCGCCTGCGGTGACTCGGCTGCGAGCGGCCTGCGATGGGGCCGTTGTTGGTTGGGGCCGCTGGGCTGATGTGAGGGCACGTGGCCGTTGCGGGCCCTGGTCCCGGCGGCGGCCTCGGCGCTTTGCGCCTGCCTCCTTTGGGGACTGCGGGGTCGTGACGGCAGCTGCGGCGCTTCGCGCCTGCTGCCTGAGGTGACTTTGGGGTTGGGGTGAATTGAAGTTGAATACTTTTCCCGAGAAGTGAACGACCTATTTTGGACCCCCGAAGCATTGACATATTTTGACTGCTATTTCCTGCGGCTTTGCTGCGCGAATCCTGCGGTTTTGTAATCAAAAAGTGTGGATGCTCCGGGGCCTCGTTTTTACTCGTTCACTTCTCGGGAAAAGTATTAGAGCTCAGCTGGCATGGGTACCGCCCTGGCGTCGAAGCCCCGCGTCTTCTTCTCTTGATTGGGGAAAGCGGCCTCGCTTAAACAATTACGAGCCTGCCCGGGCGTATCTGCGGAGTCGTCTGCACAATTCGCGGTATTATGGTGCGGAGTTTTGAAAGGAGCCGCTGGTGGTCACGACGACGTTTGCTTCGCCTTTGGGCGAAATCCTGCTTGCCGCTGATGGCCGCGGTCTGACGGGGCTTTGGTTTGAGGGGCAGGAGCACTTTGGCTCCACGCTTCTCCGGGAAGACTCCGAACATGTTGAAGGGGCCGATGCGGTTTCCGGTGCTGGTGGCATGTCGTCGGCGAGTCCGGCTCATGGTGCGGCTTCTTCGGTGCTTGAGCGTTCGTGGGCTTGGCTGAATGCTTATTTTGCAGGGCAGGAGCCTCGGTATACGCCGCCGTTGCATATGATCGGTACGGCGTTTCAGCGTGAAGTTTGGTTTGAGCTGCTTTCTATTCCGCGTGGCGAGGTCGCCACGTATGGCGAGATTGCGGCTCGTATCGCCGCCCGCCATCGGGTGCCGGGGAACGAGGACTCCGTTGTGTCTCCTCGTGCGGTGGGGGCTGCGGTCTCTCGCAACCCTATTTCGATTATCGTGCCGTGCCATCGCGTGGTGGCGGCCGACGGCTCGCTCAACGGATATGCCGGCGGCCTCAACCGCAAGGAGTGGCTGCTGCGGCTTGAGGGCGCGTACGAGGACTAGCGCTCGAACACTTTGCATAGCCAAGATGCCGTGAAAGAACGGGACACGCTTTCCGAATGGAGACTCAGACGGAAACCACGTCCCGGAATTCCGTTTTAAAGCGGGATGCGCTTTCCGAATGGCGTCCCAAGCGGAAACCGTGTCTCGGAATACAGCCTCAGAGTGGGACGCCGTTTCCGGTTGAGACCACCTGCTTGGACATCTTTCTACGCTCGCTCTTGCAGGGCGTAGATCGACTTATCCATGTTGAACAGGTAAGCCACGGCGCAGACAATAAAGAACATCGGCAGATTACCAAAGCCGAAGACTTCGCAGCCAATAAGGATGGGTGCGAGCAGCGTATTGGTGGCGCTGCCAAAGACGGCTGCGTAGCCCAGCGCGGCGCAGAACTCGGCGGGCATGCCGAGAATCCCGGCGAGTACGACGCCCAGGCTGGCTCCGATGGAAAACAGCGGCGTCACCTCACCACCCTGATATCCTGCGGCAAGTGTGGCGATGGTGAGTACGAATTTGAGCGCCCAGTCCCAAGGCATGATGGCGACCTTACCGTTACCGTTGAGCGCCGCCGATATCAGGTTGGTGCCAAGGCCGCAGTATCGACCCTGCCACAGTGCGAACAGAATCGCCGATAGCGCGATGCCGATAGCGGCGATGCGCGCATAGGGGTTGGGGAGTAGCCGCGCCGCAAGGGTCTTGACATGGGCAAGGCACCAGGCAAAGGCACCGCCTACCATGCCAAACGCGATGCCTAGTACCGCAAGCCGTCCAAGACCGGGGAGATCAAGCGCGCATGAGGCGGTAACGGCGACCTCGAACTTCTCGAGTCCCAGGGCACCGGAGGTCATACTTGCGGCGAGCGAGGCTGTAAGCGCGGGAAACAGCGCGCGGTATTCCATGCGTCCTGCGACCAGTACTTCGATAGCAAAGACCGTGGCAGCAAGGGGCGTTCGAAAGAGCCCGGCAAAGCCGGCGGCCATGCCGATAAGCAAAAACGTGTTGCCAGGGTCTCGGAAAGGTAGCCGTCGGCCGATCCAATGTGAGACGGTTGCACCGATCTGCACGGCTACGCCCTCGCGTCCCGCACTGCCGCCAAAGAGGTGCGTCCCCCATGTGCTCAGCATAATGAGCGGCACCAAGCGCGGCGAGATGGCGTCCTCACGCCCGTGGCCTACGTCGAATACCAGGCTCATGCCGCGGTCGGTGCCCTTGCCCCAAGCGCGGTAGGCAAACACGATGGCAAGGCCCATAAGGGCGAGGAAGGGGATGAGCAGGGTGATGTGTTCGTCGCGGAAGGCGCCGATCGCCAAAAGCACGCGTCCAAAGAGCGCGCAGATGGCGCCAACGATGATACCGACGGGGATTCCGACGGCACCCATAAGCACAAGACCGCTATAGGTGTTGAGCAGACGTTTGATTCTGCTCGATGCGCCGCTTTCCGACACTTCCCCTCCAAAACAAAAAAGACTCCTGCCGCGGCGTGATGCCTAAGGGCATCACGTAACAGCAGAAGTCATCAGCAACAAGGCGGTTTAGGGTAACGCGGCAGCTTGGCTGGCGCACCCAACGGAGACATTCATTCCGTAGCGGCATCATAGCGGTGGATACGGTTTGGGTCAAATGGTTGCCGTGGACAGTCCTGGTGCCTGCCCGCACCCCTCGTTTCCCCATATAAAACCTGCCAAAATAAACCTGTCCCTTTTTGGTCGGTGCGAAATGGGTAATACTAAAGAGTTATCCGACCAGATGGGAATTAATCGATGGCTTATATCGAATTCAAAGACGTCGTCAAAGCATACGGCGAGGGTGACGCCCGCATTCACGCGCTCGATGGCGCGAGTTTTACGGTCGAGCGCGGTGAGCTCGCCATTATCCTGGGTGCTTCGGGTGCCGGCAAGACCACGGCGCTCAATATTCTGGGCGGCATGGATACGGCGACTTCCGGCACCGTAACGGTGGATGGGCGCGACGTGAGTTCCGCCAATGAGGCGCAGCTCGTGGAATACCGCCGCGCCGACGTCGGCTTTGTCTTCCAGTTCTATAACCTGGTTCCCAACCTGACGGCGCTCGAAAACGTCGAGCTTGCGGCGCAAATCTGCCCCGATTCGTTCGATGCCGAACAGACACTTCGCCAGGTTGGCCTGGGCGAGCGCCTCGCCAACTTTCCCGCGCAGCTTTCGGGCGGCGAGCAGCAGCGCGTGTCCATCGCCCGCGCACTGGCCAAGAACCCCAAGCTGCTCCTGTGCGACGAGCCCACGGGTGCGCTCGACTACAAAACCGGCAAGCAGATTTTGCAGCTGCTGCAGGATACCTGCCGCAAGCAGGGCATTACGGTCATTATCATCACCCATAACTCCGCGCTTGCGCCCATGGCCGATCGCCTGATCTGCTTTAAGAGCGGTCGTGTGGAGAGCGAGACGGTCCAGCAAAATCCCGTGCCTATCGAGACGATCGAGTGGTAGCGCCCATGGACCAAGATCGCCAAAACAGCCAAAACCACGATACGGAGCACGTGGGTCACGATCGGGAGTTCGCGACCTACCGTACCGCTCAAAGCTCAAATGATATGGCGCCGACGGTTTTTCGCCGTGGCATCTCCCGCACAATCCGAGGCAGTCTTAAGCGCTTCCTATCTATCGTGGTCATTACCGCGCTCGGCGTGAGCGTGATGTGCGGTCTTAAGGCGGGCTGCGAGGATCTGCGCGATTCGGTCGACGTCTATTTTGACCAGCAGAATGTCTATGACATTAACGTGCAGTCGACCTATGGCCTTACGCGCGACGATCTTGCGGCCATTCAAGAGGTCGACGGCGTCGAGACGGCCGAGGGCATCTACACCGAGACCGCCTACACCGCCGTGGGTACCACGCGCGAGCGTGTAGTCGTGCAGAGCCTTTCTGGGAAGAATATCGATCAACCGGTGCTGGTGAGCGGCGATTTGCCCGAGAGCGCCGGCGAGGTCGCGGTGACTTCGAAGTTCCTGAAGGCTTCGGGCAAAAAGCTCGGCGACACGGTGAGTTTTGCCGCCAATGACGCGAGCTCGTCGAACCAAAGCGCCAAGGACCAGTTTGCCGCGGGTGATTACACCATTACGGCCGAGGTCCTCGATCCTACTGATGTGAGCTCCGACTCGACAGTCAACGCCTTTCGCGCTGCTTCGGCTGCGGACTATAAGTTCTATGTGAGCGAGGATGCCGCGACATCTTCTTCCTACTCCGCGGTCCACGTGATCGTCGAGGGAGCCAAGAGCCTCAACTCCTATTCAGATGCCTACACGACAAAGATCAACGAGGTCAAGGGTAATATCGAGAAGATTCGCGACGAGCGTGAGAAGGTGCGCGCCCAAGAGCTGACGGTCGACGTGCCGGCAAGCTTGGATGCCTCCGAGCGCCAGGCGAATATGCTCTTTGGGATTGAGCAGGACAACATCAACCGCATGCCCCAGGGCAGTGAGGAGCGCGCTCGGGCTCAGGCCGATTTGGACCAGCGCCGCGCCGCCACCGACCAGCAGTTTGCCGATGCACGCGCCGAGCTTTCCGATCTGGGCGAATGCACTTGGTACATCCAGGATCGCGGTAACATCGCAAGCTACTCAAGCGTCGAGAGCGACAGCTCTTCGATTGAGGCCATCGCCACGGTTTTCCCATTTATTTTCTTCGTCGTAGCCGTGCTCATCAGCCTTACCACCGCTACTCGTATGGTCGAGGAGGAGCGCACGCTCATTGGCTTATACAAGGCGCTCGGCTATTCACGCGGGCGAATCCTGTCCAAATACGTGGACTACTCGCTGTGGGCATGTCTGTTCGGCGGCGTACTCGGCAACATCATCGGATTTGTGGGGTTGCCGCTGTTTCTGTTTACGGTGTTCGATGACATGTACTCACTGCCCCAGATGCTGCTTTCGTACGACATCGTGTCCTCGATCGTCTCGGTGGCGCTGTTTGCCGTGGGCGTGGTGGGTGCCACGATTATCGCCTGCCGCCACGAGATGGCCGAGACCCCAGCCTCGCTTATGCGTCCCAAGGCCCCGCGAGCCGGCTCGCGCATCTTGCTTGAGCGCATCGGCTTTATTTGGCGCCGCATGGGCTTTTTGAACAAGGTGACAGCGCGTAACCTGTTCCGCTACAAAAAACGTGCCTTTATGACCATCTTCGGTATCGCCGGCTGCACGGCGCTCGTGATCTGCGGTATGGGCATCCGCGATACGTCGGTGGCGCTTTCGCCCAAACAGTACGGGCACATCACGCGCTATGACTTGCTGGCGGTCGCCAATCCCGATGACTATGCTCAGACGTGTGCGGCGCTGGAAGAGCGTAGCGCGGCCAGCGACTCCGGCGTACGCGTGACCTCGACCCTGCCGATTATGACCGACAACGTCACCTTTACGTTTGGCGGTAAGAGCGAGACCGTACAGCTCATCGTGATTCCCGACGACCGCACGGGTGACTTGGGCGATTACGTGCGCCTGGAGGATGAGTCCAAAGAACCGCTCGCCCTGCGTGACGGGGACGTGTATTTAAGCAAGAGTTCACAGCTGGTGCTGGGGATTCAGCCGGGCGATACGGCGCAGGTCCAGGATTCGTCGCTCAATGTTACCAAGGTCAAGGTTAGCGATATCTCGCTCAATTATTTGGGCAACACGCTTTATATGACGCAGGGCACCTATGAGCGCGCGTTCGGTCGAAGCGCGCGTCTTAACGGCATCTTTGTGCTGCTTAAGGGCTCGTCGGCCGACCAGATTGCGTTTAGCAAGAAGCTTAAGAGCGACGGTTGGCTTACGATTTCGAGTACGGCCGAGCATTGGGAGAACTATGAGTCGAACTTTACGATTATCAATTCGGTCGTAGTGCTTGTGACCTTTATGGCGGCGTGCCTGTCGTTTGTGGTGGTGTTTACGCTGTCTAATACGAATATTTCGGAGCGCGAACGCGAGCTGGCGACCATCAAGGTGCTGGGCTTCCGCCGTGGCGAGGTGCACCACTACGTCAATAAGGAGACGTTGATCCTTACGGCGATTGGCACCGCACTGGGCGTGCCGCTGGGTGGCCTGCTTGCCGAGAGCTTTACGTACGTTCTTCAGATGCCGTCGCTGTACTTTGATGTTGAGGTCGAGCCGCTGAGTTTCGTGCTCGCTGTGGTGCTTTCGTTTGGCTTTACGTTTATCGTCAACATCGCCACCAACCGAACCCTCAACAAGATTGACATGGTCGGTGCCCTCAAGAGCGCCGAGTAACCTGTTCTTGGATTCAAGTTGTAGCGAGCTGTGACGTGCCGCAGTCGCTTTATTGCATAAACCGCCCTGCAGAATGCATATTTTGGCGGGGCGGTTGCTTTTTACCCGCAGGTACCCCCAGGGGCGGCGTGCAAATTCCGGAGAATTCAGCATTCCGGAGTCCACGAGTATGGGAGCGGGCGCACAAAACTGCGCTGAAAGCCCTGATTCTGAGCTCCCAACGCCTCAAGAGCCGCTCGTTTTTACAAGATGCGGCCCATGGCGCCTGCCTTTCGCCCAAAATTCAGTATGCAGGCACCCTCGGCTGCTGAAAACTCCCAAAAATGCACGGCGCCTCCTGCCCTAGGCACCCGCAGCAAGAAGTCGAATAGCCTCGGCGAGCATGTAAACGCAGGGCCCTCCGACCCCGACCGACGATTTCGATTGGCGACCTTTGACGGAGTCAAGGGAGGAGCCAAATCGAAATACGTCGGGCGGGGTCGGAGGGCCCGATGGGATGGATTTCGGCCGAGGCTATTCGTCGCCGAAGCTGATGCCCAGCGCCTTGGCCTCGCGTACCAGGTCGCTCTGGGGATCGACAAACTTGAGCTTGCCGGCGACCTCCTCGAGCGGCATGTGGCACATCTTGCCGTCACGCAGGGCAATCATGTAGCCAAACTCGCCGCGTAGGCAGCCCAGTGCCGCCTCAACGCCGCACTGGGTCGCAAAGATGCGGTCCTGGGCGTCGGGCTGACCGCCGCGCTGCGTGTGGCCGGGGATGGCGACGCGGGTCTCGCGACCGGTCTTGGCCTCGATTTCCTTGGCAATGTCGTAGACAATCGACGGACTCGTGCGCTCGGCGAGCTTCTTCTTGTACTCCTTCTTGGGCAGCGCCGCGTCCTCCTTGGAGATAGCGCCCTCGGCGACGGCCACGATCGTAAAGCGGCTGCCGGTCTCCATGCGATGCTCGATGGTCTTGATGACGTTACCCATGTCGTAGGGAATCTCGGGAATCAGGATGACGTCCGCGCCGCCCGCGACGCCGGCGTACAGCGGGATCCAGCCAACCTTGTGGCCCATGATCTCGATAACGAACACGCGGCCGTGACTCGAGGCGGTGGTGTGGATGTCGTCGATGCACTTGGTGGCGACGTCGATGGCGCTCGTAAAGCCAAACGTCATTTCGGTGCCCCAGGTGTCATTATCGATGGTCTTGGGCAGAGCGATAACGTTGAGGCCCTCTTCGCGCAGGCGGTTGGCAGTCTTGGTGGAGCCGTTGCCGCCCAGCATAAACAGGCAGTCGAGTTGCAGCTTGTGATAGGTGTGGACCATCGCAGGCACCTTCTCGACACCGTCGGCCTCGGGAATGTCCAGGCGCTTGAACGGCGTGCGGCTCGTGCCCAAAATGGTGCCGCCGCGGGTAAGGATGCCGCTAAAATCGGCGGGCGTCATGACGCGGAACCTGCTGTAGATAAGGCCCTGGTAGCCGTCCTCAAAACCATAGATCTCGATAGGTTCTTCGCTATTGGTCATAAGCGTTTTGACGATGCCGCGCATGGTGGCGTTGAGCGCCTGACAGTCGCCGCCGCTGGTAAGAAGACCGATCCTAAGCATGATGAATCCTTCCGGGCAAGTTATAACATGCGCATAAGTTTACCCCCGCACACTGTTGATACGGGGGTAAAACGTGTTAGCTCAAGCGTATAGAAATGTAAACAACGTCAGGCGAGCGTAAGGTCGACGGGCCTAGCTCCTTACAGTGCGAAGACGTCGACGTCGCCCCAGTGGCGGCGCAGCGCAATAGCGGCGGCGGGTTCGGTATTGTCAAAGACGACCGACCATTGCGTATTGCTGGTGATGTCTTCCGGATTGGGCTCTTGCGCTGCGGCGCGCAGGGCTTCCCAGGCAATCGTTTCGTCCTGGGCACCGACATGGGCGTCAAGGACATCGGCGATTGCGATGGCGCGCTCTTTACCATGGCCCAGTTCGCCGTTCTTTTGGTTGGGCAGCACTTCGTCGCCATAGCAGGGGTAGAAGTTCGTAACCTGGCGTACAGGAGTCGCTTTGAAAGCGCGGTCCGGATCGTGCGGATCCCACTCTACTACGCGCGCGTCACCGGTGGCGTCGTTGATAAAGAAGTGATAATCGCGTCCTGCCATGGCGTGCATATCGTAGGCGGAAAGCAGGTCGACAGCTTCTTGTGTGGTGGCGGCACGGTCGAGTACCAGACGGATGGCGAGCGAGGTATTGATGACAGGGCGTTGCGTGTCCTGGTCACAGGGCTTGGAATCCAGGGTGAGCACGGCAACGGACACGCCGCATTCGTTAACACCGTCGAGCTGGGCAAACGGACCCATGAGTGCGGCGGCGCGTCCGGCGACGGAGTCAAGCGGAGTGTTATCGCCCAGGTTGTTAAGGGCGGCAAACCCGATGGAGGCATAGCCGCCGCGTGGGTGATTGCGCACCAGCAGCGCCGAGGTGTCGTCCTTAAAGTCGTAATTGCGACCGGTGCGCACGCGGCCTTCGGCATCTACGGCGACAAAAGCGCTGCAGGCAAACTGGGGAGCCTGGACATGTGCCGGCACACCGGGCAGCACCTGCGCCACCACGGCATCGATGTAGGCCTGGTCGTCGCGCACGCCAGCGGCGATGATGCGATCAAGATCGTAGTCGTAGGCGATGTCGATTGCGTACAGGTCATAGCCATCCGCGTAGCCGGTCAAGCGTTTGAGCGACGCGGCGGACTTGATTTGCTTGCGGTAAACGATACCGGTGGCAGCGGCAAGGCCGACGGCGACTCCCGCGACACCGCAGGCGATGGCAATGTTACGTGGCTTCATGACGGCTCCTCTCGTCCTGTTGGCGTAATTATCGCAAAAGGAGCGCGGGCATGATGGCTCAACCTGGTGAGCGGCACGGGATTAAACATGGAATGAAGAGTGCGGCGCTGGCGTGGCGGGGTATGCTGGAGGGGACCATCAACCCAGCGAAAGGGGAGAGCATGACGGATCAGGAAACGCCCGAACGCGCGCATGTGACGGCCGACGATATCGAGGCCGCCAACGACCTTATCGACTTTATCGAGGCGTGCCCCAGCATGTTCCATACGGCGGCGACCATTATGGCCGAGCTCGACGAGGCGGGCTTTACCTACCTGCCCGAGAATGCGGCGTGGGACATCGAGCCGGGCGGGCGTTATTACACGCAGCGCAACACCTCGAGCGTTATCGCCTTTAAGGTGGGCGAGGACCTGGCCGCGACGTGGGGCGAGGACGGCGTTGCCGGCGACTATCATTTTCAGCTCACGGCGTCGCACAGCGATTCTCCGACGTTTAAGGTCAAGGCCGTGCCCGAGCTTGACGGCGCGGGCGAGACGCTGCGCCTGAACACCGAGGCCTATGGCGGCATGATCGACTACACCTGGTTCGATCGCCCGTTGGCGCTGGCTGGACGCGTGCTGGTGCGCGAGGGCGACCGTATTGAGAGCCGCCTGCTTGCCACCGAGCGCGAGGTCGCTATCATTCCGAGCCTTGCTATCCATATGAACCGTGGCGTCAATGAGGGCTTTGCACCCAACCGCGCTGTCGACCTGTGCCCGCTCATCAGCGCCGGCGAGCTTAAGCAGGGCGACTTTGATGCTCTGATCGCCGACGAACTGGACGTCGAGCCCGAGCAGATTTTGGGCCGCGATCTGTTTCTGGTCAATCGTCAGGACGCGCGCATTTGGGGCTGGGCCGACGAGTTTATCTCGACGCCCAAGCTCGACGACCTAGCCTGTGCCTACACCTCGCTGCAGGCATTTTTGAGTGCCGAGAATGCGCATGACATCTCGGTCTTTTGCTGCTTCGACAACGAGGAGGTTGGCTCCGAGACCAAGCAGGGCGCCATGTCGACGTTCTTGGCCGATGCGTTGCGTCGCATTAACGGGTCGCTGGGCTTTGATGACGAATCGTATCACCGCGCGCTTGCCGCCTCGATGCTCGTGAGCTGCGACAACGCGCACGCCGTGCATCCCAACCACGCCGAGAAGTGCGATGCCTACAACCAGGTCGTGCTCAACGGCGGTATCGTCATCAAGGAAGCCGCCAACCAGCACTACTGCACCGATGCCTTTAGCCGCGCAGTGTTCCAGGCCATCTGCGATGACGCAGACGTGCCCACGCAAGCCTTTGCCAACAAGAGCGATATGGCGGGTGGCTCCACGCTCGGCAATCTGTCCAATATGCAGGCGAGTATGCACGCCGTGGACGTGGGCCTGCCGCAGCTGGCCATGCACTCGAGCTACGAGACCGGTGGTGTGCGCGACGTGATGTACGCGATTCGTGCCCTCACGGCTTTCTACGAGCGCGACCTAAACATCAACGGTGCCGAAAGTGTGGAGCTCTAAAACCTGCCAAAAAAGGACGGGTTTATTTTGGCAGGTTTTATCTGGGCAAATGCCGCAATGTCAACGGTAAGACGGAGCTGCTAAGGCTTGCAGATGAAGCCGACGCCAGCGGAACCGCCGCAGGTAGAGCAAAAGTCAGCGAGAGCCCGCCGTTTGAGCCAAGGTGCCGTGAAATGAAAAGGCGCTGACCTTCTGGTCGCGCCTTTGAAATTGAACGGCAGATTGGCCAAACGGCGGGCTCGCAGCGTCGAGGGGTTCCGGCGTTTGGTAAAACGCCGGAACAATCTAATGCTCAATCCAACAACGTAAAGTTTCGCCGGCCTGCAGGTGACGCAGATTCTCCGCGGCGATGTCGACCACGTTATTGAGCGTGGCGGCCAGGTGGAACCAGCCCGAGACATGCGGCGTGATGAGCATGTTGGGTGCATCCCACAGCGGGCTTGTGGCGGGCAGCGGCTCGGGATCGGTGACGTCGACCGCGGCGCCGGCGAGATGCCCCGATTCCAGAGCGGCAACCAGGTCGTCGGCAACAACAAGATCGCCGCGGCCGCCGTTGGCAAAGAACGCGCCCGGTTTCATCGCGGCGAAGAACTCGGCGTTCGCCAGGCCGCGGGTCTCGGGCGTGCTGGGCATAAAGGATGCGACGATGTCGGCCTCTGCCAGGCGCTCAGACAGGGCATCCATGCCGTCCATGTCCTCAAACACAATGGGGTAGACGAGCGGATGGCGCTTGATGCCGCGGACGTGCGCACCCATGCTGCGGCAGAGCGTGGCAAAGTGGCCACCGATATCGCCTGCGCCCAGCACCAGCACGTTGGCGTTTTTGAGCGAGGTGACCGGCCCCAAATCCTCCCAGCGATGCTCGCGCTGCAAGTCGTGATAGCCGGGCAGGCGCTTCATCATGGAAAGGACCATGGCAAACATGTGCTCGCTCACGGCCTGACCGTAGGCGCCGATCGAGCAAGACAGCTTGGCTTCAGCCGGCACGGTGCCGGCGGCAAGGTAGTCGTCATAGCCGGCGGTCTGCAATTGCAACAGCTGGAGATGGTCGCATGCCGTGAGCATGTCAGGGTCGATGTTGCCCAGGATCACGTCGGCATCGGCGACCTGTTCGCGCGTGATGTCGCCGGCGCTCGTGTAGATAAAATCCTCGCCCGGAGCGCTCGACTCAAGAATTGCACGATGGCGGTCGTTGACGGGCAGCAAAACCAGGATGTTCACAAGCATTCCTCTCCGCTCAACCTGCCAAAAAGGGACAGGTTTATTTTGGCAGGTTTTATCAGGCAAAACGTTCAAATAAAACGCCGGATGTAAGACGAGCGTGCCCGTCAGCATCTGGCGCATCTACGGCTACCAGCTCAGCAGCTCGTAGCCGTCCTCGGTCACCACGAGCTGTACCTCGCACTGGGCCGAGTCGCTGCCGTCCTTGGTGCGCACGCACCACCCATCGCCCTTGCTAATCTTAATGTCGGGTGCTCCGGCGTTGACCATGGGCTCGATAGTAAAGACCATGCCCGGAACCATGATAGTGTCCACGTCGGGCGCCTCGGTGGTAAAGCCCACAAACGGGTCCTCGTGGAACTCCTTGCCAATGCCGTGGCCACCATACTCGCGCACCACGCTAAAGCCGGCGTCCTCGACCGTCTTTTGTACGGCCTCGGCCATCACGGAGAGCGGCAGCCATGGCTTGACGGCTGCCAGACCCGCCTCCACGCTGGCGCGGGTGACGTCGACCAAGCGCTGGCGCTCGGCCGAGACCTTGCCGATGCAGAACATGCGGCTCGAGTCGCTAAAATAGCCGTCTAAGATCGTTGAGCAGTCCACGTTGATGATGTCGCCCTCGTGCAGTACGTCCGTATCGCAGGGAATGCCGTGGCAGACTACGTCATTGATCGAGGTACACACGCTCTTGGGGTAGCCCTCGTAGTTGAGGTCGGCCGGCGTTCCACCATGCTCGACGGTGTAGTCGTAGATCATCTGGTCGATCTGATTGGTGGTCATGCCCGCGGCGATATGCTCACCCACATAATCGAGCACGCCCACGTTGATGGCGGCCGAGCGCTTGATGCCCTCGATATCGGCAGGCGTCTTATAGAGCGTGCGGGGCAGGACGTTCCAGCCCTCTTCCCACAGGCGCTCGAGGCGCTCATCAAAGGAGCTGTGACATTTCTTGTATTTTTTGCCGCTGCCGCACCAGCAAGCGTCGTTGCGGCCAGGCACGGGTCCATTGTCAAACATGGCTAACTTCCTTTCATTCGCAGCTAGTATAGCCCACCCGCAGAGCAGCTAATTTGGGACGGGGCTTTTTTGACTGCTTTTGTCCGCGCGGCCTTGCGCCTCCCATATCGCTCCCAAAAGCAGTCAAAAAAAGCCCCGTCCCAAATTAGCTGCTCTTGGGCAGACGGGTGCTAGTAACTCACCTGGCAGGGAATGCCGAGGGCGCGCACGCGTGTGGCAATCGCGTCGAGCACCTCAGGCGCCGCTTTGGCAAGGCCAGCGATCGGTGTCTCGCGCGCCACCGTGTAAATGGTTGCTTCTTGTGGACGAATGCGCTCAAGCGCCGCGAGCCAGGGGGCAACGTACTCCTCGCCGGTGTTGTCGATGGGCTTGCCCTGATACTCACCGGTCAAAAAGATCGTCTGAATGATAACGTGGCCCTCAAAGCTCGCGAACGTCTCGATCTGGTGCTCGACGTCGTAGGGACCAACGGGCTGGTCGAGCAGCTGGATAAATGCTGGATCGACCGTATCGAGCTTGAGGATGTTGTCGTCGACCATCATGAGCGCATCATGCACCTGGGGACGGTCGGCGCGCGTGCCGTTGGAAAGCACGGCAATCTTGGTGTTCGGGGCCAACTGGTCGCGAAGCGCGACAGCGCCGGCGATGGCCTGCGGGAACTCCGGTGCGGCGGTGGGCTCGCCGTTGCCGGCAAACGTGATTACATCGGGCAGCTCACCCTCGACTGTCATCTCGCGTAGTTTGGCTTCGAGTGCGTCGAGCACCACGGCAGCCGTGTTGTGTGGCTCGTGGCAGGGGCGCTCGGCGTTGAGGCCGTTTTCGCAGTAAATGCAGTCAAAGGTGCAAATCTTGCCGCTGGCAGGCATCATGTTGACGCCGAGCGAGAGTCCAAGGCGTCGGCTGCAGACGGGCCCAAAGATGGGGCTGGCATTCAAAAACGTAGACATAGGCATATGCTCCTCTAGACAATTGTGCCTAAGCATAGCATCGGCTCCAAAACAAGGTGCGGGCTCTTGCTTTACAAGTTTCGTTTTTTCACGTCGCTCATGATGCTGTGCCATGAAAAGCCTCGGCTCGGGTACAGTTAATCTGTTAACAAGGCATAAGGCAATGCGGGTCCATCCAACCGTACTGACGTGCAACTGGATGGGCATTGATGATGGGGGCACAACATGGATTTTACGGTCGAGAATGCGGGCACCACGATTGCCTGTCGCGAATATGCCGGCCCGGATGTGTCGCCTGATACTCCTGCCTTGGTGTGCGTGCACGGTGCTTGTGTCGACGGCACATTTTTCGACGGTATCGCTTGTGAGCTCAGCCGCAACTACCGCGTAATTGCCTACGACCGCCGCGGCTGTGGTGGCAGCAGCGAAGCGGCAGACGGCAGCTATGATCTTTCCACTCAGGCCGCCGACCTGCAGGCCGTGATCGAACACGTTGGCGCTTCGACAAATGTGCTTGCGCATAGCGCCGGTACGTTGGTGGCGCTGGAGCTTCTTCGCACCGAACCCCATCTCGTCGCCCGTGCGATTCTGCATGAGCCGGCTGTGTCGGCCGAAGGCGTCGGCATGGGCGCAGCTCCGGTTTTGCTCGATATGATTGCGGCTGGAAAGGTTTCAAGGGCGCTCCGGCTTTTCTTGGGAGCCCTCGGCGACTTGGACCCCGAGGCTCCTGGGACGACCGAAGCGGAAGCCAAACATGCCCTGCGCAATGGTCGTTGCTTCATGGCCAATGAATACGGAACAAATATGACTTACGTTCCCAATTGGGATAGTGTCCGCGCATCGAAGTCCGTTGCTGCTGTGCTTCTCGGCGAGCTTTCGGTCGGTACGCCCCGCGAGGCTGGTACGCGAGCGGCTGCCGAATATCTCGATTGCCCCCTCGTGACGATCCCGGGCGCGCATAACGGTCTGCGCGATCGTCCCGTTACGGCGGCAAACGCCGTTCGCGATGTCTTGGAGCGTTAGCGCGCTCGATGACCTGCGGGGAGGGGGACTGTTGGCGTTTCGTCTTTGTTAACGAATGCGCCCATAACCGCGCGCCCGCGGCTCCATTACCGCTGTTTGCCAGGTCATAAAAATGCAACGATAATCGCGCATTTGCCTGCAGCTGTTAGATGATACCCTTGTATCATTTGATATGCGCCGTTGCCGTGCGTGACGATAGAAAGGGCCCCATATGCTCAATAATCACGAGGCAAATCTAACCGACGAGGAGGCTGCCGCTGAGGTCGCCCGCGTCGCGAAGACCTACCCCGTGGTGCGTTTGCTGTCGGCCGATCAGATTAAGAGCGGGCCTAACTGCTTGCTCGCCGGCGATCGCTGCCCTTGTCTGCGTCAGTCGAGTCTTGAGGCCTTGGCAGATTCGGGTGAGGTGTCGGAGCAACTGCTCAACGATGGTGTTGAGTACCGCGCCCGTCTGCGCCCTCTAAAGGTCGAGGGTGAGCCTCACGTCTTGCTGATGGTGCGTCCGATTGATGAGCAAGAGGCCACAGAAGAGGACCTTGTCTACACCGACGTGCTGACGGGCGTGCGCAATCGCCGATATTACGAGGAAAAGCTCCGTAGCGCCCGCATGAATGCCGGCGTTGCGATGATCGACCTTGATGATTTTAGGGTCGTCAATGATACGTGTGGCCGTCATGCCGGCGACCTTGCGCTCGGTGCTGTGGCGACAGCCATACGCAGCGGAATCCGTTCGACTGACGAGCTTGTGCGCTATGTCTGCGACAAGTTTGTGGTTGTCATGCCCAATATTCCCTCCGATGACTTCACCCGTCGCCTGCATCAGGTATCCGATGCCGTTCATGCCACGATTATTCCGGGCCATGAGTACGCGAGCTTGACGGCATGTGTTGGTGGCGTTCTCATTCATGGCGAGACGGTCGATGAGGGCGTTGGCCGCGCCGTCCAGTTATTGAGCCGCGCTAAGGCAAAAGCCGGTACGGTCGTGACCGATGCCGATTCCATCGAGGCCTTCCAAAGCGAAAAGCCTTTGGTGCTTATTGTCGATGACTCCGAGATGAACCGAGCCATTCTCAACGAGATGCTTAAGGACGAGTATTGCATCCTTGAGACTGATAACGGTCGTGCGGCGCTCGACATGGTCGACCGCTATGGCGATGAGTTGTCGCTCATGCTGCTGGATATTGTCATGCCGGGCGTAAGCGGCTTTGAGGTGCTGGCCGATCTGTCGCGCCGATCGGTTAGTGACAATCTACCTGTCATCATGATTTCGAGCGAAGATTCCGATGATATGGTTCTGCGCGCGTACGAGCTGGGCGCCTCGGACTATATCAACCGCCCGTTTGACTCCCGTGTCGTGCGCCGCCGTGTAAGCAACACCATCCGCCTATACGCCAAACAGCGCCGCCTGACGAGCCTGCTGTCCCAGCAGTACAACGAGCGTGTCAAGAACAGTCGCATGCTCATCGACATCATGGCTGGCGTCATGGAGCTTCGCAACGGCGAGAGTGGCAGGCACGTTACGAACATCGAGAAGCTGACCGAGCTGCTGCTTGGCTGTCTGGTCCAGCGTAGCGGCACGATCTCCCTCGACAATGAGGAACGTTCCACGATCGCCCTGGCTTCGGCGTTGCACGATATCGGCAAGATGTCGATTGACGATGCGATTCTCAACAAACCTGGGCGCCTTACACCCGAGGAGTTCGAGATTATGAAGACGCATACCACGATCGGCGCCGACATGTTGCTTGAGCTGGGCCGCCATCACGTTGGCAATGCGCTTATGGAATATGCGTACCAGATTGCGCGTTGGCATCACGAGCGGTGGGACGGCAAGGGTTATCCCGATGGCCTTAAGGGCGACGAGATCCCTATTGCCGCGCAGGTGGTCTCGGTGGCCGACGTGTACGATGCTCTGACGAGCGTGCGCGTGTACAAGGACGCTATCCCGCACGAGGAGGCAATCCAGATGATTCTGGACGGTAAGTGCGGCACCTTTAACCCGCTGTTGCTCGACTGCCTGCTCGAGGTGCAAGACCGTATTGCCGAGACGTTGGCACGACCCGCCGATGTCGTCGCGTTTCCCATGATTTAGTTTGACCAAAGGAGTTTTAATCCATGATTTCCATGCGTGAGGCGTATGAGAAGATTGGCGCCAATTATGATGACGCGTGCGCTCGGCTGATGGGCGAGGAAATGCTTACCCGCTTTGCCCTTAAGTTTTTGGATGATGAGAGCATGGACAAGCTGGAGGCCGCCATGGCGGCGGGAGACGCCGAAGGTGCGTTTATGGCAGCGCACACGCTCAAGGGCGTGAGCCAGAACCTGGGATTCGATAATCTGTACGAGCCGGCGGTCGTGGTGACCGAGGCGCTGCGCGGCGCCGATGCCGTTGACGGTGCTCGCGAGGGAATGCATGCGTTGCAGCAGCAATATGCGGCAACGATGTCGGCCCTGCGCGAGGCGGCCGAATAAGAGCTTGCGGGCCTTGATGACTATGAGAGTGGATAATCTCCCGTTTTAGGCCCGGTGGCGGCCTCAAAGTGGGAGATTATCCACTCTCGTTCGATACGTGTCCAAAAATCCACTCTCACCCTTTCTGATTAGTGAATGGCCTATGCGCACTGGCTGGGCTTTCCGCATGCAATCCATATCGTTGTTCGATAAACTATTCCGATAACGATAGATTCGATGAGGGTGAGTATATGTCCAACAGCGTTCAGCGTATGGCCAAGGCGGGCGAAAACATCAGGAAGCTTGGTTTTTGCATGGCGGTCGTTTTTGCGGGAATGCTCGTCGCTTTTGCCGCGTTGGTTGTTTACGTGATCTGGTATGCGGTTGCAAACGTTGCTTCTGTCGATTCTTTCGGTGTTGTGACACTTCTCAATGGCGGGTGCATCGTTATCCCAAGTGGACTGTGCATGGCGCTTGTTATGGGTATTTCGCTTGTCGTTCTGTGCGGGATCAGCCGTAACATCTCGCGAGGCGTCTCGCCCTTTACCAAGACGCATGTGCGGCTTATCCGTGTTCTCGCGCTTGCCTTTGCTGTTAACGCCGCGGTTTCGCTTGTTGGTGCCTATGGATCGGTCAATCTCACCATTGGTGGGCTGGAGCTTTTTATCGTGCCTCATTCCTTCGTTATCGCGATTTGCCAGGGCGTTGCCTTTGACGCGGGGTCGCTTATCGGCGCGGCTGTCTGTTTGTTTGTCTCGGTGATCTGGAGCTATGCCTCGCTGCTCCAGGAGCAGTCTGACGAGCTTGTGTAGGAGGAAGCATGAGCTATCTCATTATCGAGCTTGAGACGCAGCTGCTTAAGACCGGAAAGACCAGCGCTGATCTGATTCGTGCCACGGGGCATACTCCGGCTAATATTTCAAAGCTAAGAAACGGAAAAATTAAAGCTATTCGTCTTAAGACGCTTCTCGATATCTGCGATGAACTTGATTGCCAACCGGGAGATATTATTCGGCGCGTGAGCGAGAAGGAACTTGAGGAGCTTATTGTCGAGCGCGCAAAAAATGTCGTGAGGCAGATGCGGAATGGTGGAGGCAATGAGGCGTCGCTTCCGACATCAGTCTTTGCTGTCGATTTGAGCGATGAGTAGCATATAGCGAGCAGCTAAAACGAGATATTGGTGTGATGGGGCCCGTGTCTAGCACGGGCCCCATCTCTTTAAATTATCTTGACAAATATAAGTTATCGATAAACAATAACATAAAGTAAAAGCGATAATAGAAAGGAGGAACGATATGAGCTGGATTGTCAAACCGAGTTATGTGGACCCCGGTGGTGGGTGCAACGGTTACTGCAAGACATTCTGTGGAGCACGCACTTGCGTCAATAACTGCAGCAAAAACTTCTGTTTAGTTAATCTCTAGCAGTTGCGGCTGCTGCCAGGCGACAGTCTGGCAGCAGCGGTTTTGTTAAAGGCTTTAGCCTGTGCGGGGCGCACAGCGCGCCGCATCAGAAACCACCCGCTATGCGGGTGGGGCCAAACGGCTTTACAAAGCCGCCCCCTCGCCGGACACTTGCGA
>NZ_JBQKFW010000021.1:0-17804 GCF_052119145.1 Collinsella sp. LCP19S3_H3
CGAGGCGAAGGCAGGTTAAACTGAAGGGGCTGACCCCGGAGGAGTTCCGGAACCAGCCCCTTGCGGCGTAGTTCTTATTTAAGCCGTCCAAGTTTTGGGGTGCAGTTCAACAACGTGCAATCCCCCGCTTTCTGCTTTACGGCCACGTCTCCGCAGCCGGCATCATGTGCATACCGCCCATGGACTCCGCAACAGGAGCGGCTACCGATCTGCTAGCTCGCGTACCAGGGCCTTGAGCTCGGCCACCTCTTGCTCGAGCTCTGCGACGCGGCGAGCGTTCTCGGTGATGCCCTGACGGTTGAGGGCGGACTGCTCGGCCGCGTCGTCGGGCATGTATTCACGGTGCTGCTTGGCGTCAAACGTCTCCTCAAACACGCGGCAGCCGTTGCGCTTGATGATGCGTCCCGGCACGCCCACGACGGTGCAGTTGTCGGGTACGTCCTTGACTACCACGGAGTTGCCGCCGATTTTGACGTTGTTGCCGATGCGGATGTTGCCGAGCACCTTGGCGCCCGTGCCCACGGTGACGTTGTCGCCCAGGGTGGGGTGGCGCTTGCCGGTCTCGTTGCCGGTACCGCCGAGCGTGACACCCTGGTAGAGCACGCAGTTGTCGCCCACGATGGTGGTTTCGCCGATGACGACGCCCATGGCGTGGTCGATAAAGAAATGCTTGCCGATCTGTGCAGCGGGATGAATCTCGACCCCGGTGATGTGGCGGGTGATTTGCGAGAGCACGCGGGCGAGCGAGCGATGACCGTGCTCCCACAGCCAGTGCTCGGGCACGTGGTTCCACTTGGCGTGCAGGCCAGGATAGGAAAGGAAGATGACCAAACCGTTTTGCGCGGCGGGGTCCTGCGCCTGGACGGTCTTGATGTCCTCGCGAATGGTATTGATAAAGCTCACCGGCCGCCCTCCCTTAGCGCCATGGCAATGCGATTCAATAAAGTATAGCGATTCGCTAGGGATTAGGAAGAATAATCTTGGCGGCTTTACATGACAGGTGTCAGTTATGCAAACTTGCTGGTAATGGAGTCATGCTTTTGTGGGGTTGCGCACGAGGGGGCACCGCAACCGTATACTAGTCGACTTGGACGTATCCGCGCCCACAACTGAGAGGTTTTACTTCATGGGTTTCATCAATTTTATCGCCGAGCTACTCAAAGACCCGCGCACCGCGATTGCCAGCTGGATCGCCGCCGGCCCGCTTATGGCCTACGGCTGCGTGTTCCTCATTATCTTCGTTGAGACAGGCGTGGTGTTCTTCCCGTTCCTTCCCGGCGATTCACTGCTGTTTGCTTCGGGCTTCTTTGCCCATAACGGTGGCTTTAACATCGTGGCCCTGCTGGCCGTAGCATGGGCCGCTGCCATCCTGGGCGACCAGTGCAACTTTATGATCGGTCACTTCTTTGGCAAAAAGATCATCGCTTCGGGCAAGGTCAAGGCCATGACGCCCGAGCGTATCAAAAAGTCCGAGGACTTCTTGGACAAGTGGGGTCACCTGGCCATCTTCCTCGGCCGCTTCTTCCCGTTTATCCGCACCTTTGTGCCCTTCATTGCCGGCATGGGCGGTATGCACTGGCGCAACTTTGTCATCTACAACGTGCTGGGCGGCATTACCTGGTCGACGGTCTTTACACTGCTGGGCTACTTCTTTGGTGGCATCCCCTTTGTGCAGGAGCACTTTGAGTTGCTGATCATTGGCATCGTAGCCGTGTCGATCATCCCGACTGTAGTCGGCCTGGTTAAGGCTAAGCTGGGCAAACAGAACGCGTAGGCGTCTAAAACCGATTGGTGCAAAAAGACCCGCCACTTGGATGACGGGTCTTTTTTGTTGTGGGAGCGATATGTGGCGTTGAGTGCGAGGCTATTGGACCTCGCTCAACTTCTGCAGCACACGCCCTTGTACCTCAAGGTAATAGGCCTGGTCCTCGGCGGAAAGTGAGCTTTCATCGACGCTATCAAATTTCTGCGACCACTCGCTGTACTGCTGCATCATCGATCCGTAGTCGGCAAGCATCGATGCGGTGTCGTCTGAATTCTCGTACTTTTTCATGAACTCGACGTAGCTGTTCATAAACTGCTCGTAGCCGTCCATCATGGCACGGAAATCGGACGAGGATGTGGCTGGGGCGGATTCGGCCTGTGAATCAGTGGCTACCGCATCGGTGTCGTCGGCCGCGTCTGCCTGTTCGCTGTTGTCCTGCGGCTTCTCGAGTTCGATGTCGAGGGACTTTTGGCTACTGTAGTAGGACAAGGTCAGCTTTGCTCCGCTGGGTGCCGTTGCCTCAAAATCATCGGTGCCTTCGCCCGAGAAATCGGTATAGCCGGCTTCTTTGCAAGCAACGACGTAGCTATCGTAGTCGGCTTGTGAGACCTCTTTCAGCGTTGCCGAGAAAGATTCGGAGCTGTTCTCGTATATCTCGCCCTTGTTTGTCTTGGGCTTGGGCAGTTCGGTCGCGAGACCGCTGCTGGGCCAGGTGAATGTTTCGACGGTTTTTGAGGGGCTCGAAGAACTGCAGCCGCCCACACAGGAGCTGATGCGTGCCAAGATAATCAGGATAACAAGCACTGCCAGAACGATCGGCCATTTTTTCTTACCTTTGGGCGGCTTGCCGTCAGGCGTCGACACCGTTTGGGGGACGCCATTATCCCCGCTGCCCGAAGCTTCCCAATCCATAGTTGTTCCTTCCCTCGATATGGATGACACTGCTTCGAATTGTGGCTGTGGACTGCGCAGATTTCATCAGCTGCCAACTGAATCCGGTGAGAAATTCAGTTGGCAGCTGATGAAATTATTTGCCCGGTGTTTAGGATGGGAAGAAAACGTTGGACGGGAGATGGCGGCGTGGACGAGTACAATCTGGCACCCGGCGAGCTCATCATCATGCAGACCTCGAATGTGCGCTTGGGCGTTGGCTCTGGTAGCGAGGCTCTCGATGAGATTGTGCTTACAAATATGAATCTAATCTTGGTCGCAACGGTCTCCGAGGGGCTGTTTAAAACTCGACGCTATCTCAAGCGCTGCCCGCTCGATTCGATTCTGTGTTCGGCAGATGTTCCCCAGGCTATCGCAGCACGTGTGAATAGTACGCCGGTGCTGCGAGTCGCATTTTCGGAGGAGACCGTTACGGTGAGCTTTACCGAAGGCGGCAAGCGCCTGGCCGACCGTTGGGCCGAAAGCGTGCGCCGCGCGGCGGCGGGCAACATCGATGCCATTGATACCTCGGAGCTTCCCTCGGGCACTGCGGCAGAGATTGCAGATTTTGTAGACGGTGCCGTGGGCGTTGTCGGGGCAGTTGGCGACTCCATTGGCAGTGCCTTGGGTGCTTCTCTGAAGGTGCAAAAGCCTCATGCCGAGAAGATGGCCGCAAAGGTGACAGCAAAGTGTCCCGGATGCCATGCGCCCGTCGCGGGACGCAAAGGCCAAGGCGTTGTTTGTTCGTACTGCGATACCAAGTTTGTGCTGTAGGGTGAGGTAATCGTGGGTATTGTAAATGTTGCGATTGACTCGCTTGGCGGCGTCCTTGCCGATCAATGGAAAGATATTGTCACTGCCAGTCATTTTGACGAGCACGTTGTTGTCGCTCCGGGGGTGCGTAAGGTTGGGCAAAACGGGCGTGGCGGAAACTACGGATCGAGTGACGTTCTGTCCAACGGCTCGCTCATTTTTGTTCCCGAGAACACCGCGGCGTTTATTTTTAGTCAGGCGGGCATCGAGCAAGTTATAACGGAATCGGGCGGTTTTGAGTATCGCGACGGCGAAGCGTCGCTTTTTGATGACCACGACTGTGAGGAGCAGGGTGTCCTCAAAATGGTCCTCGGACAGGCGGCGCGTCGTGTCGGCCATGCTGGTATGTCACCGTCGCAGAAGCGTGTGGCGTTTGTCAATCTGCGCGAAATCCGCGGCATCAGGTTTGGCACGCGTGGACCGCTTGCGTATAACGACTTGTTTTACGGCGCGGATCTTGAGGTCTTCGCGTATGGTCAGCTGTCGCTGCAGGTAGTGGATGCCGAGCGTTTTATCAGGAATTTTCTTCCTGCGAACGTCTATAGCTATTCGTTTGACGACCCGCGCGCACGGAGCATGCTGATTGCAGAGTTTCTGGCTTCGCTCATCGTGGCCACGAATGCCATGTCGTCCGAGGTCCGAATTTCGCAGCTGCCGTCACACGTCAACGAAATTCGCCATATGATCCTGGACGAGGGCGATAACGCGGGGTCATGGCAAGATCGCTTTGGCATCAAGCTTGTGCAAGTCGCCATCGAAAACATCGAATTCTCCGATGAGTCGCGCGAGCTTATCAAGAGCTATGCGAAAAAGAAGCTGGATGTTAGCGCTTACGAGGGGGTTTCTAAGCAGGCAGCCGATGTGGCGGCTCAGCAGATGATTGCCGAGGGCGTACGCGAGAACGGGTTTGGCGCCGCGGGCGGCATGGTGCTCGGCATGGGGCTGGCGGGAATGCTCAACCCCCGTAACGCTTCTGTAGAAGGCGGCGCGGGCGCGGTCTGTACGCCGGATACGACGGAGCCCAAGGGGGTGCCAGGGGGTGGTGCCGAGTCTGCGCGGACGCTTGAGGACCAAATAGAGGCCGTAAAGAAATTCAAAGAGCTTCTCGATGCCGGGATTTTGACGCAAGAGGAGTTTGATGCCAAGAAGCGTGAGATTCTAGGGCTGTAGAAGTATGGAAGGGCCGGCGCGATGCCGGTCCTTCTTTGTGCTGCGGAATTATTCGCGGTGCCCTCCGGTTCTACCACTGGGCTGCGTAAATATCGCAGCTTGCGTGCGGGGGCGGATTGTGGACATCGACCGAAACGGGGGTCGTGGAACTGACGGCGGGGCAGTCGGCAAAGTTGTTATAGCCGGCAACGATGTTGCCCTGCTTGTCGCGCAGGATGGCCGATAGGAACACCTGGGTCTTATCAAAGCCGCTCGGGGCGCTTTGGAGTTTGAGCTTTGCCAAGAATGACTGCATGCCGTCTGTCCCAGCGGATTCGGTACTATCGAAAATTTCGTACACCGGCGCTTCGGTGGCGGTGGCAAGTGCAACGCCGCTGGGTGTGACTGCCTCGAACTCAACGCGCGCGGGAGCGGTGCCATTTCCCGTCTGATCGCCAAAGTAGACGGTCTGGCCGGGCTCGATGGCGCTGTAGGTTTTCTCATCCGTAAAGATCAGGTTATCGTTCGCATCGTATCCGGAGACCTTAATGGTGGGAAATGCGATAGCGGCAGGGCCGTCGGAGTTTTTAAGGCCGATGCCAAAATGGACGTACCCCTGCCCATCAACCGACCAGCCTGATTCCGCGATCGAGAGCTCGGCGGATAAACGGTTGGCATTGCTTGCCGTATTTGCTTTTTTGGATGTCGAAACGCCGTCAGACTGGCCGGCTTGCGATGAGGACGTGGGCCCGTTGTTGCTTTCTCGGTCTGCGTGGAATGTCGAGATGGCAATCGCGCCGACTGCCATCAGCCCGGCAAGCATCGCGGTGACGAGTGTCAGTTTTAGCAACAGGCCGCCAAAGGTCCGCGTCCTGCTTTTGTCTGGATTGCGCTTAGGCGCATGCGTACCCGCTGCCATTTGGGCATGGTCGGCATGCCCATCTGTGCCAGAAGATGCCCTGTCGTTTCCCGGTCGAGACAAGCCGGCGAGCACTTCTGCCATCTCGGTCGCAGACTGGAACCGCGCGCTTGGCTCAAACGAGCAGGCGCACGTGATGGCATGGGCGAGCGTCGCGGGTGCATTATCAAGATTCTTCTTAAGAATCTGCTCGTAAGCCTCGTTATCAGGACGGACACCCGTAAGCGCAAAGCCAAGAACGCGTCCGATGGAGTAGACATCACTTCGCGCATCGGTCTGGGCAAAGCCGTATTGTTCGGGCGAGGCGAACCCCCAAGTTCCGAGGGAAGTCGTGTCCTTGCTTGCCCCTTCGACGCGCATGCGGGCAATACCGAGGTCGATGAGGTGCGCGCCGTTCGCGGCAACCACGATATTGTTGGGGGAAATGTCACGGTGGACGATGCCATGTCTGTGGAGCTCCTCGGCCGCCTCGCAAAGCTCGATGCCAAGCGATGTCGTCTCTTCCGGCGTCAA
This sequence comes from Collinsella sp. LCP19S3_H3, assembly GCF_052119145.1. NCBI lineage: Bacteria > Bacillati > Actinomycetota > Coriobacteriia > Coriobacteriales > Coriobacteriaceae > Collinsella > Collinsella sp. LCP19S3_H3. Next base: position 6,090 of record NZ_JBQKFW010000021.1, read on the forward strand.
CGGCCCATCGGTTTCGATAGCTTTGGAAAGCGACCGACCTGGCACAAAGTCGTAGACGACAACAAAGTGCTCGGGTAGTTCGTAGGTCGCCTCAACGCGGGGAAGGCGGGGCGAGCTGCATTCTGTGAGTGCCGACCATACATTGCGGCGGGCAAGCTCCTGTCGAATCTTCTTTCGCACGAAGGGACCGGCTCCGTCAATCGTGACGAGTTCGGTAATGCCGTCTTCGCCGCGCGCGAGCACCTGCTCGACGCGATAGGTGTCGTCAAGGCTCATGGCATGCATGAGCTGGTTGTCGTTCAAGCCGTCCTCCCTTCATGGTAGCTGGGCAAATGCCCCAAAAATAATATGCCAACGATTGTTCTGTTTGTTCAGTTGGCAACTGAATCGCGTATGGAGCCGATAGAGCCGCGGGGCTCGCGCGGACGTGGGCGTCTATTTGAGCGGGTTGGTTCCCAGAAGCGTTTTTTCACCCAGGCGGTAGAGCTCGTCGTCGGTGCACGCTCGGCTCATGCCGCGTTCGATGCACCAGATGACGATGGCGTCGCGGCGATCCTTGCACCAAAGCTCGGCGACGCCATCGAGTCTCAGAAGGCGCTGCGTCTCTCGAAGCGTGCAGCCGATACCGAGTGCCAACATGATGGCGTGGTCGCGGCCGGGGCGGCTTTTGCCGGCAAAGATGTCGTACACAACGGTCGGGTTAAGGCCCGAGTTGCGTGCGACGTCCGAGCGCTTGATGCGGCGCTCGTCGATGAGGCAGCGCAAGTACGAGGGAAGCGTTTGGTCGACGGTTTCGCCTTCGTCCAGATAGGCGTCGATGCTCGAACTGGCCAACAGCCGCTTGAGCAGGTCTTCCGTCAAGTGTTCGCGTTTGTTCTGAGTTGCCAAGGGGGCTCCAATCATCGTCTCGACTTAGAGTATATCGATAGGGCGGTCGCGGGGCGCATGGGGCGAGTAGACGCCGCGGCTTGGAGGACGCCTATTTACCCTGGTGAATTCCGAAGCAAATGAAAATACTTTACTTAGTTAAAGAAAAACGTTTTATCCGACGCGCGCGGGGAGTACAATCTCGTCCATGCGAATCGACGTGCCATCGGCTTCGATGTTGCCCGCGTGTCCCGTCCGGCTCTACGCTCCGGGCGTGCGACGTTGCGACACGGTCGGCCTCGGTCCTTGCGTGCGGGTTCGCGAGTATGCAACTGTGTATGTAAGGAGCGACATATGACTGTCGAGAAGAAGGATATCGATTGGGGTAGCCTCGGCTTTGGCTACATGAAGACCGATTACAGCTACGAGGCTCATTGGAAGGATGGCGAGTGGGACGAGGGCGGCCTGACCACCGACCACACCATGCATGTCTCCGAGTGCGGCGGCATCTTCCATTACTGCCAGGAGGTCTTTGAGGGCCTGAAGGCCTACACCGCCGAGGATGGCAGCATCGTCTGCTTCCGTCCCGACATGAACGCTGAGCGCATGTATAACTCTGCCCAGCGCCTCGAGATGCCGCCGTTCCCCAAGGACAAGTTCGTTGAGGCCGTCAAGCAGGTCGTTTCTGCCAATGCTGCCTGGGTTCCGCCTTTCGGCTCCGGTGCGACCCTGTACGTGCGTCCGTTTATGATTGGCTCTGGTGACGTGATTGGCGTGGCTCCTGCTCCTGAGTACACGTTCCGCATTCTCGTGACTCCGGTCGGTCCGTACTTTAAGGGCGGCCTTAAGCCCGTTAAGCTGCGCGTTTCCGAGTATGACCGTGCAGCCCCGCATGGCACCGGCAACATCAAGGCCGGCCTGAACTACGCCATGTCCCTTAAGCCCACGATGGAGGCCCATCGCGAGGGCTATGCCGAGAACCTGTATCTTGACTCCGAGTCTCGCACCTATGTCGAGGAGACCGGTGGCGCCAACGTCCTGTTCGTGAAAGAGGACGGCACCCTCGTCGTTCCGCAGTCGCACACCGACTCGATCCTGCCCTCCATCACCCGTCGCTCGCTCGTTCAGGTCGCTCAGGACCTGGGCATGACCGTTGATCAGCGTCCCGTCGAGTGGGCCGAGGTCAAGGCCGGCACCTTTGTTGAGTGCGGTCTGTGCGGCACCGCTGCTGTTATCTCCCCGGTCGGCGAGATTGACAACAAGGTTTATGGTGCCGACGAGACCGTGACCTTCCCGGCTGGCTGCACCGAGATCGGCCCTGTTATGAAGAAACTTCGCGAGACCCTGACTGGTATTCAGTCTGGTGCTGTCGAGGATAAGCACAACTGGGTTTACACCGTCGCGTAAGCTGTCTTGTACGTTCGGCCCGAGGGCGACCTTCCTTTCCGGCGCGTCCTCGGACATGAAAGAACCCCCGCTGCGCACTACGTGCGGCGGGGGTTCTTTCATCCTGCGGAGTGCGCCTGGGTGTGGGCTCCATAAGGAGCTTGGCCCTAGTGACCCCGCGCAGTTCTGTAGGAAAACCGCGCACCAGGAAGAGGTGCGTGCGCGGTTTTCCGGTTGCCGCTCGCCTGGGGTGGGACGGGGCGTACATTTTTGGGAGTTTTCAGCAGCCGGGTGCGCATGCATACGGGATTTTGGGCGAAAGTCAGGCGCCGTGAGCCGCATCCTGTAGAAAATGAGTGATCCCTGAGGTGCTGAGGGCTCAGAATCAGGGTTTTCAACGCGGTTTTGTGGGCCCATTCCTGTTCCTTTGGGCTCCAGGATGCTGAAAACTCCAAAATTTGCACGCCGCCCTCTGGGGTACCTGTGGGCAAAAAGCAACCGTCCCGCCGAAGTATGCATTCGACGGGACGGTTTATGCGGTTTATGTATATAGCCGATTCAGGATGCGTTGCCAACTTGTTAGAACTTGACGGTCGGGGCCTGGCGGGCGGCTTCAACTGCCTCGAAGCCCTGGCGCTCCTTAAACTGGAAGATGCCGGCAAAGATAACGGCCGGGAACGTCTGGATGGCGTTGTTGTAGCTGAGCACGCAGTCGTTGTAGCTCTGGCGCGCGTAGCTCACCTTGTTCTCGGTGTCCTCGAGCGTAGCCTGGAGCTGCATAAAGTTGGTGTTCGCCTTAAGGTCGGGGTAGGCCTCGGCCACGGCAAAGAGCTGGCGCAGTGCACCGGTCAGCACGTTGTCGGCTTCCATTTTGGCCTCGGGGGTGGTGGCGCTTACGGCGGTGTTGCGCGCGTTGATCACGGCGGCGAGCGTGTCCTGCTCGTGCTTGGCGTAGCCCTTGACGGTCTCGACCAGGTTGGGGATCAGGTCGTTGCGGCGCTGCAGCTGCGTGTCGATGTTCTGCCAGGCGTTATCGATACGATTGCGCTTGGTAACCATGTTGTTGTAGATGCCAGCGATGGCGCAGACGATCACAACGACAACAACGATACCGATGATGACGGGAAGCATGATGTCTCCGTTTCGAATGGCAGCGGCGTTTTGCGCCGGCCGTTGTTGGTATAACGTATCTAGTATACCCGCAACCTTTGGCGGTGCCGAACTTTCCGGTAAGCGTTTTGTTTCAACCAGGGAGGGGGCGCCAATATCGAACGGGTGGTACAGGTGTAAGATATGCGACAAATTACGGAATGCTGTCTACGCCTTGAGGATGGTGATACGGATGGACCTTCGCATCAAGAAAACCTATCGTGCCCTGTTCGACGCCTTTACCGAGCTTTTGGAAGAGCATCGGTTTGAGGATTTGACGGTTGCCATGCTTTGCGACCGGGCCCTGATTCGCCGCACGACGTTCTATAAGCATTTTCGCGATAAAAACGATTATTTTGCCTTCTATATCGATGAGCTTATGACGGGCTTGCCCCAAAACCAGACCGACGCAGCGGACGCGGAGCCGCTTGTGGATGTACAGGCGCTTCGCCATGAGGTCTTTGACGATGCCATGAATATGGTTCTGGCGCATGAGCAGCTCATGGATAACCTTTTGGCGAGCAGCATGTCGGGCATGCTGACCGGCATGATTTGCGACCGCATCGCGCATTCCATCCGTGAGCGCGTGATGAGCTCGCTTGCCGAAGACGCCCTGGCGCCCGTTTCGCTCGAGACGACATCGGAATTTATCGCCGGTGGCATTATTCGAGTGTTCACAAATTGGTGGGAATCGGGCCACGATCTTGAGCGTCGACCTGAGATGGCCGACGTGGTCGATGCGCTGTTTGAGCGCACCATGACGCCGGTGAATCACTAAGGTGGCGGAGAGAGGGGGATTCGAACCCCCGGAACGCTCTCGCGCTCAACGGTTTTCAAGACCGCCGCATTCAACCGCTCTGCCATCTCTCCGTGAGTCGTAATGATAGCATCGTTTTGAATTTGCAACAGGGAAGGCGAACGATGACGATCACCGAAATCGACGAGAAGTTCATGCGCGAGGCGCTGGCGGAGGCGCGCGCCGCTGCGACAGTGGGCGAGGTGCCGATTGGTGCTGTGGTGGTGCGTGCGGGTGAGATTGTCGCGAGGGCGCATAATCGCCGTGAGCTCGACCAGGACCCTTCGGCACATGCCGAGTTTTTGGCCCTGTGCGCCGCCGCTCAGACGCTTGGGCGTTGGCGCCTTTCCGATTGTACAGTCTACGTGACGCTCGAACCCTGCTGCATGTGTGCGGGGCTTATGGTTAACGCGCGCGTGGGGCGTTGCGTGTATGGTGCGGCCGATGCCAAGGCGGGAGCGGTGGGCTCGCTGTATGACCTCAATGCCGATTCGCGCCTGAACCATCGGTTTAATGTGGCCGCCGGCGTGCTGGCAGACGAGTGTCGTGAGGTGTTGAGCGGCTATTTTAGTGGGCTGCGTGACACCGATGGTGCTGTCTGCGGTTGTGGGGCCGATCTTGAGGCGCATGTCGCTCATGCCAAGGCACTCACGTGTGCCGAAGATATTGCCGTTGAGGCGGTCGATTTTGGTGTCGCGTGCCGCCGGCCCCGCCGTGTGCTGCTGGCGATCGACTCCTTTAAGGGCAGCGTTTCGAGTGCACAGGCGGAGGCGGCCGTTGCCGAAGGCGTGTGCCAGGTGTGGCCCGATGCCGAGCTGAGCGCTTTGCCGCTGGCAGATGGTGGCGAGGGAACGCTCGATGCCGTCGCCGCGCGCGGCGGCGAGCTTGTGACCTGCGAGGTTGCAGGCCCCTTGGGCGACCGCGTGTCTGCACGGATGCTGGTGGACGGCGAGCACGAGTCGGCTTTAGTTGAGATGGCCGAGGCGGCGGGTATTGGGTATTCGCCCTGCACGGAATCGGCGGCGATCGCGGCTTCGACCTATGGCGTGGGCGAGCTCATGCTTCGCGCGGTCCGTGCTGGGGCAAAGACTATCTATATTGGCTTGGGCGGCAGCGCTACCAACGATGGCGGCGCCGGTATGCTGCAGGCGCTGGGCGCGCGTGTGGTCGATGAGTGTGGCTGCAATATCGCCCCCGGTCTTGCGGGTCTCGAACACGTGGTGAGTATCGATTTGGCGCCAGCACTTCGGGCGCTGAATGGCGTGCGTATCGTGGTGCTTTCCGATGTTGAGAATCCGCTCGTGGGGCGCCGAGGCGCCCTGACGGTGTTTGGCGGGCAGAAAGGCCTGCCGACGGGTGACGTCGAGGCGCTACGCGGGTACGACGGCTGGATGGTCGGCTACGGTCGTCTGCTCGATGCGGCGATTTTCGAGATGCGAGCCCAGAAGCTTCTGCGCGCGCCCGAGGGTGCACGGTCATTTGGCTCGGTGCTTGGTGTGCCCGGTGCCGGTGCCGCCGGCGGCTTGGGTGCCGCGCTGCTGGCGCTCGGTGCGGAGCTGCGCTCGGGCGTGGAGACGGTGCTCGATTTGATTGGGTTTGACGAGTGTGTGCGCGATGCCGACCTGGTCATAACGGGCGAGGGCAATATGGACGAGCAATCCGCCGCCGGTAAGGCGCCGGTGGGCGTGGCCCGTCGTGCGAAGCGATATAGCAAGCCGGTGGTCGCCGTCGTGGGCGGTCGTGCCGACAACCTGGATGCGGTGTATGGACAGGGTATCGACTTGGTTCTGCCGGTCTGCCGCAGACCCATGCCCCTTGACCAAGCGCTCGACCCCCAGGAAGCCACAACCAACCTCATCTGTGCCGGCGAGGCAGCCGCTCGAGCCTACGACCTCGGCCGTATTTAAGTTTATCCAGGCAAGTCTCAATAAGTTGCGGTGGAATAGTTCCTGTTTTTGGCCTTGGCCGTAAAACAGGAACTATTCCACCGCAACTCAAAAGTAGTCTTTTTGGCCCCGTCCCAAATTAGCTACCTTGCCCCATCGGGCAGGAGCGGGTAAGATATACCGAGCGCCAAGCGCGCTCGATGGGTTCGGATGACGACATGTTCCGAATCTGGTCAGGTCCGGAAGGAAGCAGCCATAAGGAGCCTCTGTCGGGCATCCGAATCCATCGAGCGCACGGGCGCTTTTTGGTGCCGCGATGCGGTCCCGGTGCCGGCGGGCTGTTTGGTGTCTCGCTGGTCCTCGGCTTTGCCTGCGGGATCGCTCGACTACCAAACAGCCCGCCGGCACCGGGACCACTTCGTCCAAAAATCACCCGTAGAGGGCGCATTTATCTGAAGAATTGAATCCCGTGTCTTGCGGCGCTCGCTGGCGTTGCCAAAGCATCGGCTGCTACATGTCTTGGGCGCTAGTGACCGTCGCCCTTACATCTGTAACGAGTTGCTTACGCATCTCCAGGGCTCGCCGTACTATCATGAATCAGATTGAAGAGAGATGATGATAGGGAGCGCCTTCTATGATTGAGCTGCTCAGGCGTTTTGGTGGTAAGTTTCTCCGGTATATGGTGATTGGCCCTGCGTGTAAGTTGATCGAAGTGATTTTTGACCTACTTACGCCGCTCGTGATTGCCCAGATGATTGATAAGGGTATTGGTGCACGCGATGTCAACGCCGTCGTCCACTACGGTATGGTGCTCGCCGCCATGGCTGTGATCGGCATCTCGTTTACGCTCGTCTGCCAAAAGATGGCGGCGCTCACCTCGCAGGGCATGGGCACCGACATTCGCGGCGCGCTCTACCAGCACATCAATAAGCTGAGCTACACCGAACTCGACCGCTTTGGCACGCCGTCGCTCATCACGCGCATCACCAACGATGTCAACCAGGTGCAGCTTGCCGTGGCGCTGGGCGTGCGCATGCTCATTCGCTGGCCCTTTTTGGCGGTGGGCTCTATGTGCGCGGCCCTTGCCATCGACCTTAAGCTCGGCATCATCTTTTTGATTTGCACGCCCGCCATCGGCTTGGTGTTTTGGTTTGTCATGGCGCGCTGTATTCCGTATTACAAGCAGCTGCAGGCAAAGCTCGACCGCATCGCGCTTGTCTGCCGCGAGGGCCTTTCGGGCGCCCGCGTGGTCCGCGCCTTTGTGCGCGAGGATCACGAGCGCGAGCGCTTTGCCCAAGCCGCCGACGACCAGGCCCATACCGCCATCGCGGTGGGCAAGCTCTCGTCGATCCTTAACCCCGTCACGTTTTTGATGATGAACCTGGGCGTTTGCGCCATCCTGTGGGCGGGCGGCATCCAGGTCAACGTGGGTGAGCTTACGCAGGGCCAGGTTATGGCGTTCGTCAACTACATGACGCAGACGCTCACCTCCATCGTGTACGTTGCCAACCTGGTCGTGGTCTTTACCAAGGCGAGCGCCAGCGCGTCGCGCATCAACGAGGTGTTCAATTGTGAGCCGAGCATCACCGACGAGGGCAATCAGCCGGTCGCGCTGCCCAAGCCGAGCGAACTGGCGGGTGGCGCTGTTCCGGTTCCCGCACTGAGCTTTGACCATGCGAGCTTTTCGTTTGGCGCGGGCGCTGCCAACGCCGTCAACGATGTGACCCTGGAGCTGCCGGCGGGCAAAACGCTCGGCATTATCGGCGGCACGGGCAGCGGCAAGTCCACACTCGTCTCGCTTATCCCGCGCCTGTACGATGCGAGCGCCGGCAGCGTGAGCGTGATGGGCGCCGATGCGCGCACCTGGCCGCTCGACCAGCTGCGTCATGTGGTTGCGACCGTTCCGCAACGTGCATCGCTGGTGAGCGGCACTATCCGCAGCAACCTGACCTGGCGCGACGAGGCGGCAACCGACGAGGAGCTTTGGGCGGCGCTCGATATGGCGCAGGCCAGCGAGTTTGTGCGCAACAAGCCGCAGGGCTTAGATGCCCCGGTCGAGGCGGGCGGTAAGAACTTCAGCGGTGGCCAGCGCCAGCGCCTGACCATCGCACGTGCCCTGGTGGGCTCTCCGCAGATCCTGATCATGGATGACTCCGCCTCGGCGCTCGACTTTAAGACCGACGCAGCGCTTCGCCGTGCCATTCGTGAACGAAGCGTGTGCGGTGCCGCCGAGGGCGGGCTGCCGCTGACGACCATCATCGTGAGCCAGCGCGTCTCGACCGTGCGCGACGCCGACGTGATTTGCGTACTCGACCACGGCTCGGTCGCGGGCTTGGGCACGCACGATGAGCTGTATGCAAGCTGCCAGCTCTACCGCGAGATTTGCCAGTCGCAGCTTCGCCGTGAGGAGCTCGAGGGTCAGCAGGGGAGTACGGCGCCCACGCCCGCTCCAAGCCCCGCGTCCGCCCCAGGCGCCCCGACCGCCCCCGCATCCGTCTGCGCAAAGGAGGGCTGCTAAATGAATCCCTACACTTCCTCCGGTTCGGTCGCCACGATGACGGCCAACGTGTCCGGCAACGATAACCTCAGTGACTTGGGTGACGGCCCGCGTCAGCCCGGCGACCCCGAGCGCTATCCCGTGGGCGCGGTAACTCGCCGCCTGCTGGGCTATGTTCGTCCGCACCGCATTTCGTTTGTAGCGTCGTTTGTGAGTGCCGCCGCTTCGGTGATCTTGCAGCTCTACACGCCCATCCTCGTCGGCGAGGGCATCGACCTGATCGTCGCCGCCGGGCAGGTGGACTTCGACGCGCTGCTGCCGCTTGTCACCAAGCTCGCGATTGTCGTCGTAGGTGCTGCGGCTTTCCAGTGGCTGCAGGGCTACTGCGTCAACCGCCTGTCCTACGAGACGGTGCGCGACATGCGCGTGGAGGCGAGCGACAAGCTCAGCCGCATGCCGCTCAGCTTTATCGACAGCCATGCCCACGGCGACCTTATGGGCCGCGTGGTCAACGATGTCGATCAGGTGGGCGATGGCCTGCTGCAGGGCTTTACCCAGCTTTTCACCGGCGTTATCACCATCGTGGGCACGCTCGCGTTTATGCTCTCCATCAACCTGACCATGACGCTCGTGGTGGTGCTCGTCACGCCGCTTTCCATTTTTGCAGCCGGTGCTATTGCCAAGCTCTCCAACAAAAGCTTTACGGCACAGCAGCGCATCCAAGGCCAGCTCGGTGGTCATATCGAGGAGTACGTGGGCGAGCAGAAGCTTGTCGACGCCTTTGCCTATGGCTCCAACGCGCAAGCGAGCTTCGATGCCCTCAATGCCGAGCTCTACACCGCGGGCGAGCGCGCGCAGTTTATGGGTTCGCTCTCCAACCCCGGCACGCGCTTTATCAATAACATCATCTATGCCGTGGTCGCTGTGATCGGCTGCGCGGGCGTGATCACGGGCGTGCCCGCGGCGCTTACGGTGGGCGGCGTGCAGATCTTTCTGTCCTATGCTAACCAGTACACCAAGCCGTTCAACGAGGTCACCAACGTTATTACGCAGATCCAGGCGGCGTATGCCTCGGCGCGCCGCATGTTTGCGCTGCTCGATGCGCGCGAGCAGGAGCCCGACGCGTCGGACGCTGTAGAGCTTGCCGCACCGCAGGGCGAGGTCGCCTTTGAGCATGTTGACTTTAGCTACGTGTCCGACCGCAAGTTGCTGCAGGATATCTGCATCGAGGCCAAGCCCGGCATGCGCTTTGCCCTGGTCGGCCCTACGGGCTGTGGCAAGACAACGCTCATCAATTTGCTGCTGCGTTTTTATGATATCGATGCCGGCCGCATTGCGGTCGATGGCCGTTCCTCGCGTGAATACACGCGCGCAAGCCTGCGCCGTGCCTTTGGCATGGTGTTGCAGGATACGTGGCTGTTCGAGGGCACGGTGGCAGATAACATCGCCTACGGCTTTCCCGATGCCACGCGCGAGCAGGTTATCGAAGCTGCCAAGCGCGCGCATGCGCACAAGTTTATCGTGCAGCTGCCGCAGGGCTACAACACGGTGATTGGCGAGGACGGCGGCACGTTTAGCCAGGGTCAAAAACAGCTGCTGTGCATCGCTCGCGTCATGCTCACCGACCCGGCGATTTTGCTGCTGGACGAGGCGACCTCGAGCATCGATACTCGCACCGAGCTGCAGGTGCAGGCGGCATTCGACGAGCTCATGGCCGGTCGCACAAGCTTTGTGGTGGCGCACCGCCTGAGCACCATTCGCAACGCCGACTGCATTTTGGTGATGCGCGACGGCGAGATTATCGAGCGCGGCACACACGACGAGCTGCTGGCGGCAGACGGCTTCTATGCCGATCTTTACCGCAGCCAGTTTGCCCAGTAGGGGCCACCGATTAGCGGCAGGTGGTTTACATCTGTCACGTTGGTACTAAGATATTCATCTAATAAATTGCATTAGTGGCTTTAGTTTTGGGGGAAACGAGGCAACGTGACTATGACGTGCTCTTTGGTGGTTAACAGCAAGAGCGGTAATACCAGGATGGTTTCGGGCGCGATCAAGCGCGCTCTGCAGGCTGCGGGTGTTGAGTTTGTCCATGCCGCGGCGTTGAGCGACGATGCGGATGCAGATCAGGTTGCGCTCGAGGCGCAGGGCGCCTGCGCGGCCGACACGGTGCTCGTCGGTTTTTGGTGTGACAAGGGCGCGTGCACGCCTTCGGTCGCGGCGTTGCTCTCCACCTTGCACCGCAAGCGCGTCTTTTTGTTTGGCACCTGCGGTTTTGGCGCCGACCAGAGCTATTATCAGCAGATTATCGATCGCGTGACCTCCAATTTGGCCAATGATGCCGAGCTTGTAGGTTGGGCGATGTGCCAGGGCAAGATGGGCCCTGCGGTCAAGCAGCGCTACGAGGCCATGCTCGAGCAAGATCCCGACAACGCCCGCGCTAAGATGCTGCTCGACAACTGGGTTGCCGCGAAGGACCATCCGACCAAGGAAGATCTGGACAACATGGCGGCAGCCGCCAAGAAGGCCGTGCTGGGCGAGTAGGTCTATCGCTGCCGCGCGTGCGAAATAATACAGAAGCGAAAGCCTCGAAATCCTCGAGGCTTTTTTCTTGACACTCGCGGGTGCAACCGTGGCAAGCGTGTGGGGCGACATTTTCCATCACCCCGATGACGAGGCCGTCCTGGAAGACACGCTCTCCTGCATCCGCTGGATGTATTGAGCGTGGGACGGGCTTTCCAGATGGGCAGGGTTTCGGGAAGTGTGTCCCAGAATCGGCGCTCAGACTGGGATACACTTTCCGCTTTACGCCTTGTCCGGAAACTGTGTCCCGGAATTAAGGCTTGGAATGGGATGCACTTTCCGGTTGAGAGCCTTAGCGGAAAGTGCGACCCGGAATTTACTCTTGAAGTGGGATGCGCTTTCCCAACAGGCCCTCAAGCGGAAACTGCGTCCCATTCCGAAGGCAGATTCCGGGATACGCTTTCCGGATACAAAGAAGGCCACGCAACGTGGCCTTCATCTTATTAAAGGCTTTAGCCTGTGCGGGGCGCACAGCGCGCCGCATCAGAAACCACCCGCTATGCGGGTGGGGCCAAACGGCTTTACAAAGCCGCCCCCTCGCCGGACACTTG
>NZ_JBQKFW010000022.1:0-12919 GCF_052119145.1 Collinsella sp. LCP19S3_H3
CGTCGAGGCCCTTGAGCATTCCGCGGTACTCCTCGATATCGCCCAATGCACCGTAAATCATCTAAATCCCCTCTCGGATCGTTTCTTTGGCGGCTACTCGGCAAACGCGTTGCCAAAGCTGTTGCCACCCGCATACGTCTCGACCAGGGTAAGGTCGGGAATGAACACGACAGTATCGGCGTCGCGCCCCGGCATAATGCTACCGCACTTGTCGTTGGCTCTAGCCACAAGCAAACAACCGATGCCAGAGCCGACGCCCAAGTTCTTACAGCTCGGCCACGATAACGCCGTTGTAAACCTCGTCCCAACGGTCCATGACCAGATGACCGGTCATGGGATCCATGGCATTGAGCTTGCCGCAGGTGTTGGCGGTCCGCAGCACCGTCTCGTCGTCCGCGCCGGCAGCGATGGCATGCGCGAAACCGGCGATAGTGGAGTCGCCGGAACCCGTAGCGTTAACGGCAGGAATATCGGGGGTCTTGGCACGGAACGCACGTCCGTTGTGGAAGCCCACGGAGCCGGCAGCGCCCATGGACACGACGACCCAGGGGATATCGGAGAAGCGGGCGTCAGAGGCGAGCGCAGCACGGAGCTCGTCCACATCGTCGGTGGTAAAGCTCGTGCCCAGAAGGCCGTTGATCTCGGTTAGGTTAGGCTTGACCAGCTCGGGCTTGACCTCGGACTTGAGGGCAGCCTCAAGCGAAGCGCCCGAGGTATCGAGCAGCACCTTGGCGCCGGCGTTCTCGGCAATGCCCGTAATCTTGGCATAGTAGTCCGCCTCGACGCCGCGGGGCAGCGAACCCGAAATAGTGACGACGTCGGCCTTGCTCGCAAGCTCGGTAAACTTGGCGGTAAAGGCATCCAGCTCCTCGGGGGCAATCGTCGGGCCGCTCTCGAGCAGCTCGGTCTGGTTGCCGGCGTGGAGAATGTTGAGGCAAATGCGAGTCTCGCCCTTGATGGGCACAAAGTCGTTGTTAATACCGTTGGCATCCATAAGCTCTGCCATATAGGCGCCCATATGGCCACCGAGCAGACCGGTTGCCACAACGTCGTCGCCCAGCTGGCCCAGCACACGGGCCACGTTGAGACCCTTGCCGCCGGCGGTCTTTTCGGGCGTCACACGGTTGACGTCGTCGATAATGAGCTCATCGAGCTGATAGCGCGTATCGACAGACGGGTTCATCGTAACGGTGAGGATCATTTTAGCTCCTTATCTCGCGGGCTCCTTGTGCCTCGCGATACGAGTCGACAAAACGGAATTACAGAATCTCAATCGTGAACGAGCGAACGACAGTCTCCTTGGGCTTGGCGACAAGGCAGCCGCGCTTATGCTCAAGTACGTCGTCCTCATCGGAGCAGGTCGAAAGGCCGCCCCAGGGCTCAACTGCCACAAAATCGCCCTCGGGCTTACTCCACACGATGAGGTACGGGAAACCCTCAAAACTCAAGCGAACGCCCTTGTCCTCGCCCTTCTTGGAAAGCGTGACCTGACGACTCTCGAGCACGTCAAAGATGGTCTCCGCAAAATCGAAGAGCTCATGCGACAGGGGCAGCGTCTTTCCCACCATGGGATTCTTTGAACGGTTAGCTACATCAATCAAGCCAGTCGAGGGTACGGCGGTGCAAAGCTCCGCAGCCTCGTCTTTCTCGAAGCGCAACTCGTAGTCCGTATAGGCCTCGCCCTCGTCGAGCGGGCACCTAAAGCCGGGGTGTCCACCGATAAAGAACGGCATGTCCTCGGTGCCCTCGTTGGTCACCTCATAGGAAACGCGCACGGCAGCGTCCTCGAGCGTATAACGAGCGACAAGCTTAAACGGGTAGGGATAATCTCTCAGCAGCGCGGCGTTATCCTCCGAAGCCAGGCACATAGCCAGCTCGTTTGCGCTTTGGCTCAGCAGCTTCCACTCCTGTTTGCGCGCAAACCCGTGGCGAGCGAGCTTTACATGATGCCCGGCAAACGTCATGGCGCTGCCATCGCGCAGGCCTCCGCAAATCGGGAAGCAAATCGGTGCCTGGCCGGACCACACGGCGGGATCGCCCTGCCACAAGTACTCGCGGCCTCCGGCCTCAATCGAGGTAAACGAACCACCAGCCGTGGACACCTTAATAGAAATCGAATCGTTGGAGAGAGCGTATTCCATTGCCCATCCTGTCGAACAACTGCTTTTGCTCGCAAGTATCCGTCTCGGCCCTGACCAAAGGACAAACCCGCACGCTCAACGATGTGTCCGGTATCCCAGCCATGCAACGGGGTACCATACAGACATTGATGCAATTACAGCTGGAAGGCCTTCTTATGCGAACCATCATCCTCTACGCCTCGCGCCATCACGGCAATACGAAAAAGCTCGTGGACGCCATCGTCGAGGCACACCCCGAGATCGATACCCTCGACGTCAAGGCGCTCGGCAAAAACGAGTATCCCAACCTGCACGAATATCATCTGATCGGTGTCGCCACGGGCATCTATTACTCCGAGATCGACAAGGATATGGCACGCGTGCTCACTAACGTGCTGCAGCCGCAGGACAAGGTGTTTGGCCTTATGACCTACGGTGGCAAAAACAAGTGGTATGGCAAGGATATCGACGGCATCTGCCGCATGAGGCAGGCCATCTTTATGGGTGTCTACGGCTGCCCCGGCTTTGATACGTGGGGGCCGTTCAAACTCGCCGGCGGTGTCCAAAAGGGACACCCGACCGCTGAGGAAATTAAGGGCGCCGTCGACTTCTTCGACAAGATCGAAGACGAGTATGGCGACATCATCGTCGAAGAGTACGCCAAGCGCGAGAAGCGCCTCGCATACGAGAAGGAGCATCCTGCAGGAGGCCTGGTGGCCGGCGTTAAGCGCACGGTAAAGAAGATCGCTAACAAGCTGTAACTGTGAAGGTACTTTTGAGCGTTTAACCCATGCGGCGGGTCCGAGCAGATTCGGGCCCGCCGTCTTTTTCTATCGTTACTCGGTAAAGGCGTTACCGACGCTCTGACCGCCAACATACGTCTCGACGAGGGTGAGCTCATGGTCGAACACGACAAAGTCGGCGTCGCGACCCGGCATGATGCTGCCGCACTTATCCTCGATGTGTACGGAGCGTGCCGGCACCTCGGTTGCCATGCGAATTGCGATATCGGCACTGGCGATGCCCCAGTCGACGATGTTCTTGACGCCCTGTGCGAGCGTGAGCACCGAGCCGGCAATGCTCTTGCCGTCGGCGAGCCAGCACAGGTTGTCCTTCATGATGACGTCCATGCCGCCACTGGTATAGCTGCCCTCGGGCATGCCGCCACAACCCAGGCAGTCGGTGATGAGCACCGTATGCTGCCAGCCCTTTGCCTGCAGCAGCGCCTTGATAGCGCCAGGGTTTACGTGCTTGCCGTCACAGATGATCTCGGCGTAGGTCTCGGGCGTGGACATGGCAGCACCCACAACACCGGGCTCACGGTGATGCAGTCCGCGCTGGCCGTTATAGGTATGCGTAAAGCAGCTGGCACCGGCGTTGATGGCGGCGATGCACTCATCGTAGGTGGCGTCGGAGTGACCGATGCAGGTCACGACGTCCTTTGCGCTCAGAGCCGCGGCGTAAGCGGCGGCGCCGTCACGCTCGGCCGCCATGGCGCTCTTGACGATTCGACCGCCCGCAGCCTCCTGCCACTGATCGAAGACCTCCTCGGAGGGATCGATAAGATAAGCGGGGTTCTGCGCGCCCACGTGCTTCATGGTAAAGAACGGACCCTCCAGGTAGATGCCCTGAATGCGAGCACCGCAGAACTCAGGTCCGCGCTCCTCGTCCGCCTGAGCGATGGCGGCACAGGCGTCCTTGATCTGCTCGACGCCATCGGTGAACGTCGTGGGCAGCCAGCTGGTGGTACCGCGACGGGCGAGCTCGGTCGAGCTGATATCGATGCCCTCGGGATCGTTATCGGTAGTCGAATGGTTATAGAAGCCATGGATGTGGGTGTCGACCATGCCCGGCGCGATCCACGATCCCGTGTAGTCCTTGATCTCGCAGGAGGGCTCGTCGGCCTGCCAAGCGCCAAAGACGCCGTCCTCGATCATAAGATAGCCGCCTTGTTGCGGGCCTGCCGGCAAGAAGAACTTGTCAGCCTTAATTGCGTACGTGCTCATATGTACTCCTTACTTCTAAAGCAGTTAACTGTGGTGATGTTTATACCCAGCTCACGTAAAACAAAAAGCGCCCGCCCGCCGTTATGAGCGGACGGGCGCCCTTACAGGGGGACGCGATTAAGCGGTGAAGGGGTGAATCGTCACGCCCTTGACCACGCGGTTGACCGTGCCGGTGGGGCTCGGCGTGTCGGGCGTGTTGCCCACGCGCACGGAGTTAAGCAGGCTGATAGCCTGGGCAAACATCACGAACGGCAGAGCAAGGTAGCCCTCGGGAAGTGCCTCGTAACCCTTAAAGGTGAAGGACTCACCCTCGTAGACAGTAGCGCCATCCTGCTGAACGGCAACGGTGTGCTGAGCAATATCGTCGCCACCGATCTCATTGAGGATGTCGATGTCGTACTGACGGGTGTAGGCGTCGTTGTTGACGAACACGAACACGAGGGTCTTGTCGTCGACGAAGGACTTGGGTCCGTGACGATAGCCCATGGAGGTGTCATAGGAAGTAGCGACCAGACCGTGAGCGAGCTCGAGGATCTTGAGCTGGCTCTCCTGGGCAAGGCCACCGAAGGAGCCAGAACCCAAGTAGGTCACGCGGTTGAAGTCTCCAGCGAGGTAATCGGCGATCTCGGGCTCACGGGAGATAACCTCCTCGCCCATCTTGGCAATCGTCTCGACCCACTCGGCCTTCTGCTCGTCAGAGGCAGTGTCGAAAATAAGGGTGGCGAGCAGGGTCATGCAGGAATAAGAACCGGTCATGGCGAAGCCCTTGTCGTTGGCGCGCGGAATGAGCAGCGTCAGCGCGTTGGGATCATCGGCAGACTCGACGGCGAGCTTGCCCTCGGGAGCGCAGGTGATGTTGAGGAATTTGACGTTGTGGACAAGCTCCTTGGCAACGGCAACGGCGGCAAGGCTCTCGGGGCTGTTGCCAGAGCGGGCAAAGGAAACCACGAGCGTGGGATCCTCGGCACGCAGGAAGTCGCGCGGGGCGCTCACGATGTCGGTCGTGGCAATGGGCTTAAAGTCGTAGAAATTAGTGTTGCCAGCGTGACGCAGGTACGGGGCGCAGGTATCGCCAACGTAGTCAGACGTACCGGCACCGGTGAAGACAACGGACAGACGGCCCTCGCCCATAGCGCGAGCCTCGGCCAGAAAGGCCTCGATGGCCTCCTTGTTCTCACGATAGATGTTGAGCGTATCACGCCAAAGCTCGGGCTGCTGAGCAATCTCGGCCGTGGTGATCTGGGCGCCGAGCTCGGTGAGCTCCTCGACACTCTTCTCGAACATTTCTCATACCTCTTTCTTTACTAAATTGTCTGATATATAAAGACTTAATCTGAAAAGTTAAATCGGATAGTAGTCATAGGCTGTTTTTCTTTCGTTAGCACTCGTATCCGATCACAGAGCATCTCGATAATGAGAAATCCTGTACTTAAATTTGTCCGCACGAGCCACCGAAAGCGTGAACTCGACAACATCATTTTGGGTGTTGTGAGTAGTTCGGACTATGTCCAGAACTGGCGCACCTTCACCAATACCTAGAAGCCGAGCATCACATGGACGTGCTATACCCGCAGAGAACTCCTCATCCGCTACTCGAATTTTCTGCTGATAATCCCGCTCAATGACATCGTAAAGGGGCTTCTGTTCGAGTAGAGGACGCTTGAGAGAAATAAAGAGCCTTGCTGGAAGATAGCTACGCTCAACCATCATAGGTATACCATCTGCCATCCGTAAACGTTTGAGCTTTAATACCTTTTCACCCAAACGAATCCCCATTTGCATCGAGAGCGTTTTATCTGCTTCCATTTCACAGAACTCTAAGATGGTTGTTTCTGGCAGCCGGCCCATCGCTTTCATTTGTTCAGTAAAACTGTACGATTGGGTAAGATTTGTTGCTTGGGCTAGTCGATCGGCAACAAACGTACCGCGACCTTGTTTTCGCACGATCCGACCAAGATACTCAAGTTCCTGAATTGCAAGTCGGACAGTCGATCGCGATAGCCCGTAACGTTCGGCAAGTTCACGTTCGGACGGAATCAAATCACCTGGCTGATATTCATTATCAATTTTCTCGATCAGAATATCTACGAGCTGATCGTATAGCGGTTGCCTGTGCCTCTTGCACGTCATGATATTCTCCACGTAATTAGCAATTGACCAATACTTCAGCCTTCAGGTAATGCATCAACATGTCCCAAAAATAGGCTAATAGCGACACTACATCTCATCGTCTTCATCAACGTCAGCAATCTCGAGTTTCTTGAGATCGACTCCCTCACGACCAACAACCCGTGCGCGTTCGGCAAGTTCATCAAGCGTTGGATCTCCAAACGCACGCGTCATAACGAGCTCCACCAACATAGGCAGATTTGTTCCGGTGACAACGGTCACGTTATCGAGCTCAGTCGTCATTGGGATAGCTTGATTGAACGGAGTACCGCCAAGCAAATCAACAAACACCAATACGCCATCACAAGCTTGACGCATCTCGGCAATGCAGGTTCGCAAATCATCACCAAAAGTAACCGCCTCCGAGCCCGCAAAAGGAACTACCTCAAAATTAGGCTGTTCGCCGGCAACCATATCCACAGCGCTTTTCAAACCAGTTGCAAACTGACCGTGACCAGTTAGTACAAATCCAATCATTCTATCTACCTTTCTACCGTTCGCTTTCTCTAGTCAAAGAACCCCTCAAAAGGGCTCTTACGACCACTGCATCATTAAAGTTTAGTGAGTATTTTGTTTTATCGTGGGAGGTCTGTGAGCATCTCTAAGCTGTTTTTCAAGGTTGCGATATCTAAGTGCTTCGCCCTTGTTCCCGCTGCTCTCATATTGATATGAAAGCAGCAGATAGAGCTTTCCGCGTAACCCAAGGTCGTTCGTGTCCAGCATAGCTTCCATCTCATCGATCTTATCATGCCGACGGCGAAAGACTATGTCGTAGGTCAATTGACTGTCCGCCAAAATGCCCTTCGACACGATGGGGCGCATCTCTTCCAACATGGACGCCGCCCGCTTCCGGTCACCCGTCTTGATATAGAAATTAAAGGCGCGAACCGCAAGCTGGCGACGTTGCTTATCGCTGCACGACATCTCCAGCAAGTGGTCAAGCATTCGATCTGCATATGCGTCCATATCAGCAGCTTCATAGATCGTGAAACGCAGGTAATACTGCTTATACGTAGACATTACTATACGCGCAAGTTTGCGATCGAGCAGGTCTATGCAATCTTGGTATAAGCCCAAGTTAAACAATACCTGCAATTTCATATCGAAGTATTTTTTCGCTCCTTCGGTCACAGCGAAATAAGCCACGACAACACAAATGAACAGGACGATCCAAAATGGCATTGCACTATATTCCCTTCAAGGCGGCCTTAAGGAATTAATCGAACACGATGACTGCATAACCGCCTATGAACAGCGGTGCCCAACAAAACAAAAGAGGCGCACACTCCAGGGGATATGGCGATAAAGTCGCCTTGGAGGTGTGCGCCACGTCTCAATTGAGGCTCAAATGCCGTGACAATATGAGGTACTTAGCCCTTGCAAATGATACCGAATGCACCCAAGGCAATGGACAGAACCAAGACGATAAAGATGGCCTTCGTCGAGGTCATGCCCTTCTTTCCGAGGAGCCAGTATACGAAGCCGACGAGTGCGGCAGGAACCAGCTTGGGGCAAATCATATTGCAGATGTTCTGCAAGTCAACGGTAACGCCGCCGATAACAGGTTTCGCTGCAATAACGATACCGACATTGGTTGCGACCAGAGCACCGACCATAAAGACACCCATTACGGAGGCCGCGTCGGTCAACGCGTTCAAGCGATCGCTCATGGTGGTGACGAGCTTCATACCCTGCTCATACGCCATGTGGGTCTGCTTGCAGCGGAACCAGTCAACAAGAATGTTAACGGCGACCCAGATGAAGATACCCAAGGGGTTGCCGTTCATGGCCATATTGGCAGCCAGGGCGCCGAAAATGGTCGGGAGCAGCGAACCGAAGATGGAATCGCCGATGGAAGCCAGCGGTCCCATGAGACCAGTCTTGAGACCGGCAACAGCCTCGAGGCCCTCAATGCCCTCCTCTTCCTCGATCGCCAAATCGATACCGGTGATGATCGTGTTGAGGAAGTTTGAGGTGTTGAAGAACGGTGCGCACTGGGCGCGGCAGGCTTCCTTTAGCTCCGGTGTGCCGTCGCCGTACAGCTTGCGCAGTGTGGGCAGGATAATCCAGAGATAACCAGAGTGTTGCATGCGCTCGTAGTTCCAACCATCCTGGAAACCAAGCAGGTTACGACGGTTGATCTGCGCAAGGTCGTCCTTGGTAATCTTGTAGCCAGTGGTGCCATTGGCGAGTTTCTCATTAGAGCTCATCGTCGTCGTCTCCCTCCGCAGCGCCAGCAGCAGCGACGGGACGCTGGTTGTTCTTGTAGTACAGCAAAGACAGAGCAAAGCCAATAATAGCGATCGCCAGCATCGACATGTTATTGAACATACCGACCATATCCACGGCGCCCTTACCAAGTGCGGCGTTCACAGCGACGATGTTGGTGTTGAGGTTAATGATGCTCGTGAAGGCCGTACCAAACAGGGCGGCGATTACAAAGCCGAGCAGCAGGTAGGCGACGTGCTTTTTGACTGGCAGGTAACGGAGCAGGATGGCGAAGCCAACGGCGGGCAAGGCACCGCCAGCAACAGACAGACCGTCACCCAGCCACTTCAAGTCGCCGTTAAGGGCGGTGGTGATGCCCTCGACCAAGCCCTGGCCAAATGCGAGAGCCAGGAAGACCGGAATCATGCGGGACAACATCCAGGAAACGGCACCGAGCAAGTAGTGTACGTTGTAGGCGCCCCAGTTCATCTTCTCGATATCGGCATCGCACATGTGACCGAAGAACGTGTTGGCGAAACGACCGGCGATATCAGTGTAAACGAGAATGGCAGCGACAGGTACGCCGATGGCGGCAAGAGCCGTCTCGGGATTCATGCCCGCGCCCACGGCAAAGGCAGTGGCGACCAGAGTGCCGGAGTTGGCATCGATACGAGAGGCGCCGCCAAAGGTGCCAACGCCCAGGACGGTGAGCTGCATGCTGCCGCCGATAAACAGGCCAGTCTGTAGGTCACCCATAATCAAACCGGTAATCATACCAGAGAAGACGGCTGAGCCGGCACAGGTGTACCAGTTCAGCTCATCCAGAATCTGATAACCCGCATACAGGGTTAACAGAAGAATCTGCCACCAAGCAATCATGGTTAACTCCTTATTTAAGGTGTAACAGTTTCTACAATACCAATACGCTTATATAAACCGCGCATCCCCCTTCACGGCCTAGCGTTAATTCGACTAGAGCGTGAAAGCCTCTGGGTTATCCTGAGGCGTCAGCTGAATGACAATAGGAAGATTATCGGCCTTGAGTTTGGCAAATGCATCAAGGTCCCCCTGGTCGCAACTAATGTTGCGAGACAGCTTCTTGACCGGCTCCATTGTCGTCATATTACCGACGATGAGCTGCTCAAGCTTAACACCTTGCTCCAAAAGTCGAACGTAGACCTCAGGCTTTTTCGCAACAATAAAGAGACGTTGCGCATCATATTTGCCAGCAGTGATGTTGGCAGCGGCCTTGTCGACAGGAAGCACGGACAACTTCACAGTTGCCGGGCAAGCCATGCGAAGAACCTGCTTTTGGGTAGCATCTTGCGATACCTCGTCGTCAACTACCATGAAGCGGCTTACCTGACGGGCGTTAGACCAAAGGTTTGCCACCTGTCCGTGAATCAAGCGAAAGTCGATTCGTGCGCCTACAATCATTTCTACTCAACTCCTTCTTGTTCAAGTGTACGGATAACGGGCTCAGAGCGAAGGGAGATTTTCGCATCATACACGCCCTCTGTTTCGAACATAACGAGCTCATTGGTACCAGGGTGCAATAAACCGTGCGGAACATAGAGCGTCATGATGGGACCCTTATCCCAAAAACGTCCGACATTCGTTCCGTTTACGAATGCCACACCCTTTCCAAAACCCGTAGTGTCGATAAAGGTATCAGCCGGCTCAGATATATCAAACTTTGCGCGGTAAAAAGAAGGTTGCCCCTCTACCCAGCCGGCGGAATAATCAAGATTATCGATGTTATCGAGTGGCAGACAACGCATCTCCCAACCGGTAACGAAGTGAAGATCAACGCAAACTCCTGTCCTAATGCCCTTATGCTGCGTATCAGCGAGCAATTTGTGACCATAATTGACGCGACCCATATCCTCGGTCAGAACATCCAGGCGGTTTTGTTCACAGGGAAGAACGCAGTGAATATCTTCCCCGATGTGCTCCTGATACTGCGTCGCCACTTTGTCACCGTTCACAAACACCTGTGCACGGTCGCGGGCGTCAATAACCCGAATACGCTCTTCATCTGCACGGTCACGCTCGACAGTCGTGGTATATAACGTATATCCATACGACTGACCCATCTCTTCCATGGGCATAGGATATTGGGCTTCAATCGGCTCCGAAAGAATATCGAGCACATTAAAGAGACTTACGCGCTCACTAACCGAAATATCGGGCATGGAAAACGTCTTTTTTGTTAAGGGCTTGCTTTGCGCGATATCGGGATACAGCTCGTGAACTGTCCTTTGAATTGCGAAGTATTTCTCGGTCGGGTTGCCCTGTTCGTCCAATGGAGCATCGTAGTCATATGATGTCACCTGGTGCAGGTCGTGCGTATGGCGTGCAGAACATCCGTTCATAAATCCAAAGTTGGTGCCTCCATGAAACATGTAGAGGTTTAAAGATCCTCCAAGCTCGAGCACCTCGCGAACGCAAGAGGCAAGATCTTCGGGATCGCGTCTGATGACGTTCTCCCCATAGCGATTGAACCAGCCGTCCCACAACTCCATGCACATAAGAGGCCATTGTTTTCCATGCTCCTTGTGAAAAGCAGAAAGAGCCTCAAAGTTCTCCTTTGCATGAGAACCAAAGTTGCCGGTGCACAACACGTCATCGTCGATGAGCGTACCGGCACGAAGGCACCCACGCCACGGACCATCGGAAGTACAAAGGGGAACGGAAACCCCACGCTCGACCATAAGGCGACGAATCGCGCGAAGATAGTCTTTATCCTCGCAATATGATCCATACTCGTTTTCAACCTGCATCATGATGATGTTTCCGCCCTTGTCAATCTGACGCGAAACGAGTATCGGCATGAGATGGTCGTAGTAATGCGCAACGTGAGCAAGAAATTTGGGGTCGCTGCTACGCGGCCTCATATCATGTTGGCGCAGCAGCCATGCTGGCATGCCGCCAAATTCCCATTCTGCACAAATAAACGGAGAGGGCCGAACAATTGCATACAGACCGAGTGATGCTGCCTCATCAAGAAATGCTGCCAAATCGATTGAGCCAGAAAAATCGAAGACGCCAGGCTTTGGCTCATGAAGATTCCACGGTACATACGTTTCGACCGTATTAAACCCAAGAGCCTTAAGGTTATAGAGCGAGTGGTGCCAGTCGCTCGGATGAACACGCATATAGTGAATCGCCCCCGACAAGATGGTGAACGGCTCATCATCGAGTAGGAATTGATTGGTGATCTTAAACGAATGCATGCTACTCCCGATCTTCGTGCTCCGCGACGCGTATGCCGGTTCCTTGATCCTCAGCTAAACGCCTTGCCTATTATGGACGCATTGACGCAATTATGTAGCGAGAATCTGAAGTGGTCCGTAAACGGTAACCAAATGACGATGAACGGCTTTAATGAACAAAATATAAACCCGCTGGTAAATTACTTTTTAACTATAGGTATATAACGATTCTATATTTGAAAGGTGGTATGTACCAGCTATCCACTATTTCATACTAGTTACAATTATGCTTCAATCGCATTTCCTCAAATGCTTATCTACTTTGGATTCACCTAGATGAGCATTAGAGATCTGTTGCCTTCCTATTTCCAAGACTGAAAATATCCAGAATCGAACCAGACTTTCTTACGGCTGACTCAACGCGTTCGACGACTCGTTAATACAGCAGAGCATTAATGGAGCCGGGTTTGTCACTGGGTAGATTGCGAACTTCCATTTTCACGCCAAGCGCTTGCAGCTCTCTGAGAGCCGCGACATCTGCATCGCCTATGGCGACTGCTGGCGTTGCGGGACGCTTGCCCTCCCCTGCCTGCATATGGCCGATGCTGATCTTGGTGATCGGCACACCGCCCTTAACCAGCGCTAGTGCATCCGCGGGCGACGCCACCATGATGAGAATCCATTGGCGCGGCGTTGCGGTATGAATGATGTCGACGGTCCTTTGCACCGAGAAAAACCGCGTCCACATACCCTCGGGCTCCGCGACCCTCATAGGCGCCCACTTGCGCGAATCCGCCGCGATCTCATCATTGACGATTAGGACAAGGTTGGAACCCACGGTCTCGTTCCACAGCTCGACGTCTTGCCCGTAAATAAACCGGTCATCGATGTGCGTGAGAAGGATCTTGGGTTGAGCCATGGCTGCCCCATTCTGTTTGAGACCCATACGAGCGGGACGTCGGCCACCAACCCAACAGCAGGTCAAGCGCCAGATGGACGCCGCAGACATCGCGTCTCCGATATTAGTGCATTTAAAGTGAGAAAAGCCGTCAGAGCACTTGCGCGGATTTGCGATGTCCCGTATCAGAGTCAGCCGTTGACGCCTCAGCTGCGTCACCACATGGCCGCCAGCGTAGCTCAGTTGGTAGAGCACCGCTCTCGTAAAGCGGGGGTCACCGGTTCGAGCCCGGTCGCTGGCTCC
>NZ_JBQKFW010000023.1:0-6429 GCF_052119145.1 Collinsella sp. LCP19S3_H3
CGATATAACTAGCCATATATTTTTTAACAGTCTGCTTGTTTCTTTCGCCTTGTTTTTTTTAAGCTTTGTTTGAAATTCTATTTACTCGTGCTTGACCTAGTTTATCTTCCATATTTTTGAGAATTTCTTCTAACCCTGTCACTTCGCTCATGACGTTATCCCTAGAACAATCTTGATAAAACGGTTATCTTCAAAATCTGGTGAAACATCTACGATTTCCCATTCTTTGCCCACTGGTAAAGCTCTATAGTCGTCAATAACAACTTTATGTTTGTTGCTAGGGATATAGTCTTGGTGTGGATCCCGGATTTTAATTGTCAGCCCCTCTTTAGTTCCTTTTGCGTTCAATATTTCCATGTCTTTCATTGATGGATTGTAAGCTAAAGAAAAGCATTCATATAGCTTTTCGTTTTTTTCTTCTCCTGGCTCTGGTCCATCATTTGGAACAAATCCCCAAAATTCTACACGTGTTTTCAAACTACCACTATTAATTTTAGGCTTTTTATAATTAGGGTGTATCATCGTTGAACACCTCCGCATATTTTAAAGACTGCGCTAATATATCTGGCTGAAAATTTGTTTCGAAAAACTCTAATGAATCATTATAGGAATATCGGCTACGCTCAAATACAAGTTCTATGAAGATTAAATCACTTTCTGGTTTAACTGGATTGATCAAAGAATCAAGGCGCAAAAAAGAAGCGGCTAAAATTTCCGTTAACGATTCATCTTCCGACGTTCCAAAAATTTTCATCCGCTTCTTAAATTTTTCTAGGTTCAGATTGGCTAACTCTAATGCTTGTTCATTAGTCATTGAATCCCTCCCCTGTTATTTCAGATTTACAACAGCCCCGTCTGTTGTTGGCGTGACTTTTTCAATCACGGGGATTGCTACTTCCCCGTCTCTGGGTCTCCATTAATTGATAATGTCCATACAGCTGCAACTTTGTTGTCTTGTGCTTTACCAAACGCAAATTGTTTTGCAGTGAATAAACGACAATCTTCTAAAGCTAATGTTTGATCGTATTCTTTGATCACTAATGCTCCTGCAGCAAATGCATCGTAACGACCACTAACAAAAGTGGTAACTTTTCCAGATTTTTGGAAATCAGATTCCACAATCCGCAATCCAAAAGGTAATTTCGTAACCCAGTCCCCCATTGCATTACGAGAAGTAAACTCTGTTTCAATATCCAAAGCTTCATCCGGGCTCGCAACAATAACTACTTTCCCAGCGACAGAAATACGTTTGCCATTTTCTTTAACAGAATGGTATTTACGCATTTCTTTTAATTCTTTAATCGCTGTTTTTTCATCGGCAAAAGTTAAAGTTCCTGCTGCTTCTTTCTCTGGATAAGTAGTCACACCGTTTGAAGTAGCTCCCTTTGCTAAGTCACGAGTTAAACCAATAGGCTTATCGTTTCCATCGCCATTTAGGAAAGCATCTTCGAAGCCAACAGCAAATGCCTCTTTAATTTGAGTAGTTACATAACGTTTAATCCAAACAGGACCATATTCTAATAGATCGTTTGGTAATACTACAAATGCTGTTGCTTTGCTTTGTTTTGCATCGTCTTCGCTGAAGGTTGCATCTAACTGACCTTTAATTTCGCCGAAAATTTTACCCCAAACAATGGCACCTTTTGGATCAGATTTTAAGATTTTCAAGCGTAAACCTGTGTACTTTAAGCCTAATTCTTTTAATAATGGACGTTCTCTTGTTAAATCATTAAAAATTTCATCCACTGTTGTTTCAGGAAGTGGTTCTTCATCTTTCCAGCCTGTTTCAGTGACTGCGTTAAAGAATTTAACTTCTTGAGGTGTAATATCTTTATCCATTTTTGAAGCATTGATAAATTCTTCTGCTTCCATACGAGCTTCTTTTTTTGCTTCTGCTACCATGTCTTCTGCTAAAGCATTCATAGATGCTTCGTATAATTCATTTTGTTTTTCCTGTGGATCGCCATTTTTTACAGATTCAATAAAAGCTTTACGCTTTTCTTGATAATTGACCATTCCTTTTAAATTGATTGTCATATTTAAATTCCTCCTAAAAATGTGTATTAAAATAAGAACCTAGCAAACGGCGATTCGTTCGTGGGTTCTTTGGGTTCGATAGTTTGTTCAATTGTAATTTCGTTTTGCTTCACTTCTACGATTGCTTCAGCAATCATTTCTTTTAATTCTTTTTTATTGACCATTACTACTGGTTCGTTCTGCTGATTTTTTAGTTTTTTCACTTCATTGATAATGTCTTTTGAAATAAGACCACTTCCACCATCAGCAACCAATAATGGGCGTTCGGTATTTTCGAACATGATTTCATCCACAAAACCATTTTCAACAGCTTCTTCTGCGGTTAGCCATGTTTCTTTATCCATTAACGCTAAAATTTCTTCTTTGGCTTTACCTGTTTTTGAAGCATATGCATTAGCTAAAGAATTATTGGCTTTCTGTAAAATTTCACTTGCTTTGTCCATTGTGTGATAATCACCGCCAACCCCCATCGAGACATTGTGAATCATAATTTGACCAACTGGGCTAATGGCAACTGTGTTACCAGCCATCGCAATTATACTTGCAGCACTTCCAGCCATTACAATGTTTACTTTCACATGACCCTCATAAGAACGCAGAGCTGTGTATATTTCATTTCCCATATCCACAAGTCCACCATATGAATTGATAGTCACTTCAACATCTTCATTATTTGCAGGTAACAAATCTAAAACATCGTTCGGGGATGTTGCTTCCATGTCAAACAACTCATAGAACCATTTATCATCATTAGAAATGATTGGCCCATTAACTTTGATTTTCACTGTCATCTTCATCTTCACCCCCTTTCAATTTTTCATAGTTTTTAGTAATATGATGCTCGTTCATAAATGCTTCCTCTGATTCTTCATACTCAAAATCAATTAACACTTGGTTAGGCGTGAATACTCCAGAAGCAATTAATTTATCAATTTGTACAGCTTGTTCATACGGATCACGTTTAAGAACATTCATGATTACCACTCGTACACCTTGTTGGTACTCATATTTTTCCAAAACTTTATTATTAAGTTCTGATTGTAGTTTGTCCTTCAATTGAGTAATACAAAGTTTTTGATAGGCTTTTAGATTAAATTCTAGATCGGCCATTTCTCCATGTACTAATGCAGAAGGAACACCAATGGCACGACAAACATCATTGATTAATGACTTTTTCATTTGGTCCAATTCTTCCAAAGATTGATTAGACGAGCCCGTTTTATTTGTGTACTCTTCGTATTTAAAACCTTTCAGTTGTGGAACTATTGCTACTGAGTTATTTCTAAAAGATTTGTATATCTTATTAACGAATGCTTGTATTTTTTCTTGATCGGTTCTTCCATTTACGTCCTTTTTATCTCCATAACTACCTGTTTGATCAATAGATACACCTGCTCGAATTTGGTTATTTCGCATAGAAACTTCTAAGATACGGCCAAAAAGCTCACCATAATCATTGAATAGACCATCGGTGAACTTATCTAATTTTTCATTGTTATATTGAAGGTAAATAACCTCAGACATTTTAAAGTTTCTCTGATAGATGTAGTTTTTTATAGTTACTTCCGAAAACGTATCTTCGTATAGTGCATATTCATTTCTATAAAAATCATCTGCAATCAATAACTGATTATCATCGGAAACAACTACTAACACTTCGTTATTTTTTAAAAGTGTATAAAAGAATTTTTGCCAAAAATCATTCGCTGACATGTCTTTATTTGGGCGTACGTTTAGTAGATAGTCCCATTCTTCTTTCGTGGCACCTCTTATTTGTACTTGCGTTGTTGACATGGTCCTAGCGACAAAATTTAAAACAGAATCTAAAGCCCAGCGCTTTAAGTATGCTCTAGTAGATACGTCGTTTATAAACTCAAAATCCAACATTTCTTGAATAGCTTTGTTTTTAGCTGACGTACCTTTTAATAAGTCAAATAAACTCACTCATTCACCCCCTTTCCAAAAAATGGTAAAACTTAAATATTTGAAAAACTATACTTAAAATATTTATCAAAATTACGTTCGATTTTTTCTTCTGCTGATTGAATGACTTTCGTGTCCTCTTTTCTTAAAACATAAATTTTGAAATATACACTTGCCTCTAATAAGTAATAACGTAGCCTTTTCTTGACGTTTATTTCAATTACTTGATTTTCCATTCAATTCTCCACCTCTATTTTATTTTCCCTAAAAAATGACGACCCGATTTATTTTCTTTTTTTGCTGGCACATCCCATTTATAGCCGTTATGAGTAACGAATGTCTTTTTGAAATATGCAATATTGTTTCCATAAGCTGATTTCGTTGCCCTAACAATATTTAGGTATTGTGGTTTATACATAACTATCACTCCTTAAAAGTCTAATTCTTCTAATATATCGAATGCATCTTCAAAATTATAATCTGTGAGTTCATCTGCTAAATACATACCGCATACAAATGCTTTAAATCCATCTGTTTTCCTTCTAACTTCTTCTTTTTTTAAGTACGTCTTATTTCCATCATTGTTTGTCTTTACTAATACATTATTCGTGTACCACCGCATTAACGGATTTTCTCCAAAAATGATGTGTCTATTAGCAAACGCCGTTTCTATTCTCGGTGCAAGCAAACTATCGACTGCTCTAGGATTTTTTATCACAACCACTTCAAATCCCGCAGCTATTAGTAACGGTCTCAATACATCCATTCTGAAATTATCGGCAACAATTTTTGTAACTCCGTATTTATATCGTTGTTCAACAAACCAATCGACCACTGTTTGTGGCTCAATTGTAGCTCCATCAACTACAGATAATAATCCTCTGTTTTCCCATTCTTTTATCGGTGCGAATCGCTCTTTTGTTTGTTCTGATGCTTTCCTAGAGTATCCGTAATATATGTCTGCAAATTGCTTTCTAACAAATGAATGTGTTTTAAAAACATAGTCATCCTTATCTTTAAATAAAAGACCACATGCGGCAAAATCTCGCAAGCTAGCAAAGTCCAAACATCCAATTGCTTGTCTACCTTCTAAATTTGGTAAAGGACGATTGGTGTCCATTATTTCTTCGTAACTAGCCACTGATCTTTCTAAATCTGTAACTGGTAAATTCATTCTTTTAGTCATAAACTCTTCTCTATTTGACGGATCGTCCTCTAAGTCTTCATATTCTTCAAAAATAGTTTCTAAAAGGCTCTCGGCATACTCTGATAAAGGTTGATGAAACATCGGATTTGCTAATTCCCAGTTTTCTGATTCTGTCACTTGGTCTTCTGAATCTAATTTGCAAATAAAAGGGAAAATAGCATTAGGTCGACTAGAACCGTTTAACACTCTTTTGGCTTTTTCTTTAAGAGAATCTAAAAATCCCTCTCGAACATATCCATCTGTTCCTACATAAAATTCTCTAGGATTCGGCTTTTTTCCTAATCCAGAAATATGCACTTTTACATCTTTGTTCGAAGGGTATTGGTGAATTTCGTCGAAAGCCACCGCTCCATCTCTTAAACCATCTTTAGTATCGCCATTCGACGTTCTAAATCTTATATAGCTACCAGTTTTTTTAGAGGTTATAACTGTTTTCCCATACTCGAAAGCTTTTTGAAGTGTTTTATTTCGTTTGATTGTATTGTAAATTTCTTCGAAAGAAGTTTTTGCTTGATCTTCTGAATTCGCAACAATCGAAATATTGTAATCTAGAATTCCATGTAATTCAGTTTGTAAAAAATTAAGAACGACAGAAAGAAGACCATTTTTACCGCCACCACGGCCGAACATCCATAGAAATTTACGATAAAAATTTCTGTTATTCTTTTTAAAATACAAAAAGACGAAAGCAATCAAAAATTTTTGAAATGGCTGTAATTCAAAAAACCATTTTTCACCATAATTGATGCAATCGTCTATCATTTTGTCATTAAAATATATATCATCTCTTGAAAGTATATCTCTTTCTAGATACTCTATTAGTTCAATTCTTTCTTTATTAAGTTTTATTTCACCTTTTTTATATTGTTGTATATAGTAATCGACATGTTTTTGCTTAATCATACTAAGTCACTCTCGCTATAATTATCATCGTCAACGCTAGTCACTATTTTTGTTGATTCATCTAAATTAAGGTCTTTTCCCAAAGCAATCAATGCACGTGAAATTTTAACTTTTTCGGCGATTGCTGGATTGATTTTTAAGTATTTCTGCGCTCCGTTTTCAAACTCTACAATCGTTCCATACTTAGAAATAGACGAATTCATTTTTTTATAAAGCTTTACTAAATCAAGGTATCTCTCGACTTTTTCAACTTCTAGTTGATCGTTTTCGTCAATTTGACTCATCAACTGTTTTTTCAAATCTGCCATTTTCAATAGCAATCACCCCCCTATAAAAAAATTTAACGTATATTTTTAGAC
>NZ_JBQKFW010000024.1:0-5627 GCF_052119145.1 Collinsella sp. LCP19S3_H3
CCCCCCCCCCCCCCCCCCCCCCCCCCCCCCCCCCCCGGCCGGGGCGCCGCCAAGCCGCCCCCCCCCCCCCCCCCCCCCCGCCGGACAGTTCCACCGCTACTCGCAGAGCAGTTTGGCGATCTGGACGGCGTTGGTTGCCGCGCCCTTGCGGATTTGGTCGCCACAGCACCAGAAGGTGATGCCACGCGCGGCCTCGGGATTCGAGATGTCGCGGCGCACGCGACCGACCCAAATCAGGTCCTGGTCGGAGGTGTCCATCGGCATGGGGAATCGGTCGTGCGCATCCTCGGCGCCCAAGTCGTCGACCAGCTTGACACCCGGGGCAGAAGCCAGCGCAGCACGGGCCTCCTCGACCGTAATGTCGCGCTCAAACTCGAGCGTAATGCTCTCGGAGTGCGAGCGCAGCACAGGCACGCGCACACAGGTGCAGTTCACGCGCAGCTCGGGCAGGTGCATAATCTTGCGACCCTCGTTTTGCAACTTCATCTCCTCGGAGGTAAAGCCCTCCTCCTTGACGCCGCCAATCTGCGGAATCAGGTTGCTCGCCAACTGGGCGGCAAATGCGCGCGGCTCGGGAATCTCCTCGCCACGACCCAGGGCGGCCAGCTGGGCCTCGAGCTCGGCCATACCGGGAGCACCAGCGCCCGAAGCCGCCTGGTACGTCGAGACGATCATGCGCTTCACGCCGGCGAGCTTGTGCAGCGGCCAGGTGGGGACCAGGCCGATGATGGTTGCGCAGTTAGGGTTAGCGATAAGGCCGTGATGCCACTTGATGTCGTCGGCATTGATCTCGGGCACGACGAGCGGCACCTCGGGATCCATGCGGAAGGCGTGGCTGTTGTCGACCACGACGGCGCCACGCTTGACAGCCTCGGGCAGCAGCTCCTTGGCGATATCGTCGCCGGCAGCGCCGAGTACGATGTCGCAGCCCTCAAAGGCCTCGGGGCAAGCCTCCTCAATAACAACCTGCTCGCCGCGGAACTCGACGGTCTTGCCCGCAGAGCGCGCGCTCGCCAGCAGCTTGAGCTTGCCAACCGGAAACTCCTGCTCGTTGAGGCACTCGAGCATCTGGGTGCCCACGGCCCCCGTCGCGCCCAAAATAGCAACCGTGTACTGTTTCATGCTTCCCCCTTTAAAGGTTGTGGCTTTTGCCCGCACGCCGAGCAGGCAGGATATTCTTGCCCAGTGTATACAAGAACGGGGCGGACACGAAACCCACCCCGTCGAAACGAAACCGAAACGAAACGCCCCGCGCTAGATTTTTTGGAACATGCCTCAAAACCCACTCATGCGCCAAAAGGTAGATTTCTAGACATATCCCAAAAATCTACCGGAATGGTCGCTATTTGTGGAGGGCAGCCAGGGCGGGTTCAATCGGTGCAGGAGCCTCCAGATCGGAGACCTTCACAATGCCGTTCTCGTCGGAAAAGGCACGGTAAATGGTCTGAATCGCCAGGTCGAAGTCCTTATCCTCGACACCGATAATGATGTTGATCTCGTCGCAGCTCTGCGAAATCATGCGCACGCTCACGCCAGCCTGGCCGAGCATGCCAAACAGGTGGCCGGAAATACCTGCGCGGCCGCGCAGGTTACGACCGACGGTCGCGATGAGCGCCAGGCCCTCGACAACCTCAATCTCGAGCGGCTCAACCTCCTGCTGGATGTCGCCCACGAGCGAGTACAGCGAATCGTGCACATCCTGCTCCTGCACCACGGCGCCAAAGCGGTCGACGCCGGTGGGCATGTGCTCGACGGAAACGTCATAGCGCTCGAAGACCGAAAGTGCACGGCGCATAAAGCCGACGCGGGGCTTGGTGCGATCGCGGGCCACGTTGATGGCGACAAAACCGCGCTTGCCGGTCACGCCGGTAATGATGGGCTCCGCCTCGCCCTCATCAGCCGTCTCGCTAATGATGGTGCCGGGGTCCTGCGGCGCATTGGTGTTCTTGATGACCAGCGGAATACCCGCCTCGCGCACGGGGAACACGGCCTCCTCGTGCAGGACGCTTGCGCCCATGTACGAAAGCTCGCGCAGCTCCTCGTAGGTAACGCGCGCAATGGGCTGAGCCTCGGGAACAATACGCGGATCGGCAGAGTAGAAGCCCGAGACGTCGGTCCAGTTCTCGTAAAGGTCGGCGTCCAGACACTTGGCCAGGATCGAGCCCGAGATATCGCCGCCGCCACGATCGAGCAGCTTAATCTGGCCCTCACGCGTCGCGCCGTAGAAACCGGGCATAACAAAGCCGCCCTGCTGACCGTACTCCTGCACCAGCTCGGAGGTGCGGTTCATGCTGAGCGTACCGTCGTGATGGAACGCCACAACCGTCGCGGCGTCCAGGAACGGCAGGCCCAGGTACTCGGCCATCAGGCGAGCGGTGAAGTACTCGCCGCGGCTCACAAGCTCCTCGGTGGAGTAGCCGCCCGAGCGGGCGCGCTCGGCAAAGGCCGCGAACTCCTCACGGATGGGATAGGTGAGCTCCAGCTCGTCAGCGATATCAAAATAGCGCTGGCCAATGTCCTCGAGCAGCTCCTCACACGACACGTGATACTTAACGTGCGCGTTAACCAGGTAGAGCAGGTCGGTCACCTTGGTGTCGCCCTTAAAGCGGCGACCGCAGGCGGAAACCACCACAAAACGGCGGGCCGGGTCGGCGTCGACGATGGCTTTGATCTTCTTAAAGTGTTCGGCGTCGGCGACCGACGAGCCGCCAAACTTGGCAATCTTAATCATGGGCTGGAGGTTACCTTTCTAAAAGCCTCTGCGAACCTATTTTGCGCGCTCTGATACCATGGTTTCACCGATTGGGACCAAGGCATCCGAGGAGCAGTGTTATATGGGAACTTATCATAGTACACGAGGACGCACTTTATCGTGCTCAAGTAAGGTGGCAATCCGCACCGGCATCGCTCCCGACGGGGGTTTGTTTGTCTCGGACGAGCTCGGCACCCAGCAGGTCGATATCAGCTCGCTTGCAGATAAATCGTACTTTGAAATCGCTCAAGATGTGTTGGGAATGTTACTGAATGATTACACGGGCGAAGAAATTTCGGCCTGTGTGAATGAGGCATATCGCGGCACGTTCGCGAGTGAAGAGGTTACGCCGCTCGTCAAACTCGACGCTGCGCCGGGCGCTGACGCCCCTCAGACCTATGTGATGGAGCTCTTTGGCGGCCCCACGAGTGCCTTTAAGGACGTCGCCCTGCAGATGCTCCCCCGCCTCATGGCCCGCACTTCCGCCAAGGACGGCGGCGCCGAGCGCATCATGATCGTCACCGCCACGTCGGGCGACACCGGCAAGGCCGCACTCGCCGGTTTTGCCGACGCTCCGGGCACGGGCATCACCGTCTTTTATCCCGAAGGCAAAGTCAGCCGCGTGCAGAATCTGCAGATGTCCACACAGGAAGGCGATAACGTCGCCGTCTGCGGCATTCGTGGCAACTTCGACGATGCCCAGAGTGCTGTCAAGCGCATCTTTGCCGATAAGGAGCTTGCCGAGCGCTTGGAGGCCGCCGGAACGGTGCTTTCGAGTGCCAACTCCATCAACGTCGGCCGTCTGGTGCCGCAGGTCGTCTACTACTTTGCCGCCTATGCGCAGCTGTTGCGCGCCGGCGCCATCGAGGCCGGCGACGCTGTGGAGTTCTGCGTACCGACCGGCAACTTTGGCGATATCCTGGCCGGCTACTATGCCAAGCGCATGGGTCTGCCCGTCGCCAAGCTCGTCGTCGCGAGCGACAAGAACAACGTGCTGGCTGACTTCCTGACCACCGGCGTCTACGACCGCAACCGTCCGTTCTTCACGACCATCTCGCCGTCGATGGACATCCTCATCAGCTCCAACCTGGAACGCATGCTCTACTTCCTGTCCGATGGCGACTGCGAGCTTGTTGCCGGCCTTATGGAGCAGCTGGCAAAGACTGGTCACTATGAGGTTCCCGCCGACCTGCTGGCAAAGATTCAGAGCGTCTTTGGCTGCGGCTGGGCCAGCGAGGACGAGGTGCGCGCTGCCATCAAGAGCTGCTGGGATGCGAACGGCTACGTGATCGACCCGCACACCGCTTGCGGCTATCACGTCTTTGAAAATGTCGCTCCCGCCGAGGGCGCCAAGGCCCGTGTGCTGCTTTCGACCGCCAGCCCCTACAAGTTCCCGCGTGCCTGCTGCGACGCTCTGGGGCTCAACGTTCCCGAGGACGACTTTGAGGCCATGCGCGTGCTCGAGCAGGCCACCAATACGGCCGCACCGGCACAGCTCGCCGAGCTCGAGTCCAAACCCGTCCGCTTCGAAGACGTCTGTGACGTCGATGAGATGGCAAGCTACGTCGAGTCTGCAGCAAAAAAGATGGCTACCAACTAAACCCCTCATTAGGCGCCGGCGAAAGCCGGCGCACCTTCTTTTACCAGATAACCCCCGGGATGATGACGAACGCCCACAGCGTGCCTGGCTGTTTAGTTCGTCGCGAGTTCCGCACGCAAAGGAAAGCACTTAATGTGCTTTCCGTCTTGCGCAGGACTGCCCGAGCAGCGAACTAAACAGCCAGGCACGCCAGGAGGACCCACATGATCAAGATCACCGTCCCAGCAACCAGCGCCAACTTGGGCATCGGCTACGACACCCTCGGCATGGCCGTCAGCCTCTACTCGCACTTCACCTTCGAGCGTGCCGACAAGCTCACCATCACGGGCTGCCCCGAGGAGTTCCAAAACGAGAACAACCTGGTCTACGTCAGCTTTGTCGATGCGCTGGCCGCATGGGGCGAGCCGGCTTTTCCCGTTGCCATCGACATTCAAACCGATGTACCCGTCGCTCGCGGCCTGGGTTCCAGCTCCACTTGCGTCGTCGCTGGCATTATGGCCGCCGCCGCACTGACAGGCCACACCGTCGACCGCGCTGAGCTCGTCCGCATTGCCACCGAGGTCGAGGGCCATCCCGATAACGTCGCTCCCGCCATCCTGGGCGGCGCCGTCTGCTCCTTTACGCCGACCGATTCGCTCCCCCAGTGCCTGCGCTACGAGGTGAGCGATCGCTTGCGTTTTATTACCGTGATTCCGCCCTACGAGGTTCACACGAGCGAGGCGCGCAAGGTCGTGCCGCAGGAGATTCCGCTCTCCACCGCCGTATGGCAAATGGGCCGTATCGCCGGCATGACGCGAGGCCTGGAGGCCGGCGACCTCGACCTGATTGCCGCCGCCAATGACGACCGCATCCAGGAGCCCTATCGTCGTCGTCTGATTCCCGACTACAACGCTGTGCGCGACACCTGCCTTAACGGCGGCGCCAAGACCATCTGGATCAGCGGTTCGGGCTCTACCCTTATGGCTGTGACCGACGACACTATCGTGGCAAAATTCCTGCAGGTCAAGCTGCGCGAGCAGTTCCCCAAGTGTGAGACGCATATTCTAACGTGCGACACTGAGGGCGCTCAAATCGAATACCTGTAGCGCCCTGTCTCATTGCTCTCACCGGTCTCCTTGGGGCTTCCCCTGAAAACGTCCTCGATCATGAATTGCCCCGTCGTGGGGGGGGGGGGGGGGGGGGGGTCGCGGGGGGGGGTGGTTTTGTGGGGCGGCCCCCCGGCGCCGCCCCCCGCACCCCCCCCTTAAACCCACCCCCCGCATAATTAATGGCGCC
>NZ_JBQKFW010000025.1:0-3685 GCF_052119145.1 Collinsella sp. LCP19S3_H3
GCACAAAACAGTCCGGCGGGTTCAAATTTTTCCCAAGCGCGGTGAGATGCCGCGCTCTCGTTCTCTGCCGTGAGATGCGGCAAAGGAGGCTCCAGAATCATGGCGAAAGGTGCTCGTATCCGCTCTGGGCCTATGCCGGACGAGAACTCTGCACGGTCTGATGCTCGCGGCTACAGGCTGGAGGATTTGCCAGCGTCCGGCTATGACGGCCCGGTGCCCGACTTTCCACTGCCCAACGTGACTGATCGTGAGTCTGAGGTATGGGAGTGGGCGTGGCGGACTCCGCAGGCGTGCGCGTGGTCGATGGACGTGTCGGGGTGGCTGGTGCGTTCGGTGGCGATGTGGACTCGGCTGTCTGTCCGGTGTGAGGACGCCACCGTGTCGGCCCCGGTGCTGGGGCAGTTGCATCGTTTCGCTGAGCACATCGGCTTGACGCCTGCTGGTTTGGCAGCTCTGGGGTGGAAGATCACAACCCGCACCGCCTCGTCAGTCGAGGCTGAGGCTGCGACGCCGAAGCGGTCTCGCGGCTCGAAGCTGAGAGCGATCAATGGCGGCCTCGCTTCCTGACGATGACTGGTCGGTTGCGTGGCCAACTCTGGGGTATCTGTCTGCTGACTGGATCGAGGCCCACTGCCTGGTCGCTGACGGCTGGTCGATGGGTGAGCCGTTTGTGCATGACGGCTGGCAGTTGTGGTGCACACTCAACCATTACAGGGTGAAGCCGAAGGCGGTGTTCAACCAGGCCCGCCCGGTGGGTGCGCCAGCGTTCCAGTATCGCCGTTCGCAGGTGGTGGGGCCGCAGAAGACGGGGAAGTCGCCGTGGGCTGCGTCGCTGATCCCGTTCGAGGCTGTCGGGCCGTGCATTTTCGCTGGCTGGGCTGTTGGTGGCGAGCGGTATCGGTGTGTCGATCATGGCTGCGGTTGCGGGTTCGTCTACGCCTACGATGCGGGTGAGCCGATGGGTATTCCGCGGCCGGTGTCCCGCATCCAACTGTTGGCGACGGCTGAGGATCAGACCGACAACATTTACGCGCCGCTCCAAGAGATGATCAGGCGCGGCCCGCTGCAGGAGCTGATGCGGGTTCGTGAGGATTTCATCCGCACGCCGAACAATGGCGAGGTGTTGCCGATCACGGCTGCACCGAACTCGAAGGTGGGCGCTCCCATCCATTTCGCGGTGGCGGATGAGTCAGGCCTGTACACGGGCAAGCTGATCAAGGTGTGGCAGCATATGCGCCGCGGCTTGGCGGGTATGGGTGGTCGTGGCCTGGAGGTGACGAACCCGTGGGAACCGATGGAGAACTCGGCGGCTCAGCAGACGTTTGAGTCATCATCGAAGGATATTTTCCGGTTCTACCGCAGGCCGCCCACTGACCTGAGGTTTGAGCTGAAATCTGAGCGGGCGAAGATTCTGCGGTTTGTGTATCGCGGGTCGCCGTGGGCTGATCTGGAGGCAATCGAGGCCGAGTGCGCCGAGTTGATGCACACCGACCCGGCGCAGGCGAAGCGGTTCTTTGGGAACATGCTGGTGCAAGGCTTGGGCGCGTTCCTGCCTGAGGCTGTGGTGGAGGCTGCTGAGCTTGCGGTCGACGTGCCGGACGGCGCGGCGGTGTGTGGCGGGTTTGACGGGTCACGGTCGAGCGACTGGACGGCGCTGCGATTGCAGACGATTGACGGGCATCGGTTCACGCCAACGTATGGGCCAGATCAGCGTCCAGCGGTATGGAACCCAAGGGAGTGGCCGGAGGGTCGTATCCCTCGCGGCGAGGTTGATGCCGCCGTGGATGAGGTGATGCGCCGCTACAGGGTGGGGCGCATCTACTGCGACCCGCGGCACTGGGAAACGCAGGCCGATGCGTGGGCGTCGAGGTTCGGTGACGATGTGGTGCTGCAGTGGCCGACGAACTCGATTGCGCGCATGTTTCCAGCACTGGTCAGGTACCGGGAGGACATGGCCGAGGGGTTGACGACGCACGCCCCGGATGAGGTGTTCAAGGCTCAGGCGTTGGCGGCCCGGATGGTCGCGAAACCGGGCGACAAGTTCATTCTCGGCAAACCGGCTGAGCATTTGAAGATCGATGTGGTGATGGCTGACGTGCTGGCGCACGAGGCTGCCGCGGATATGGCGGCGGCCGGTTGGTCGACCGAAGCCAAGGAAACGATTTTCTTCCTATGAGTCGCGAAAGGGGTGGCTGCGTGTGCTGAGTGTTGACGAGCTGCAAACTCTTGACCGGCTGTACCTCGACCTACGTTCCCATCGTGATTCTGACGACATGCTGCTGTCCTACTACGACACGGAGCATGCCTTCACGCATATCGGGTTGGCGTTGCCGCCTGAGTATCGCCGCGAGTATGACGTGATCACGTCGGGGGCGGCTGTGGTGGTGGACTCTGTGGTTGATCGCCAGCAGATGCGCGCCCTCGTGCTCCCCGGCGAAGAGGAGGCCGATGACCGGTTGCGCGCTATCTGGGATGCGTCGAACGGCGACGTGCAGCTCGCGATGTTCAATCGGGATCGCAGACTGTTTGGTCGGGCGTTCCTGACGGTGGGCGGCAATAACAAGAATCCAGATCTGCCGTTGATCCGTGCCGAATCTCCGCGTGAGATGGCTGGCCTTGTTGATGAGCGTCACGAGATGGTGACGGCGGCTGCACGGTTCTACGGCGTGGATGCCATGACTCGACGCACCCCTTGTTTCGCGACGCTGTATCTGCCTGATGAAACGGTGTGGGTTGAGTGGTCGCCGCGTACCGGCAAGTGGGTCGAGGTCGACCGCGACCATCACCGGATGGGTGTCGTCCCAGTGTTCATGCACCTCAACAAGAGGGTTTCAGGGTCATGGGTTGGGAGAACGGCGCTGACCAGGGGCCTGCGGTCGATCATCGACAGCTCGTGCCGGAATCTGACGAACCTGCAGTTCGCGGTCGAGTCGCATGGCATCCCCCGCATCTTCATGACCGGGGTCGTGAAGGGCGATTTTGTTGACCCGAAGACTGGTGAGCCGTTGCCGGTATGGGCCGCCTACTACAACGCGATTCACACAATCACAAACCCGCAGGCGAAGGTCGGACAACTCACCGCCTCCGATTTGAAGAACTTCCGCGCCGCCCAGGAGGCGTATGCGATCGAGATGTCGGCGGCGACGGGCTTCCCGATCTCGTATTTCGGGCTCTCGACAGCGAATCCTCCGGCTGAGGGCGCGATCGTGGGCGAAGAGAAACGGCTTGTGCGTACCTGTGAGGCGGAGAACTCCGAGGTGGTATGACTGTCGGATGGGCCGCTGCGCTCGCCTATCAGATCGCGACTAAGACGCAACTCCCCGGCAACAGGGTGCGGGTGGATTGGCACAATCCGGCGACCCCGACGGTGGCGCAGCGCATGGACGCGGTCGTGAGGGCCAAGCAGTCCGGCATCGTGTCCCGAGAAGGCGCTTGGGATGAGTTGGGGTGGTCGCCCGCCCGAAAGCGTCGCGAAGAGGGATATTTCCGTAACGAGGCGAACCTCGACCCTGAAATGCAGCTCGCATCGGAGCTGATACGTGGGACCGGCTGACAGTTTCCATCTGGCGCAGATCGCGACCGGGCGCGGCGTCGAGGTGCTGGTGTCGCGGATTTGGCGTAACGGCATGCGGCGTCCTGAGGATTGGCCGGATGTGTCGCGGCGACTGTCTGTGACGGTTGCTGC
>NZ_JBQKFW010000026.1:0-3483 GCF_052119145.1 Collinsella sp. LCP19S3_H3
CTTGCCTCTCAATTTCGGACAGTCCTGACTCACGACGGAGGCGCCACTGGCGCCTCCTGTTCGTGCGGAACTCATTGAGAGGCAAGGCCCTGCGCCCGGCCCCTCGGTTCCGTGGCGACTCGGCCGTTCTGGTCAGTCGGGCTGAATGGAAATAGAGTGAATGGGCGCGCCGTTGGCGCGCCCATTGTTTTTGAAGGGAACTCATTTTGAGCAAGCGCCCGCCCTGCCGGGCTCCCGGGTTCCGTGGCGACTCAGCCGTTCAGGTCAGGCGGGGCTAAATGGAATTTGGTGAATGAGGGTGCCGTTGGCACCCTCATTTTTTTGTGGATGTGGCGCAGGGACGGTCCCTTGGTCACATTTTTGGGCTGTGGAAAGCGAAGCTTAATACTTTTCCCGAGAAGTGAACGACCTTATTTGGACCTCTGAAGCATCGACACTTTTTGGACGCTGTTTCCTGCGGTTTTGCCGAGTTTTCCCTGCGGTTTTGTTACTAAAAAATGCGGATGCTTCAGGGGTCCGATTTTGCTCGTTCACTTCTCGGGAAAAGTATTAGACCTCGATTTGCTGGGACGGGGGAGAGTCTTTCTTGGATGCCGGAGATGTACGTTGCGGCAGACGGATTGTCGAAAGTCGGCCGTTCTGCACCCTAAGATTTCCAGGAAGTTAACCATTTTTGACCTTAATAGTTAGTCCTGCTTAACTATTATCCAAAAGTGTGCTCATGCAAACTTATTCACTTGGGTGCTGAGGCACCGTGCCGTGTCCAATGCGGCAAAAGGGAGAAGCAACATGTAGAAGTCGACGTTTAACACCCTGCTTGTCGGTGGCGGTTTTCTGCTTGGTACGGCTGGCATCAAGCTGCTCGCCAGCGCTCCGGTAAAGAATGCCTGCGTGCAGGGCATCGCGTGCGGCATGCTGCCGTCGAGTACATCGTGGCGCACGGCATCACTTCGTCCATCGAAGGGCGTCGCGCCATCATCGGTTCCGCGCACTTTGACCGATACGGATCTTGCTGCGATCGTGCGCCTGCGCCGTATGAGCCAGGGCCTCGTTGATCGTCTGACGAGCTCCTACTCTAAGGTGATGCACACCAACTCGGCGCTCTTGGCACTGGGCAGTACCGGCGCGATTGCCTCGCAGGCATCGTCGCTGCCGCACAACGGCTCGACGATCGCCTACAGCCTGAGCAACGCGAAGGCTTACCTGCGTTAACAGACGTGTTTGTCCACGTTATCTGGCCTGCGCCCAGACGGCATCGGTGTCGTCCGGGCGCAGGCCTTTTGCATTTGACTCCAATTGATAGCGTCTCTATATAGTGTTGCTATCGAGGATAGCAATTGAAGGGAGCGAGATCGACGTGGGTGCTGCTAGCGGCATGGCGCAGGTGAACGTTCGCGTGGATCGCCAGGTCAGGAACCGTGCCGAGGAAGCGCTGCGGCTTTCGGGCGGGACACTGCCCGAGCTCATCAAAAAGGTGGTGGCCAAGGTAGCGCAGGGTGGCGGTTCGTGCGAAGAGGTGTTGTCGGCCGTTGACGACCAACCGCCTAGTGCTGGTGGCACCTCGCCGTTTGTCGCATCATGGGCGGCGGTGGATCGGCTTTACGCGGACCTGGGCATCGATACATCATCTGCGTCTGATGACCGCAGCTGGGACACAATCTATTCCGAATCCATGGATGAGCATTATCGCCAAAAGGGGATGATCCTGTGAGTGGAGGCCCCCTTAAGATTATGGTGGACACCAACGTATGGGTCGATTCGTTTTGCGCCGAGCATACCGAGTCGCTTGCCGCGCGCGTTTATTGGGCAGGCGACGGAGACGGGGGCGTTGCTGTTCTTTCCGGTGCATATCGCCAAGGACGTGCTGCACGTTGTCCAACACGAGCTGAAGCGTAGCGTTCTTGCCGGCGGGGGAGCGCTCGACGAGGCATCTGTCCGTGCAATTGGCGATGCGGCGTTGGCGTTTGTTCGGAACATGACCGAAAACGCCACGGCCGTGGGTGCAGATGCATCGGACCTTTGGCTGGCCGACAAATACTTAGCGCTCCATCGCGATTATGAGGACAACTTGGTGCTCGCCGCGTGCAGCGCGCGCAGATCGATTACTTGGTGACCAACAATCGCAAGCTGCTCGAACATGCCGATCTTGCAGCAAAGATCCCGCGCCAAATGATGCCGATTCTAGCTTTGGCCGAACGTGGTGGCGCGGCTATCGGTTAGCGCGAACTGTTTGCGTGGCCTTCGGAACGTCGGCGCTCAGAAGGCCACGCATCCTTTAATTACAAAAGCGCTTCCTTGATGACGGGAGCTTCGACGAGCTTCTCGGCGGCCTTTTCGTCGGAATCGTTTAGTGCTGCTAGACTGCGGTAGACCCACTCGTTGACCTGGGTGTTCTTGACGCCTGCGGTCTGCATAAGGGCGCCTACCTCGCGGATTGCTGCAAGCAGATCGGCTTTGGGACCTGCGAGCTCGACCTCGATGCCGTGGTAGGCGGCCACGCCGCGGTTCTCGCTCACGTGGTCGATAAAGCCCGCGACGGTCTCAAACTGCTGGGCGAGAGCTGCATCATCGTCAGCGTCCAGCGCAACAAGGGCGTTCGATACCGTGAGGGCGGGATGTCCACAGGGGACAAAGCCTTCGATGACATCCATGGCTTCGGTAATGGTTGAGCCCAGGCCTGCGAGGGCATTGATGAGTTGCTGCTTGGTATCCATAACGGTCCTTTCGACGGGTCAATTTTGCTTGGCGAAAATATACGTGACGTGTTCAGTGGCAAAAATGCGAAGTATGGCGCACATTAGGGTCTTCACAGCTCGTGCATAGAGCAGGTGTCTGCCTTTAGAACGTGGTAAGATAGCTATCCACGAGCGGGGTTTACCACGCGTGTTCCTTGAAAAGTCGACGGTTATCGGGTGTTTGCAGGCCCGATACCATCCAGACTTTCCCAACATTCGGGGGCGACTGGTTTCGACACGATAGCTCTGAGAGAGGAAGCAAGCCGAGGTCTCCTCGCCTCGTTAAACAGGGGTACCGTCAAATTGAATTGACAACAACTCTTCTTTTGAGCCTATGGCTCTCGCTGCTTAGTTTATAGCGGCGCGTCAACCCGGTGATTTCCCCGACACCGGCGCGACGTCATGTTAGGGGAATGCTCCCGCGCACGTAATCGGTATGGCGCGGGCTAAGACCGAACCGGTTGGGATGCCGCGAGCGTGTCGCTGCGCGCAAAGCGTCCGAGACTAAACCAGCGACTGAGCTTGGAGATGCCAATCAGGGGGCTTTCGTGGACCGGAGTTCGATTCT
Source organism: Collinsella sp. LCP19S3_H3 (assembly GCF_052119145.1). Lineage (NCBI taxonomy): Bacteria > Bacillati > Actinomycetota > Coriobacteriia > Coriobacteriales > Coriobacteriaceae > Collinsella > Collinsella sp. LCP19S3_H3. Next base: position 3,304 of record NZ_JBQKFW010000026.1, read on the forward strand.
CCGCGCCTCCACCAATAGTTACAGGCAGGTAGAGAAGTGTTTCTACCTGCTTTTTTATTACATATAGATACCGCGGAGAATCGAACTCTATGCAGGGCGCGGGCGTAAAGAAAACGCGTAAGCGTTTTTAGCCCGCGGGCGAGGACGCCGGCAGGCGGCCGAAGCCGGTGCGGATTTGCG
>NZ_JBQKFW010000027.1:0-2950 GCF_052119145.1 Collinsella sp. LCP19S3_H3
CTCGCAGGCGCCCTTCTGGTCGCTGCGCCTGGGGTCGCAGTAGAACAGCCTCGTCTCGCCCGGCCCCTCGCCGAGCAGCGCCGCGACCGCCGCCTCGTCGGAGAACTCGGCACCGTTGTCGGTGAGGACGGCGCGGAACACGCGGCGCGTCCCGTCGGCGCCGAGGATGGCCCGGACGCCCTCCAGGGCGCCCGCGACGCACCCGGCGGTCTTCTCCTCCAGCGGCAGCGCGAGCTGGAGCCTGCTGGGGCGGTGCAGCAGCGTGAGCAGGCAGGCGGAGTCCTCCCGGGCCCCCTCGACGGTGTCCATCTCCCAGGCCGCGGCGCACGCGTCCTCCCCGAGGGCGAGGAACGCGGCATGCGACCTGCGGGCGGAGTGGCGGGTCGCCGCCCGGCCCGCGGCGCGCTTCCTCGGCCTGTAGCCGACCTTGCGCCTGAGCTCCATGTTGGTCATGCCGTCGTAGCCCGCCGAGACCCAGCGGTAGATGGTCGACGGCGACAGGTCCACCGGGCCGCCGTTGCGCGCCGCCATCTGCTCGGGCGACAGCCCCCGGCGCAGGCAGTCCCTTATCGCCTCCAGCCTGGCCGCCGCGGCGGGCTCGTCGGCGTCTATCCCGCGCCTGGACGAGACGAGGACCGAGTCGGCGCACAGCTGCGCGGCCCGGGCCTCGTAGAAGACGTGGGGGCGGCGCTTGCAGCCGATTGCGCGGTACCGGCCGCAGCCGTTGCAGCATCGCGGCCACGCCGCCAGGCGCGGGCAGGCCGCCGACAGGTCGGCGGAGGCGTCCACGCGCTCGCCGCGCCTGGCCTTCGGCGCCGTCACGAACCTGTGCGACGCCACCTCGGCGCTCACCGTCGAGGGTGACCTGCCCAGCTCCCTCGCGATCTCCCTGCACGACGCCCTGCGCTCCAGCATCCTCTGGACCGTGTCCCGCTCGTGCCTCGTGAGCCTTCCGTAGGCCCTCGGGACCGCCCTTGCGGAGCCGCTCTTCTTCTTTCCGGACATGCCGTCCTCCGATCTCCCGGGGCCGGCCGATCCGGCCCTCAGGGTATCGGGTTCCCACATTCATCCGCACATGTACGGATGAATGTGGGAGGTGTTCGGATAAAGTTGATAATCAAGGTGAACTTGCTTTGGGCAACTTTTTTGAAAAAAGTACTTGCGTCTTTTGGATAACTCGCGTAAATTAATAACCCGCAAGCGGACATGGCTCAGTTGGTAGAGCACAACCTTGCCAAGGTTGGGGTCGCGGGTTCGAGCCCCGTTGTCCGCTCCATTGCATTTCCGGACCGTTCTTAACGGTCCTTTTTCGGCGAAGTGGCCAAGTGGTAAGGCAGAGGCCTGCAAAGCCTTTACCCCCGGTTCGAATCCGGGCTTCGCCTCCAGGCAACATCCGGGCGCTCCGGCGCCCGTTTTGTTTTACATATGCGGACATGGCTCAGTTGGTAGAGCACAACCTTGCCAAGGTTGGGGTCGCGGGTTCGAGCCCCGTTGTCCGCTCCAACTATCTTACGCGGTTCTAACGAACCGCGTTTTTTGTTGACGCTGCGCGAGCCCCGGGCACCCCATCTTGCCCCTTAATCGTCGGTCGCGTACATAAAGTACGCTTCCCTCCTCTTTCGCGGCAACCTGGGGCACCCGGAGCCCGCTCGCTGTCGTGGCCGGGGGAGTGGGTTTTCCGTTCTTTTCACTAATCGGTCGATTCGTCCCGGGAGGCTCGAACCCGAGAGGGAGCGAGCGTCTTGGGGCGTGGCTGTGGCGTTGTTTGCCGCGAATATCAGCTTTGGGCGTATCATCTGGGCATCTCGCAAAACCTCGTTGCAAGGGAGGCGCGCTCCATGGCTACAGAAAAGTCCTCTTCGCGCTCATGGATGCCCGATGCCGCGATCTATCAGATCTACCCGCGCTCGTTTAAGGATTCGTAGTGCCCAATCATTCATCCAACCAGCACCCCTGGTTCAAAGCCGCTCTTGCCGCCGGCCCTGGATCGCCCGAGCGCGCCCGTTATATCTTCCGCGATGGTCGCGGCGAACATGGCGAGCTGCCTCCCACCAATTGGAATGCCAACTTTGGCGGCCCCGCCTGGACGCGTGTTGCGGACGGTCAGTGGTAGCTGCATATGTTTACGCCCGAGCAGCCAGACTTTGACTGGTCATGCCCCGAGGTTCATGCGTTCTTTTGCGACGTCCTGACGTTGAGGTGGCTGATGTCTTCGTGAGGTTCGCGAGGGCGTCGCAAAACTTTTCAAAAAAAGTTCTTGCATAGGATGCGGGTATCACGTAAGATTAATCCCAGTAAGCGGACATGGCTCAGTTGGTAGAGCACAACCTTGCCAAGGTTGGGGTCGCGGGTTCGAGCCCCGTTGTCCGCTCCATTTGGGCGTTTAGCTCAGGGGGAGAGCGCTTCCCTGACACGGAAGAGGTCACAAGTTCAAATCTTGTAACGCCCACCAAACGTTCGCAGTCCAGAGGCTTTGCTTCTGGACTGTTTTGTTATAAACACACATAATATGCCGTCAAATTATCGACCTCGGTCGCTTTTTCACGTTGCATTTGCTGCCCAGCATAATTTGTCGTTATTGGCCTCTTGGTCTCGTAGGAGATGATTATTTTGATCATAACCGTGCACGTCGCCCGCGTTTCCATGGTTGACCCCCGCGCAATCTTTTATGGTGATCGGTTTTGGCGAGATTGCCTTCCAGGGAGGATTCGGAACGATTGAAGGCCGTACGTTCTTCGCGCGCTGGGCGGGCCTTGTCACAAAGGGGTGGGCTTTTGTGGTTATCGCCGGCGTGCTGCTCGATCCCTTTACGGCGGCTCTCGGCCGCATGATAGCTCGCGTGTTGATGTTCACTAAGAAGTGGTCCGAGTGATCACTGGGAAATGAGCACCGTGAGCACGAAAAATTGAGCAGTTTAAGCAAGAGGGCCGCGCCCCGGGGACCGGGGGCG
>NZ_JBQKFW010000028.1:0-2262 GCF_052119145.1 Collinsella sp. LCP19S3_H3
TGTTAACGTCAATGTATTTTTGCCCAATCGCGCCAATTATTTTTGCCCCATCGCGCCAGCTCACGATGTCCAGCCGCACCAATGCAAATTGCCCAATTCTGGCTATTCTTCTTTCATCTTCCTTTCCGTCGGCACGTCCTTGAGCCTGTAGGAGCGGCCGGTTATCTTGATGACGTGGCAGTGGTGGCAGATCCTGTCGGCGATGGCGCTGGCGGCCACCTCGTCGCCGAACACCTTCGCCCATCCCGTTATGCCAACGTTGGTGGTGATGATCGTGGACCGCTGCTCGTAGCGGGTGCTCACCAGCTGGAACAGCAGGTCGGCGCCGCCCTCGTCGATGTCCAGGTAGCCCAGCTCGTCGATGATGAGCAGCTTCGAGTGGGCGTAGTACTTCAGCCTCTTCTTGAGTATCCCCCTGGACTGGGCGTCCTTCAGGTCGTCCACGAGCCTGGCGCAGTCTATGAACCTCACCTCCTTGCCGGCCTTCACGGCCTCTATGCCGATCGCGGTGGCGAGGTGGGTCTTGCCCACGCCGGGGCTGCCCACCAGCAGCACGTTCTCGGCCCTGTCCACGAACCTCAGCGTCGCCAGCTCCTCAACCAGGGGCCTGGGCACGGAGGGCTGGAAGGACCAGTCGAAGTCCGCCAGCGTCTTCACGCACGGGAACCCCGACGAGCGTATCCGCAGCCTCGTGATCCTCTGCGTCCTGGCCTCCACCTCGACCTGCGTCATCTGCGCCACCGCGGAGCAGAAGTCCGCATCGCCCTCCGACACCATCCGCATGTAGTCGGGCAAAAGCGCCGACATCTCGTGCAGCCCCAGCGTCCCCAGGTTGTTCTGTGCCCTCACGTAGGGGCTGGCCTCGATCGCGGGATCCGCCATCACTTTCCTCCCATCCGCCCGAGCAGCTCCAGGTTCGCCCGCGCCTGCTCGCGTATGTCCTCGTCGGCCGCCCAGGCCTTATCCGCCATGGCCTCCACGTAGTGCTCTTCTGTATAATTGATCTTGCTGGCGCCCTGCGCCGCGTCGTGGACCGCGACCAGCTCGCCCGCCACGGTGATGCGGATCTGCCCGCCCGGCATCGTCACCACCCTGGCCTTCCTCCCGATGCACCTGCGGGGCACCGACCACTGCCTGCCGGCGGCCCTGACGAGCATCGTCGGCGGCACCACCTGATCAGAGACGTCGCCGACCATCGATTCCAGCAGGGTCGCGTTGCCTATCGGCTGCAGGAACTCCTTCTCCCGCATGAATAGCGCCGAGGGCGGCAGCCCCGTCGTGTCGTTGGGCTCCGAGTTGCTCCTGGCCTCGATGCGCGCGATGGCCGCCAGCAGCCCGTCCAGGCCCACGAAGTCGCGATCGTAGGCCGAGAGCCTGTTCAGGAAGCGGTTGGCGGACTCGTCCTTCCCCTTGGTCTGGGGGGCGCCCGCCCGGCACAGCTGCAGGTCGAAGCCGGCCTCCTTGGCGAACCGCCACGCCCTCTCGTTCCTGACGCGCCGGCCCGTGGACATGTTGACCAGCGACGACATGTTGTCGGTGAGGCACTCCTGCGGCACGCCGCCCATGAACTTGAACGCGCCCAACAGGCAGGCCAGCAGGTCGTCCGTGGTCCGGGTGGCCGAGTAGGTGAACTTGTGGAGCCTCGAGTACCCCAGGGTCGCGGAGAACACGTTGAACTCGAAGACCTCGCCGTTGGCGTCCACCATGGTGATGCCCTCCTTCCAGTCGAACTGCATCTGGCGGCCCGGAGGGGTCTCGAAGCGGGGGTGCGCGTCCGGTGCGCGCAGCGCGCCGAACGCGATGCCGTTCTTCCTGCAGTACTCGGTGAAGGCGTTGTACCCCGGCAGGCGGGCGTCCGGGTGCCTGTGCAGCAGGAACTCGTGGACGGCCTTCTTCGTGATGCCGGGAAGCTCGGCTTTTGCCTCTATCACCTCCCGGAACGGGTCGAAGCCGCTGCCCCTCGACGCCCTGCCGTCGTCGAGGTCGCCGCCCGCTCGCCAGTATTTGGCCACGGTCTTGCGGCTCATCCCGTGCCTGCGGCCGATCTCGCTGAAGTTGGGCTTGGTGCCGGATTGCCTGTACATGCTCAACTCGCCCATAACGTTCCTTTCCATATCGTCCTCCTCTCGAAAGGTTACTCGAGGGGAGGGTACCTTCGTTGGCGCGGTTGGGCAAAATGCGTTGGCGCTGTTGGCACATCTATCTTGGTGCTATTGGATTTTTACGTTGGTGTAACTGGCCCTTTTTATATTGGCATTAACA
>NZ_JBQKFW010000029.1:0-2234 GCF_052119145.1 Collinsella sp. LCP19S3_H3
AGGTGCACGCCCCGCGGTCCATCTCGTCCGACCGGGCCGCGCGGCAAGGAGATATATTGCCAGACCGGAGGGGCCCCGGGGGCGGGAATCTGGTTGCACACAGCTCCTACACATTTATTATTCATCGACCAAACGTTAGAGCAAAAGAAGGGGGCCCTTTGCGAGACCCCCTTCCCTTCTTATCGGTAACAGTCTGTTTATCAAGCCCTAGGCCAGCAGCTTGCGGCCAGACTCCTCAATCGCGTCAAGTGCTGCATCAGCCTCGGCGGCATCCGCGCCCTTAGCGAAGATGTACAGCTTGATCTTGGGCTCGGTGCCGGAAGGACGGACAATACCCTTGTTGCCACCCTCAAGATCGAACTCAATGACATTAGCCTTCGGCAGGCCGTTCACGCACGTGTTGTAATCCACAACGGCCTCGATCTTGGAGCCTGCGAGCTCCGCGGGCGGGTTCTCGCGCAGACCAGCCATGATGCCGGCCATCTTTGCCGCACCCTCAGCGCCCGGATAGCTCAGCGAAATCGTCTTGTTGTGATAGTAGCCATACTTCTCGTACAGCTCGTGCATCGCATCGGCAAGGTTCTTGCCCTGGAGCTTGTAATACTGCGCCATCTGGCAAATCAGAAGCGAAGTGCTCACGGCGTCCTTGTCACGCACGTGGTCGCCGGCCAGATAACCGTAGCTCTCCTCGAAACCGAAGATAAATCGATCGACTTCACCAGCATCGGAAAGCGAGGTAATGATGTCACCGATGTACTTGAAGCCCGTCAGGCAGCGACGGAGCTCAAAGCCATACTCCTCGGCCAGAGCATCGACCATGGCGGAAGAAACAATGGTAGTAACCGCGACCTTCTTGGTGAGATCCTCGCCGCGGGCGGCACGGGTCTTGCAGATATAGTCGAGCAGCAGAACGCCCATCTCATTGCCGGTCAGCAGCAGATAGTCATCACCATTCTTAACAGCAACACCAACACGGTCGGCGTCAGGATCGGTTGCAAGCAGCAGATCGGGGTGAACCTGCTCGCACAGGTCGATTCCCTTCTGCATGGCCTGACGGATCTCGGGGTTAGGATACGGGCAGGTCGGGAAATCGCCGTTCGGGTCCTTCTGCTCGGGAACAACCGTGACATCGGTGATGCCGGCGCGCTCGAGCACCGTCGTGACGGGAATGAGGCCAGTGCCGTTGAGCGGAGTGTAGACGAGCTTAAGCGGAGCGCCAGCGATCTCCTCGGCAGAAAGGTTGGTCACGCCGCGCGCGAGAACGGCGTCGTAATAACGCTCGAGGCACGAGTCATCGATCCATTTGACCAGACCCTGCTCAAGAGCCTCATCAAAGTCCATGGACTTCACGCCAGTGAACGTATCGGTCTCGGCGATAGCCTTAGAAATTGCATCCGCGGCCTCGCTAGTGATCTGGCAGCCGTCGGGGCCATATGCCTTATAGCCGTTATAGGGCGCAGGGTTATGACTAGCGGTCATGCAAATGCCACCGGAGCACTTAAGGTCGCGGACGGCCCAGGAAAGCGTCGGCACGGGAGAAATCTTAGGGTACACGAGAGCAGTCACGCCGTTTGCTGCAAGAATGGCAGCAGTCGTCTTGACGAACAATTCGCCCTTATTGCGGCTATCGCGAGCAATGGCAACCGTCGGATGCTCAAAAGTCGCATTGAGATAGTCGGCGAAGCCCTGCGTTGCACGGCCGACCGTATAGATATTCATACGGTTGGTGCCAGCACCGATCGTGCCACGCAGGCCGGCGGTGCCGAAGGCAAGATCCTGGAAGAAGGCATCGGTGATGGCATCCTCGTCACCCTGCTCCTTCATCGTGTTGAGCTCGGTCAGCAGCTCATCATCCTTGACATTGGCAATCCAAGTATCAAGCAGCTCGTGAACATCTGCCATGTGCGTCCTTCCTTCATAATCAATAAAACGGCCCACCTAAAACAGGTCAAGCGCAGTATCACGCTTAAGTAGATAGTAATCCATTGAGTGCGTGAGACTGTCAGGAGAACGGTGAACGTCTGAATAAGACGGCAGATGATATCGTTGTAAAAATTGTAATTTAGTTAAATTGCCTGAGAAACGAAAAAGGGGGAGGCCGCGAGGCCTCCCCCTTCCCAGTTCAAGCGTACGGCTCGGTGCCGTCCACCGGTCAGCGGCGCCCTGGCCTCCCACGGGCTGGCCCCGCAGTACTCTCGGCGCGATGGGGCTTAGCTTCCGGGTTCGGAACGGGA
>NZ_JBQKFW010000030.1:0-1854 GCF_052119145.1 Collinsella sp. LCP19S3_H3
CGGCCGGCCAGGCGGCCCCGTTCGCCTGGCCGGCCGGGCCTCCGGGGTGCGGCGGCTCCCGTGAAGGAGGGGCGCCGCGCCCCGGCAAGCCGGGCTATTAGGCGGACGGCTCCTGCTGCGTGATGCAGTGGATGTTGCCGCCGCCGTAGACGACCTGGTCGGACTTGACGCCCACGCACTTGTAGACGCCCTCGCCCCAGACCTCGTCGTAGATCTCCTGGAGCGTGTCGACGGCCAGCTGGTCGTTCTCGTCGCCGTACTGCGGGACGATGACGCCGTGGTTGGTCACGAGGTAGTTCATGTAGGAGGCGATCAGCGGCTCGTCGGGGACGCGCGGCTCGGCGTTCTCGTCGGCGTCGATGGTGTCGCAGGAGGCCTGGTCCATGTACAGCGGCTTCACGGGCATGCAGAGCTTGTAGACCTTCAGCTTGCGGCCCTTGGCGTCAACCGCGTTGGAGAGGGTCTCGTAGGCGGCGTGGCACTGCTCGTAGAACGGGTACTCGGGGTCGTCGGTCCAGATGCAGACCATGACGCCCGGGGCGATGAAGGTGGCGACGTCGTCGATGTGGCCGTTGGTCTCCTCGGGGTCGATGCCCTCCTTGACCCAGATGACCTTCTCGACGCCGAGGTAGTCCTTGAGGTGCTCGGTCATGTACCCGCGGAGCTCCTCGCTCCAGGGCTCGAACTTCTTGCGGTACTTGGGCCAGAGGGACTCGGGGTCCTCCTCCTCCTCGAGCACCGCGGAGCAGGTGCGGCCGGGGGACAGGAGGCACTGGTCGGTGACGACGAGGGTGCCCTCGCCGTCGACGGTGATGGAGCCGCCCTCGAGGATCATGTCGTCGGGACGGTAGCGGCGGCAGCCGGAGAGCTCGGCCATCTTGAGGGCGATCTGCTCGTCCTTGTCCCACGGGAAGTAGAGGCCGTCGATGAGGCCGCCGTAGCCGTTGAAGTGCCAGTGGTTGGCGCGCTTATCGCCCTTGCCGTTGATGACGTAGGTGGCGCCGGTGTCGCGGAACCAGGCGTCGTCGGTGGTCATCTCGACGACGGTGACGTTCTCGTCGTTCTCGAAGACGGCCTTGCAGTTGGCGTAGTCGACCTGGTTGGCGCACATGTAGACCGGGGTGAACTCGGAGATGGCGCGGGCGATGGCGGCATACTGCTTCTGGGCGGGCTTGGCGCCGTGGGCCCAGGTGTCGGTGCGGTGGGGCCAGCCTATCCACACGCGGTCCTGGGGGGCGAACTCGGCGGGCATGAAGAAGCCGTCGGCCCTCGGGGTGGACTCGGACTCGGTGATCGTACGCATAAGATTTCCTCCAAACCGAACGATCGTCTGCCGCGGGCGGGCTGCCCGCGGCCTAGGACCAAGAGATGGCGGGCGCCCGTCCCCCGGCAGAGGTCGGGGCGCCCGGCGCCGGTTTTCACGGGGTCGCACCGGCGGGCGACGACGTAGCCAGGTGCGCGGAGACGGGACGCACGAGGGATACGGGAGAGGGGTCGGGGCGGTCGGCGGCTGCCGGAGCTATCGCCGCACCCGCCCCGGGGGATGGTTGGCGGGCCCGTCGCCCGGGCACGCCCCCGGGGAGGCCGGGGTGCCCGGAACCGGGCGCCCTAGTTCTCCTCGGCCTCCTCGGCGAGGCGCTGGGCGGCCAGCTCGGGGGTGAGGCCCTTGTACTCGGTCTCGCGGCCCTTGGCGCTGACGACGCGGACGACCTCGCCGATGAGCACGAGCACGATGAAGATGACGATCATCGGGACCTTCTCGCCGACCTCGGCGGCGGAGAACGGCACCAGCGTCGCGACGATGGCCAGGATCAGCTCGATGCAGGGGATGGCCAGCATGACCTTCATCATCGC
>NZ_JBQKFW010000031.1:0-1671 GCF_052119145.1 Collinsella sp. LCP19S3_H3
GATGGTACGCGGCGAGGTCACGGAATCGAGGCTGTTCTCGCAGTTCAGGGCCCACTACCGCTTCGAGAGCCGGTACTGCAACCCCTATTCGGGAAACGAGAAGGGCTCCGTCGAGAACGCCGTGGGGTTCCTCCGGCGCAACCTCCTCGTCCCCGTGCCGGCGTTCGGCACGCTCCCCGAGCTCAACGCGTTCCTCGCCGAGGGATGCGCGAGGATCAACGCGGAGTCGCGCTGCCGCGACGGCAGGCCGCACGGGGAGGCCTACCGGGAGGACCTCGCCGCCATGCGCGCCCTTCCCGGCGTGGAGTTCGACGCGGTGAGGTGGATCACCGCCCGCGCCGACAAGCGCGGCTACGTCGAGGCCGACGGGCGCGAGTACGTCGCCGGGCCCGCCTGGCACGGGCGGAGCCTGCTCGTCGGCATGCGCGCGACGACGGTGGAGATCCTCGCCGACCGCGGCCGCCGGGTCGCCGTCCTCCCCAGGGCCTTCGGGGAGGGCCCCGCGGTCCGGAACCCCCTCTCGCTCGTGCCCGCCATCATCGCCAGGCCGAGGGCCTTCGGGGAGTCGACGATCAGGCGCGACATGCCGCCGGGGCTCGTCGAGGGGATCGACCGGATGGACTCCGCCGGCAGGAGGCGCACGCTCAGGTCGATCGGCCGGGCGAGCGAGTCCTCGGGCTTCGAGGCGGCATGCGAGGCGGCGCTCAGGGTCGTCGAGGGCGGCCGCGTCCCCGACGACGCCACGGTCGACGTGCTGGCGAGGCGTATCGCGGGAGGCGGCGGCGGGGCCGGCGGGGCCGACCTGTCGGTCTACGACGGGTTCCTGAAGGGGGCGGTCGCCGATGGCCGCTAGCGAGGAGCTGGCCCGCAGGGTCGTGGAGGCCGGGCGGTCGTGCTCGCTCACCACCGCCGTCCTGGAGGAGTGGTCGAGGCTCGGCACCCCGAAACAGGTGGAGTACCTGGCGGGCTACCTCGAGGCGGAGAGGTCCAGCCGCGAGGCCTCGAAGCGCGCGACGCTGCTCAGGCGCTGCGCGCTGCCGGCGCCCAAGACCTTCGACGGCTACGACTGGTCGGCCGTGTCGTGGCCGGAGGGCATGGGGCGCGAGTCGCTGCTCGCGCTCGACTTCGTCGAGCGCAGGGAGGACCTCGTGCTCATGGGCGACGTCGGCACCGGCAAGACGCACATGGCGTCGGCCCTCTGCGCGCTGGCGTGCGAGAGGAGGCTCGAGGCGCGCTTCTTCACGGCGTCCTCGCTCGTGATGCGCCTGAGGCGCGCCCGCGACGACGGGAGGCTCGACCGGGAGGCCGCGCTCATCGGCAAGGCCCGCCTGCTCGTCATCGACGAGCTCGGGTTTCTCCCGCTCGACTCGGACGGGGCGAGGCTGCTCTTCCAGGTCTTCGCCGACGCATACGAGAGGCAGTCGGTGGTAATCACCACGAACCTGGAGTTCAGCAGGTGGGGGTCGGTGTTCGGGGATGACCAGATGGCCGCCGCCGTGATCGACCGCATCGTCCACCACGGGAGGCTCGTCCAGTTCCGCGGCGAGTCCTACCGCGTCCGCCATGCCCTCATGCAGGAGGGCTAGCCGCTCAAAAAGCGTGCGCGCTTCCGATGCTCAGGCTGCTCAATTTCCGATGATCTTTTTGCTCAAATCCTCTTGACGAAACACA
>NZ_JBQKFW010000032.1:0-1663 GCF_052119145.1 Collinsella sp. LCP19S3_H3
GGCCCAACCGAGAGGGGGGAGGCGCCGAAGGTGTGGAGGGTGAGGGGGGTGAAGTCGTAACAAGGTAGCCGTACCGGAAGGTGCGGCTGGATCACCTCCTTTCTAGGGAGACACATTCTTAGAGAGAAAACACTTTAACTCGAATGGAGGGCAGGAGCCCGTCCGGTGGATGTCTGGCCCGGATACGTCCCCGCAGCACCCGGTCCCCGGGGTCGCACCCGCGTACCTTGAGAGCCGCATAGCGATAGGAGAGAGATGGAAGAGTATCCTCTTCCAGACTCGATTCTTTTCTGCGATCTAAACAGAGAATGATAGCAATCATTCATCCGATCCAAACAAGAGGAATTCACTCATTGATGAGTGAGGAGCATCTGATCGCGAGCACAGTGGAACACGCTGTGCCGCGGTATGAGATACCCGAATTGCGACATGAGAGCGCTATTCATGATATCGATTAATTTATATTAGCGACACGTGGATATCCCGCGGGCCCGGAGCGGTCCCGCAAGATACCACGGGCGCACGGCGGATGCCTTGGCACAGGGAGCCGATGAAGGACGCGGCAAGCTGCGATAATCCCCGGCGAGGAGCACACATCCTTCGACCCGGGGGTCTCCGAATGGGCGAACCCATGCACAGCAGTGTGCATATCCCCGGCCTGAACGCATAGGGCCGGGGAGGACAACCCGGGGAACTGAAACATCTAAGTACCCGGAGGAGAGGAAATCAATCTCGAGACTCCCCGAGTAGCGGCGAGCGAAAGGGGACCGATGGCCAAACCGTCGAGCGGGCGTACCCGGCAGGGGTTCCGCCGGCGGGGTTGCAGGGCCGCGCATCCGGGGGCTGCCGCCCCCGGGCGCAGGTCCGGCTGGGGAGCGGAACGGCATGGGAGGGCCGGCCGCAGCGGGTGACAGCCCCGTACGCGAACCCAGACCGGACGGCGCGACGCGGTCCCTGAGTAGGGCCGGGCACGTGAAACCCGGTCCGAACCTGGGTGGACCACCATCCAAGCCTGAGTACTACCCTGTGACCGATAGCGCACCAGTACCGTGAGGGAAAGGTGAAAAGCACCCCGGGAGGGGAGTGAAACAGTACCTGAAACCGTGCGCCCACGAGCAGTCGGAGCACCTTTACGGTGTGACGGCGTGCCTTTTGTAGAATGAGCCAGCGAGTCGCTGGCGCGGGGCGAGGTTAACCGAAAGGGAGCCGTAGCGAAAGCGAGCCTTAACAGGGCGACTTGAGTCCCGCGCCGCGGACGCGAAGCCGGGTGAGCTATCCGTGGGCAGGCTGAAGCGGGGGTAAGACCCCGTGGAGGGCCGAACGCACGTCGGTTGAAAACGGCGGCGATGACCTGCGGATAGGGGTGAAAGGCCAATCAAACCCGGAGATATCTCGTTCTCCCCGAAATAGCTTTAGGGCTAGCGTCGCGCGTTCACCGCCGGAGGTAGAGCACCGGATGGACGAGGGGGCTTCGCCGCCTACCGAATCCAACCGAACTCCGAATGCCGGCGGCCCAGAGCGCGGCAGTCAGAGCATGTGGGCTAAGCTGTGTGCTCGAGAGGGAAACAGCCCGGACCGCCCGCTAAGGTCCCCAAGTTCCAGCCGAGTGGCAAAGGATGTGCGTCCGCCCAGACAACCAGGATGTTGGCTTAGAAGCAGCCAT
>NZ_JBQKFW010000035.1:0-1074 GCF_052119145.1 Collinsella sp. LCP19S3_H3
CATCAACGGCAGCGAGGCCAAGCGCCAGAAGGCCCTCGAGGCGATCAAAAACCCCGGCTGCGGCTGGTTCTACCGCCGCGACGCCGAGACCTTCAAGCAGATCCCCGGCACCCCCATCGCCTACTGGGCTAGTGACGCCCTGCTCGACAACTTTGCTACTAGCAAAAAACTAAAAGACTTCGCGACGCCACGCGTCGGGCTCCAAACTGGAGAGAACGCACGTTTTGTCCGCGAATGGTGGGAAGTCGACGACCAAAAGAGTTCCTATTCCTGCTGTTCGTTGGAGGAATCTGTTTCCAGTGCTTGCAAGTGGTTCCCCTACAATAAGGGTGGTGATTTCCGCAAATGGTACGGAAATAACAGTTCGGTTGTTAATTGGGAGCATGACGGAGAAGAGATTCGTAACTACAAAGACGAGAATGGGAAGCTGCTTTCCAGGCCGCAGAATACGAACTGCTTCTTTAAGCCGTCGATTACTTGGTCGAAGATTTCGAGTGGATCAATCGCATTCCGTTTTAAGCCGGCGGGACACGTCTTTGATGTCGCGGGTACGAGCGTTTTTAGTGATGCCGAATTACTCAAATACTTGCAGGGCGCGTGCAACAGCTCTGTGATTATGCGCGTCGCAAGCATGCTCTCGCCGACGCTCAACTTTGAGGTAGGCCAAATCGCAACCTACCCGATCATTCAAAATGAAGATCTTGAACCGTCGGTTAACGCTACGGTTGACTCGTGCCGCGAACTATCAAAAAGCGACTGGGATTCGTTCGAAACCTCTTGGGATTTCAAACGTCATCCGCTTCTCTAGCCAAGTTTGATTAATCGGTCATGAGGACTGTGGGGCGCGTTTGTCCTTGTTTTTTCGACAATGTAGCCCAAGCAATTCATCTCCGTATATACCGATCAGCGACCAATTCATTTCTTAAACTCAGGATTGATAGCCATGAACGATACCGCCATCAGGAACTACTGCATCTGGGCCCGCAACGAGCTCATCGCCGGCGTCGAGGCCCGCATGAGGCTCTACGGCGTGGCCGAGGGCGCCGAGCCGGCCGGCGCCGCGGCGGCGGGCGG
>NZ_JBQKFW010000036.1:0-913 GCF_052119145.1 Collinsella sp. LCP19S3_H3
CCGCAGCTCCGGGCGCGTCGGCCTGGCCGGGTGCGACAGCGCGTAATAGTAGCTGGACCGGGCCAGGCCGGCGCATTCCAGCAGGCTCCCCAGCTTGCACCCCTCCGCGCGAAGGGCGCTCACGGCCTCGACCTTCGCCCTGGTCAGAGCCCGTCCCTCTCGACCAGGGCACGCAATTTTTTTAGGTAGGCCACCTCGGTCTCGAGCCTTCGGCAGCGCTCCTCGAGCTCCTGCTCGCGGGTGCGCCCGCGCGACTTGGGGCCGGACCCCTTCGGCCTGCCCCTGGGCTTGGGCCTGAGCGCCTCGGCGCCGCCCTCGCGGTAGAGCGCGCACCATCTCTTGAGCGGCGCCAGGGACATGACCCCGAACGCCTTCATGGCGTCCTGCTTGCCCATGCCGCCGTCGACCACGGCCGAGGCGGCGGCGACCTTCTGCTCGTATGTGTACCTGGTCTGCTTGCCGTCCATGGATAGCAGCACCTCGCTTCCGAACGACCGGTATACGTAGAGCCATTGTCTCACGGTGTTGCGCGGGACCGACAGCGCCTTCGCCGCCGACTCGTGTTAGCGCTAATCTAAAATTGACCACTTTCGCAAACGCATCTCGCCGAATGCGCTAACGCGCTTTCGCCGGCCCCGCTAACGCACTTTCACCAACTGCGCTAACGGAACTATGCTCCGATCGGGTATCCGACCCGGGAGGAGCGGGATATGGAGCGAAACGTAATGGGAGAGCTGAACGTCTACAGGGGGTCCGGCGCGAAGCCGAACTTCAGCGAGATCGCGAGGAGGCACGGCATGGGCCGGCACACGGTCGCCAAGTACTGGCGGGAGGGCGAGTCCGCCGCCGACGGGAGGTCCGCGAGGGGCAGCGCCTTCGACCCGCTCGAGGAGGTGATCCGCGCGAAGGCCCA
>NZ_JBQKFW010000037.1:0-890 GCF_052119145.1 Collinsella sp. LCP19S3_H3
GAGCGCGGCTACCGCGAGCGCGAGATCCCCGGGCTCGTCCTGTCCAGGAACCTGCACGGCATGGAGATCGACCCCCGCGCCGCCCAGATCGCGCGGCTGGCGTTGGCCATGTGCGCCCGCGGCATGGACCGCCGCTTCTTCGGCCGCGGCGTGCAGGCCGACATCGCCGTGCTCGCCCCGGTCGCGCTGGGGGAGGGCGACGTGCCGCAGGGCAGCGCGCTCGAGAAGAGGAAGGACCTCGTCGACGCCCTGGCGCACCTGGACGAGGTGGGCTCCCTGCTCGCCCCGGGCGAGGGCGACCTCTCCTCGATCCGGGAGGCCATCGAGCTCACCGGCGGCGACGGCCTGTTCGGCAGCAGCTCCAAGGAGAAGCTCCAGCGCGCCCTTTCCACCTGCGAGACCCTTGCCCGCCGCCACGACTGCGTGGTGGCCAACCCGCCCTACATGGGCAGCTCCAGCTTCGGCCCCTTCATGTCCAGGTGGGTCAAGAAGAGCTACCCCGACGTGAAGAGCGACCTGTGCACGTGCTTCATCGAGCGCGGCTTCAACCTGGCAAAGGACCGCGGCTACGCGGCCATGATCACCATGCAGAGCTGGATGTTCCTGGGCAGCTTCGAGAAGATGCGCTCCTCGCTCATCGGGAGCAATTCAATCCTGTCCATGTTGCACCTGGGCCCCCGCGCGTTCGATGCCATCGGCGGCGAGGTCGTCAACGTCACGGCCGATGTCGTCTACAACGGCCGCGCGACATGCGAGGGCGCCTACGTGCGCCTCGTCGACATCAACGGCAGCGAGGCCAAGCGCCAGAAGGCCCTCGAGGCGATCAAAAACCCCGGCTGCGGCTGGTTCTACCGCCGCGACGCCGAGACCTTCAAGCAGATCCCCGGCAC
>NZ_JBQKFW010000038.1:0-880 GCF_052119145.1 Collinsella sp. LCP19S3_H3
CGCGCGGAGGGGTGCAAGCTGGGGAGCCTGCTGGAATGCGCCGGCCTGGCCCGGTCCAGCTACTATTACGCGCTGTCGCACCCGGCCAGGCCGACGCGCCCGGAGCTGCGGGACGCGGTGGCGGAGATCTTCTCGCGCACGGCCAACGGGTGCGGCCACCGCCAGGTCGCCATGTGCCTGCGCGCCGAGCTGGGCGCGCGCATAGCCAACAAGACCGTGCTCAAGATGATGCGGGAGATGGGGGTCCGCTGCGGCATCCGCCGCGAGACCGACTACCATAGGTACAACTCGTACAGGGGGGTCGTGGGCGAGACGTTCGAGAACGTCATCGGGCGCGACTTCGCCGCCGACGGGCCGTGGCAGAAGATGGGCACCGACGTCACCGAGTTCAAGCAGCCCTGGGGCAAGGCCTACTTCGCGCCGGTGTACGACTTCGGCAGCAAGGAGATAGTCGCGTGGTCGACGTCGACCAGCCCGGACATGGCGCAGCAGGCCGAGCTGCTCGACCAGCTACTGGCGAAGATGCCCGAGGGCGCGACGCCGGTGCTCCACAGCGACATGGGCTGGCAGTACCAGCACGCCGCATGGTGCGGGAGGCTGAAGGACGCCGGGATCGTCCAGAGCATGTCCAGAAAGGGCAACTGCATCGACAACGGCGCCACCGAGCAGGTCTTCGGCCACATGAAGGACGAGTTCTTCCGGGGAAGGACATGGCCCGACTTCGAGTCCTTCAAGGCGGACCTGGACGCGTACGTCGCCCATTGGAACACGAGGCGAAGGCAGGTTAAACTGAAGGGGCTGACCCCGGAGGAGTTCCGGAACCAGCCCCTTGCGGCGTAGTTCTTATTTAAGCCGTCCAAGTTTTGGGGTGCAGTTCAAC
>NZ_JBQKFW010000039.1:0-810 GCF_052119145.1 Collinsella sp. LCP19S3_H3
AGTCGTTGCGCCTTTCGTGCAGGTCGGAACTTACCCGACAAGGAATTTCGCTACCTTAGGACCGTTATAGTTACGGCCGCCGTTTACCGGGGCTTGGCTTCGGGGCTTCGCGCGGTGCGCTAACTCCTCCGCGTGACCTTCCGGCACCGGGCAGGCGTCAGACCCTATACGTCGCCTTGCGGCTTCTGCAGAGTCCTGTGTTTTTGGTAAACAGTCGCTTGGGCCTCTCCACTGCGGCCCGCCTCCGCTCCCGGAGCAAGTCCGTTCACGTACGCGCGGGCACCCCTTCTCCCGAAGTTACGGGGCCATTGTGCCGAGTTCCTTGACCATGGTTGACCCGATCGCCTCGGTATGTTCTACCCACCCACCTGTGTCGGTTTGCGGTACGGGCGCGCACGCGCCTGCCTAGGGGTTTTTCTAGGGACCTCGGGCTCACTCGCTTCGCTCAATCGCTTCGTCCGGAGCCTCGCCCTCGATGCGGACCGGATTTCCCTGGTCCGCGGGCCGCGCTCCATCACGGGGACGTCCAGAACCCCGCCGAGCCACCCCCATCCGTCGCCCCGTCGGTCGTAGCGCCGCGTGCGCGGTGCAGGAATGTCTGCCTGCTGCGCGTCGGCTACGCCTCCCGGCCTCGCCTTAGCCCCCGACTGACCCTGGGAGGATTAGCCTTGCCCAGGAAACCTCGGGTTCACGGCGGACGAGTTACTCTCTCGTCTCTCGCTACTCATGCCAGCATTCTCACTCCCATGCGCTCCACCGTCGGTCGCCCTCCGGCTTCTCCGCCCATGGGAAGCTCCCCTACCGATTCTA
>NZ_JBQKFW010000040.1:0-789 GCF_052119145.1 Collinsella sp. LCP19S3_H3
TGCCCGCCTCAGTGGCGTTGTCGAGCACCATCGCAGCCGGGGCGCGGCCCCAGCGGCGGAAGATCTCGAGCAGCCCGGCGCACAGGCACTCCGACCTCTGCGACATGAGGGCGACGCACTGCCGGTCGTTCGAGTGCGGGAGCGTCGCGACCAGCAGCTTGAGGTCGAGGGTCCTCCCGCCGACCGCGGCGCGGAAGTTCCCGAAATCGACCTGGCAGGTGCCGGGCGCCCACTCGAGCTCGAGGTACCCCTCTCCGCCCGCCGCCGCCCGGGCGAGCCTGAGCTCGCGGACGAACCTCTGCACGGTGGAGTACGAGCCGCCGTAGCCGCGCTCGGCGACGAGCCTGTCGTAGATCCGCCTGGCGGTGTGGCGCTGCTTCCTCGGGGCCCCGAGGTCGGCCTCGAGAACGCCCGCGACCCATTCCTCGTTGCCCTCGAGCGCGGGCCTGCCCCTCCTCCGGGGCATCGGCGCGGCGGGCGACATGTCCTCCATGTCGGCGTACTTCGCCACGGTGTTCCGGCTCACGTGGAGCACTCGGGCGATCTCGGACCTCGAGCGCCCGGCGGCATCCATCGACCGTATATCATTCACTGTGTCCAGGGGCACGGTCATCTCCTCCATCCTTCCCGGGCGGGCTCGCCAAAGTAACCGCCCGGGGAAACCATACGGCGAGGGCCGCGCCCCCGGTCCCCGGGGCGCGGCCCTCTTGCTTAAACTGCTCAATTTTTCGTGCTCACGGTGCTCATTTCCCAGTGATCACTCGGACCACTTCTTAGTGAACATCAACA
>NZ_JBQKFW010000041.1:0-762 GCF_052119145.1 Collinsella sp. LCP19S3_H3
CGCCCGGTCCCGTTCCGAACCCGGAAGCTAAGCCCCATCGCGCCGAGAGTACTGCGGGGCCAGCCCGTGGGAGGCCAGGGCGCCGCTGACCGGTGGACGGCACCGAGCCGTCATCGAGAATCGAGAAGGGGGAGGCCTCGCGGCCTCCCCCTTTTTTGCGTTTGTATTGATCCGTGGCTCTAGATAGTTGATTTCTTTATTCTGAAGTTGCAATAGCATATGAAGTGGGTTGATTCTTTTCGAGGCCTGTTTTTGGGACTCGTTCTTTACAGTCCGCACTTAGGAACGCTCCTTTGGCTGGTTGCGTATTTCCTAGATGGATCTGCCAATTTAGATTACAAATCAATCTTTTCTCGCGTTTCACGTCTTTCGGCTAGGATTGCACACTAATGGGGCTCCAGCGCTGTCTGGCGGGGTCCTTTGTCGCGTAAAGGCTTTATAAGGGGAACCGTCGCAATCTATCTCCTAGGTGCTATTTAATTCTGGTTTGGGTCTATAACCGATACGTATACATCGGACAGCATGAACACCGAGGTCATACGGTCTGTCTGAGATATACGATCGTCGATTAGACCCTGTCGGATTCCAGGGCCCTCTGGTTCATTTGTGAACAAAATATGGAGTGCTGGATTCCCGCCCCGCGGGCCCCTCCGGTCTGGCAATATATCTCCTTGCCGCGCGGCCCGGTCGGACCGGATGAGCCGCGGGGCGTGCACCTTGAGAACCGGATACTGCGAGGATGGACACACCAGATGTGTCGCA
>NZ_JBQKFW010000042.1:0-717 GCF_052119145.1 Collinsella sp. LCP19S3_H3
GTCTTTGACCACTGGGAGGTTATCGACGGTGACATCGAGCTCGCGGATGCGGCTTCTGCCACGACGACCTTTTTGCTGGGCGAGAAAGCCGTGACGGTGCGCGCGCTCTTTAAGGCGGCGCCTGCGCCTGAGCCCGTGCCCGACCCCAAGGATCCGTCGGACGGTAAGGGCTCCGGCTCTGCAACGACCGTCACGGAGACCAGGTCTGCGGCCAAGAAGCAGGACGCAGCGGTGCTGCCCCATGCGGGAGACCGCACGTTCGCCCTGGTTGCGGGCATCGCGATTGCCGGCGTCATTGTGCTGGCCGCCGGCTTTGCCCTGACGCGCCGCCATAACAGGCGCTAGCAGGTAAGGCGCCTTCACGGGGCGGCGTCGTCAGACTGATTTGTCCCTGACGGCGGGGGGTTGCCCGCATCGCATCCCCGGCACGGGACAAATGTGTTAGATGACGCCGTCCCTGACGGAGGGTTGCCGCGGGACACTTGTCGTCAGGTATATTTGTCCCAAAAATTAAGAAAGCGGGGGATTGACATGAACTGCCTCCCATTTCTTGGACACGAGAAATGGGAGGCTTTTTATTAAAGGCTTTAGCCTGTGCGGGGCGCACAGCGCGCCGCATCAGAAACCACCCGCTATGCGGGTGGGGCCAAACGGCTTTACAAAGCCGCCCCCTCGCCGGACACTTGCGATTGTTCAGGCCGCAAGGAATCCGAGTCG
>NZ_JBQKFW010000043.1:0-694 GCF_052119145.1 Collinsella sp. LCP19S3_H3
CAGCGCGCCGCATCAGAAACCACCCGCTATGCGGGTGGGGCCAAACGGCTTTACAAAGCCGCCCCCTCGCCGGACACTTGCGATTGTTCAGGCCGCAAGGAATCCGAGTCGAGAGGGCGGTGGTGGCGTATGGCCCAGAAGGCCTACAGCCTGTCGCACACGAAGTGGATGTGCAAGTACCACGTCGTGTTCACGCCGAAGTATAGGCGCAAAGTCATCTACAACCAAATAAGGTCCGACCTTGGGGAGATCTTCAGGAAGCTCTGCCAGTACAAGGGGATAGAGATCATCGAGGGGCACCTGATGCCCGACCACGTCCACATGCTGCTGGCGATACCGCCGAAGTACAGCGTGTCGAGCGTGATGGGCTACCTGAAGGGGAAGAGCTCGCTGATGATATTCGACAGGCACGCGAACATGAAGTACAAGTTCGGCAACAGGAGGTTCTGGGCCGAGGGCTACTACGTGTCCACCGTCGGCCTGAACGAGGCCACGATCGCGAAGTACATCCGGGAGCAGGAGAAGGCCGACATCGCGCTCGACCGGCTGAGCGTCAAGGAGTACGAGGACCCCTTCGGCAGGGGGCCGGGGCGTAAATAGCGCCGGTTTGACCGGCCCGCCACGGGTCAATCTGCAGTGCGGCCCGAACCCCGTGAGGGCCGGCGCCTTTAGACGCGTGCCGGAAATCCAAGGG
>NZ_JBQKFW010000044.1:0-640 GCF_052119145.1 Collinsella sp. LCP19S3_H3
GGACGGGCCGCTGTTCCGCTACCTGTTCCTGGCCCAGTGCGCCGAGCTCTCCGGGTGCCTGCCCGGCGTGTTCCAGCCCGTGGACGAGTGCATGGCGCTGCTGCTGCCGGCAAACCTCATGGATACGGACGGCGTCATCGGCCGCATGGTGGGCGACATCGACGAGGAGGACTGGGAAGACGTCCAGATCCTGGGATGGATGTACCAGTACTACAACTCCGAGGTCAAGGACGCCTTCTTCGCCTCCAAGGCCAAGGAGACTCCCGACACCATAGGCCCGGCCACCCAGCTGTTCACGCCCGACTGGATCGTGCGCTACATGGTGCAGAACTCGCTGGGGCGCCTGTGGATGCTCAACAACCCCGCGAGCCCCCTGCGAGAGCAGATGGAGTACTACATCGAGCCCGACTCCGAGCACGAGGACTTCATCAGGATCGCCGGCCCCGAGGACATCTCCCTGTGCGACCCGGCCTGCGGCTCGGGCCACATCCTGGTCTACGCCTTCGAGCTGCTGGCCAAGATGTACCTTGAGCGCGGCTACCGCGAGCGCGAGATCCCCGGGCTCGTCCTGTCCAGGAACCTGCACGGCATGGAGATCGACCCCCGCGCCGCCCAGATCGCGCGGCTGGCGTTGGCCATG
>NZ_JBQKFW010000045.1:0-626 GCF_052119145.1 Collinsella sp. LCP19S3_H3
GCCGAGTTCTCCGACGAGGCGGCGGTCGCGGCGCTGCTCGGCGAGGGGCCGGGCGAGACGAGGCTGTTCTACTGCGACCCCAGGCGCAGCGACCAGAAGGGCGCCTGCGAGCGCAACCACGTCGAGATCAGGAAGCTGCTGCCCAAGGGCGCCGGAATCAGGTTCGACCGGCTCGCCCCGGCCGACCTGGCGCTGGCCATGTCGCACGTGAACTCCGAGCCCCGCGGCGCGCTCGGCTTCGCGACGCCCGCGCGCGCCTTCAGGGCGATGCTCGGGGAGGACGCGGCGGCGCTGCTGGACGCCTACGGCGTGGGGGACGTGCCCATCGGGGAACTCGACCTGACGCCGGGGCTCATCGAGAGGGCGCGCGCAGAGAGGGGCGATGCCCCGCTGGCCTAGCCTAGGAGAAAAACGGAATAGACGGACCGACCGTCCGGCTGAGTCTGGGAAGAGGTGCCGGGCGGCGGGCGGGGCATGGCCACCGGACCCATCGAAACACATCTCCACCATTCCTTCAACTGGGAAAATGGCGCCCCCGGGGCCCGGATAGGACCTCGGGGGCGTTCGGTTAACTGCGGGAGCGTGCCATCAGCTCAATGTGTTCGGCTGAGATCGGAAATCAACCC
>NZ_JBQKFW010000046.1:0-613 GCF_052119145.1 Collinsella sp. LCP19S3_H3
GCATACCTATAACGGCCAGCGCGGACTGCATCACCGTGAGCCCGGTGTTGTGGGTGCTGCCATGTCCACGCCCGAGACCTACGCCGAGATCATCTGTGACGGCAAGCACGTGAACCCTGGCGCTATCAAGGCGCTGCTGCAGGCCAAGGGCTGGCAGCACACAGTGCTGATCACCGACTGCCTGGGTTGCGGCGGCATGCCCGAGGGCAAGTACACCAGCGGTGGCATGGATGTCATTATGAAGGACAACCTTTGCTGGCTTGCCGATGGCTCTGCTATCGCCGGCTCGGTGCTCACGCTCGCACAGGGTGTCAAGAACATCGTCGACTGGGGTCTCGCGAGCGCCGATATCGCAATTCGCATGGCGACCGAGGTGCCCGCGCGCTCTGCTCACGTCGAGGATAAATGTGGCAGCATCATGCCGGGTCGCGATGCCGATTTTGTCGTGTTCAATCCCGACCTTACCCTGGTCGAGACGTATGTGGGTGGCAACAGCGTCGCTAACGCGTTTGCCGAGTAGCCGCCAAAGAAACGATCCGAGAGGGGATTTAGATGATTTACGGTGCATTGGGCGATATCGAGGAGTACCGCGGAATGCTCAAGGGCCTCGACG
>NZ_JBQKFW010000047.1:0-589 GCF_052119145.1 Collinsella sp. LCP19S3_H3
GATCATCGGGACCTTCTCGCCGACCTCGGCGGCGGAGAACGGCACCAGCGTCGCGACGATGGCCAGGATCAGCTCGATGCAGGGGATGGCCAGCATGACCTTCATCATCGCGCCCTTGAACGGGAACGTGAAGATGCGCTCGCGGTCGGGGTCGTTCTTGCGGAGGTTGAGGAACGCCGGGAACATCGGGATGTAGGTGAGCAGCAGGAAGACGACGGAGGTGCCGAAGAGCATCCAGAAGACGCCGTCGGAGATGGCGTCGACGGGAACGAGCTGCAGGCAGAGGACCAGGGAGGCGACGACGGCGTTGACCAGGTTGGCGCCGTTGGGCATGTCGTCCTCGGAGATCATCGAGGCGAAGACCTTGGGCATGTTGCCGTGCTCGGCGGCGTAGCGGGCGACGGAGTTGACGCCGAAGGACCAGGCGGCCATGTTGGCGAACAGGGTGATCAGGAAGGCGATGCAGATGACCTTGAAGAGCACGGAATCGCCCACCATGGTCTGGACTGCGACGATCATGCCGTAGTCGGGGTCGATGGAGTCGGCCGGGATGGCGGCGCCGATGCCGAAGCCAGCGAACAGGTAGATG
>NZ_JBQKFW010000048.1:0-572 GCF_052119145.1 Collinsella sp. LCP19S3_H3
CATCACCACCAACGTGGGGATCAGCGGCTGGGGCAGGGTGTTCGGGGACGACGTGGCGGCGAGCGCGATCGCGGACAGGGTGTGCCACCACTGCCACCTGGTCAAGATAACCGGCAGGTCCTACAGGCTGAAGGACCTGCCGAGGGACGGCCCCGTCAAGCCGTGACCGGAATCGGTGAAAATACGTTAGCGCAACCGGTGAAACCGCCTTTGCGCAAACGGCGCGCCTGTTTAGCGAAACTGGTGAAAAATAGATTGACGCTAACATCCACCTCATGCGCGACTGCATGCGCGAGGCCGGCTCCTGGCAGCTCAGGCGCCGCGTGGGCAGGATCGTGTCGCAGGTGTTCCGCGGGCGCGACGCCGCCACCGTGACGGCCATGTACCACGCGGCGTGCGACATGCTGGCGGGGTGCTGCCCCAGGGCGGCGGCGGTGCTGGAGGAGGCCGAGCCCGACGCGCTGGCCTACCTCGACTTCCCGCCGACCCACTGGAAGCGCCTGCGCACCAACAACGTGCAGGAGAGGACCAACCGGGAGATAAAGCGCAGGTCGCGCGTCGTGCAGGTGTTC
>NZ_JBQKFW010000049.1:0-569 GCF_052119145.1 Collinsella sp. LCP19S3_H3
TAGGGAAAACACGCCAGCATACGAACAGCTCAGTCGGGCAGCGCGCTATTCCTCCCAGTAAGCGTCTGCAAGCAGCTTAAAGCAGATCTTCTTGACCGGCTGCGCGCCATCGCCCGGGAACTCGAGCGTGGGCATGTGAGGCTCGCCGGCAACAAACAGCGCAAACTTGTCGTCGGCAAGATCGCCGGCGATCGAGGCGTCGGAATCGACCAGATCGTAGTCGTCCTTCTCGTCAAACTCCTGGACCAGCGTCAGGCTGCCCGTGGCGACCTTAAAGGCCTCGCGACCCTCGACGTCGATCTGCAGGTCGTGATAGCGCTGATGCGTCTCATAGTGAGCCTCGGCCTCGGGACGCGTCGTGGGAGCCATGACGTTCGCAAAGACCTTGTCGCCCAGAATCGGATGGCTGCCGACCTCGAGCTGCGCCGGGTCGTTCTCCTCGAGCCAGTCGATCAGCACGTCGAGGCCCTTGAGCATTCCGCGGTACTCCTCGATATCGCCCAATGCACCGTAAATCATCTAAATCCCCTCTCGGATCGTTTCTTTGGCGGCTACTCGGCAAACGCGTT
>NZ_JBQKFW010000050.1:0-513 GCF_052119145.1 Collinsella sp. LCP19S3_H3
GCCGGCAGCAGCAGCGCCATGCACTCGTCCACGGGCTGGAACACGCCGGGCAGGCACCCGGAGAGCTCGGCGCACTGGGCCAGGAACAGGTAGCGGAACAGCGGCCCGTCCTCGCCGGCCTGCTTGAGCTCGGCGACGCGCACCGGGTCCGCCCCCTCGATCTCCACGTCGAGCGCCTCGTCCGCGGCCTGGCTGCCCAGCTCCCAGGAGCCGTCCGCCGCCGGGCGGGTGAACATGCGCACGCGGGAGGGCAGGAAGTCGTGGACCTCCATGTAGCGCACGGCGGCGATGCGGTTGAACCAGGTGTAGGCGGCGCGGTCGCGCAGGTGCTCAAAGCCCTCCTCGGCCCCTGCGCGCAGCAGGGCGTCGCGCCACCCGGTCTCCTCCGGGGACAGGGCGCGCCCGCCCGCCGCCGCGGCGCCGGCCGGCTCGGCGCCCTCGGCCACGCCGTAGAGCCTCATGCGGGCCTCGACGCCGGCGATGAGCTCGTTGCGGGCCCAGATGCAGTAGTTC
>NZ_JBQKFW010000051.1:0-487 GCF_052119145.1 Collinsella sp. LCP19S3_H3
GCCGATTGGGTCATGGACGGCGGTGCCGTCATCAAGGTGCTCATTACCGCCGTGGTGGGAATCGTCGGCATCTGGTTTGCCTGCGATAACGGCTTTGCCAACGACATGTCGCCTAAGACCTTCATTCCAGATTTGGGCGACACCGATTCGTTGACGTACCTATCGATCATCCTGTTCAACTTTATGGGCTTCGAGGTGGTCGCGACCTTTGCCAGCACGATGAAAAACCCGTCGCGTGATATCCCCAAGGCGGTTATCGCCGGTGGCGTCGCCATTGCGGCGATCTACATTATCTGCGGCATCGGCATCGGGGCCGCGGTTCCCACCGAGCGGCTTTCGCTCGATTCGGGCATTGTGGACGCGGTCGCCGCCATGCTGGGGCGCAGCCATCCGCTGACGATGGTCGTGGGCGCGGCCTTTTTGGTGACGCTGTTCGCCAACATGATCTGCTGGAGCTTTGGCGTCAACAACGTGGCGAGCTATGCCG
>NZ_JBQKFW010000052.1:0-461 GCF_052119145.1 Collinsella sp. LCP19S3_H3
GCGCCCCCGGTCCCCGGGGCGCGGCCCTCTTGCTTAAACTGCTCAATTTTTCGTGCTCACGGTGCTCATTTCCCAGTGATCACTCGGACCACTTCTTAGTGAACATCAACATCACGCGCCGGCCGATGCAGCGCCTGGGCACGGACCACTCCCTACCGGCGGCCCTGACGAGCATGGTCGGCGGGACGGTCTGGACGCTCACGTCGCCCACCATCGACTCGAGGAGACGGAGGTTCCCGATGGGCCGCAGGCTCTCCTTCTCCCGCATGAACAGCGCGTCGGGCGGCAGGCCGGTGGTGCGGTTCGGCTCAGAGTTTGCCTGGGCCTCGACCCGGGCCACCGCCTCGACTAGGCCGCTCCACCCGGTGAACTCGCCGCCGTAGGCGAGCAGGCGGTTCAGGAAGCGGTTGGCCGACTCGTCCTTGCCCTTGGTCTGCGGCGAGCGCGGCGCGCAGAGCCTG
>NZ_JBQKFW010000053.1:0-387 GCF_052119145.1 Collinsella sp. LCP19S3_H3
GCCGTTGACGCCTCAGCTGCGTCACCACATGGCCGCCAGCGTAGCTCAGTTGGTAGAGCACCGCTCTCGTAAAGCGGGGGTCACCGGTTCGAGCCCGGTCGCTGGCTCCATTGCACAAGACAGCCGCCTTCGGGCGGCTTTTTTGTTGCCGATTTTGAGTGCGCGCGCCCACCCACGCACCGCAACAGCGTCAGCTCCCCTATTCAAAACAGAAACCCCGTTAATCGTGATTCCCCTAGGGAAAACACGATTAACGGGGCCGTAGCGTGATTCCCCTAGGGAAAACACGCCAGCATACGAACAGCTCAGTCGGGCAGCGCGCTATTCCTCCCAGTAAGCGTCTGCAAGCAGCTTAAAGCAGATCTTCTTGACCGGCTGCGCGCCATC
>NZ_JBQKFW010000054.1:0-362 GCF_052119145.1 Collinsella sp. LCP19S3_H3
CTAGGACCAAGAGATGGCGGGCGCCCGTCCCCCGGCAGAGGTCGGGGCGCCCGGCGCCGGTTTTCACGGGGTCGCACCGGCGGGCGACGACGTAGCCAGGTGCGCGGAGACAGGACGCACGAGGGATACGGGAGAGGGGTCGGGGCGGTCGGCGGCTGCCGGAGCTATCGCCTGCACCCGCCCCGGGGGATGGTTGGCGGACCCGTCGCCCGGGCACGCCCCCGGAGAGGCCGGGGTGCCCGGGGCCGGGAGCCCTAGTTCTCCTCGGCCTCCTCGGCGAGGCGCTGGGCGGCCAGCTCGGGGGTGAGGCCCTTGTACTCGGTCTCGCGGCCCTTGGCGCTGACGACGCGGACGACCTCGCC
>NZ_JBQKFW010000055.1:0-358 GCF_052119145.1 Collinsella sp. LCP19S3_H3
CATTAATGAGTGAATTCCTCTTGTTTGGATCGGATGAATGATTGCTATCATTCTCTGTTTAGATCGCAGAAAAGAATCGAGTCTGGAAGAGGATACTCTTCCATCTCTCTCTCCTATCGCTATGCGGCTCTCAAGGTACGCGGGTGCGACCCCGGGGACCGGGTGCTGCGGGGACGTATCCGGGCCAGACATCAACCGGACGGGCTCCTGCCCCTATTCGAGTTAAGTTGATCTCTCTAAGAATTTATCTCCCTAGAAAGGAGGTGATCCAGCCGCACCTTCCGGTACGGCTACCTTGTTACGACTTCACCCCCCTCACCCTCCACACCTTCGGCGCCTCCCCCCTCTCGGTTGGGCC
>NZ_JBQKFW010000056.1:0-358 GCF_052119145.1 Collinsella sp. LCP19S3_H3
GCAGTTCTTCTGGTGGGCCTTCCTCATCATCACGTTTTTGCTTCCCTATGGCCTGGTGGTGGCCGAGCTCGGTACGGCGTTCGATTCCGAGGGCGGCCTGTACGATTGGGTCCGCCTGGGCTTGGGCGACCGTTGGGGCGCCTGCTGCTCCTGGTGCTACTGGGTCAACTTCCCGCTGTGGGTTGCAAGTATCGCCTGTATGTTCCCCAGTGTCATCAATGCGGTATGGGGCATCGAATTTTCGCTTGGGGCCCGGATTGCCATCGAGCTTGCCTTCGTGTGGGGCGTCACGGTCATGGCGATGCACCCGGTGGCCGAGGCCGATTGGGTCATGGACGGCGGTGCCGTCATCAAGGTG
>NZ_JBQKFW010000057.1:0-350 GCF_052119145.1 Collinsella sp. LCP19S3_H3
GGCGAACGGGGCCGCCTGGCCGGCCGGCCGGGCTTTCCCCGGGCGCTCCGCTGCCTCCGCACCGGAGCGCCCCTCCCCTTCGATTGGATACCCGCCTGGCCTGGGACCTATCGCGGGTTAGGCCTATTGTTCGCTTGGATATCCCAGGTCAGGCGCGTATCCAATTGCCGAAAGTTCCCGGTCGTATACGCGGCCGTCTTGATCGGAGTGTCCATGTACCAGCGTATCGTCATCTACACGCGCCTGTTCCGCGAGCGTTGGTCCAACAATTGCATCCCTTCTTCTCCTTGGGATGGCACCTGCACCGGTGACGCGGCCCGCAACCCTGCCTTGGGCTGCGCCTTCGGTGC
>NZ_JBQKFW010000058.1:0-326 GCF_052119145.1 Collinsella sp. LCP19S3_H3
TATCGCAGCTTGCCGCGTCCTTCATCGGCTCCCTGTGCCAAGGCATCCGCCGTGCGCCCGTGGTATCTTGCGGGACCGCTCCGGGCCCGCGGGATATCCACGTGTCGCTAAAGTTAATTAATCGATATCATGAATAGCGCTCTCATGTCGCAATTCGGGTATCTCATACCGCGGCACAGCAGTTGTACTGTGCTCGCGATCAGATGCTCCTCACTCATTAATGAGTGAATTCCTCTTGTTTGGATCGGATGAATGATTGCTATCATTCTCTGTTTAGATCGCAGAAAAGAATCGAGTCTGGAAGAGGATACTCTTCCATCTCTCTC
>NZ_JBQKFW010000059.1:0-319 GCF_052119145.1 Collinsella sp. LCP19S3_H3
AGCACGGAATCGCCCACCATGGTCTGGACTGCGACGATCATGCCGTAGTCGGGGTCGATGGAGTCGGCCGGGATGGCGGCGCCGATGCCGAAGCCAGCGAACAGGTAGATGACGGCAATAGCCACGCCACCGACGACGATAGCCTTGGGGATATCGCGAGCGGGATCGGCCATGTCATCGGTCATGGTGCAGATAACCTCGAAGCCCATGAAGTTGAAGATGATGATGGACAGGTAGCCCAGGGCGTTGGTGTTGGTGAGCTCGGGCAGGAAGGTGGCGGCGGACATGTCGTTCGCGAAACCGTTCTCCATGGCATACC
>NZ_JBQKFW010000060.1:0-300 GCF_052119145.1 Collinsella sp. LCP19S3_H3
CCCTGTGACCGATAGCGCACCAGTACCGTGAGGGAAAGGTGAAAAGCACCCCGGGAGGGGAGTGAAACAGTACCTGAAACCGTGCGCCCACGAGCAGTCGGAGCACCTTTAACGGTGTGACGGCGTGCCTTTTGTAGAATGAGCCAGCGAGTCGCTGGCGCGGGGCGAGGTTAACCGAAAGGGAGCCGGAGCGAAAGCGAGCCTTAACAGGGCGACTTGAGTCCCGCGCCGCGGACGCGAAGCCGGGTGAGCTATCCGTGGGCAGGCTGAAGCGGGGGTAAGACCCCGTGGAGGGCCGAA
>NZ_JBQKFW010000061.1:0-300 GCF_052119145.1 Collinsella sp. LCP19S3_H3
GTCTGCTTGCCGTCCATGGATAGCAGCACCTCGCTTCCGAACGACCGGTATACGTAGAGCCATTGTCTCACGGTGTTGCGCGGGACCGACAGCGCCTTCGCCGCCGACTCGAAGCCGTGCCCTCGCTCGAAGAGCCCGATCGCCGCCTTCCTGGCCTCGATGTCGTGTTTCACTCTCAAGTCGACACGCATCAAAACCACCCCTAAAAGGGGTGGTTTGCTCTTAGGGTATAGCCCTTGGATTTCCGGCACGCGTCTAAAGGCGCCGGCCCTCACGGGGTTCGGGCCGCACTGCAGATTG